>NZ_JAODVR010000002.1:337341-674682 GCF_025399835.1 Haloarchaeobius sp. HME9146
GGCTTCGGGCCAGGTCCGGGGTGGGGACTCCAGTGACCGTTTCGTCGATATCGTCTTAGCAGTTGCCGAGTTTCGCGACGTCGATCCGCTCGAATTGCCACCGATCGGTGAGGTGATCGATACAGACGCGTTAGACAAGGTCCTCGACACAGAGCCCGACGACACGACCTTCGATGTCAGTGTCGCGTTCGGCTACGCGGACTGCTTCGTCACCGTCTACTCCGACGGAACCATCGACGTCGACTCGATGCCCTGAGCCGCTCCCTCCGAACCGATACCAACACCGTACTCGCTGTCGTTCTCTTGCTTCTCTCTTCGCAGGTCCAGATTTCCTGACTCAGTCCACCACTGGCTGCCTGGCCTACAGCTGGTCGACGGTCGCTATCGCATCCGGGTCGTGTCCCACGACCACGGTCGCGTCGAACCGCGTCGCCAGATCGTCCAACCGTGCACAGCTCTCCAGCCACAACTCCTTGTTCCAGAGCAGTGAACCGCCCATCGGCCGCCGTTCAGTCCAGTTCTCCTCGACGTAGCCGATATCGCCAGCCAGAATGACGGGTCCATCCGCACGGTCGATGACCGTCGCGACGAGGCCGGGTGAATGCCCGGGGAGGTGGAACAGGTCCACATCGGGGAACGGACTGGCGCGCGGCCCCGAGACGAGCTGCCAGTTCAGCTCGTGGTCGAAGTCGCCTTCCAGATACGCCTCGTCCCCGTGGGCGGTCTTCGCGCTCACGTACGCGAACTCGAACTCGTCGCGGTGGACAAAGATTGGAACCTCGGTCCCTTCGAAATTGTGTAGGCCCCCCGCATGGTCGAGGTGGAGGTGGCTCATGACCACGGCGTCGATATCCTCCAGCGAGTACCCGACCGACGCCAGATCTTCCGACAATGGCCGTGCCCCCTCGTGGGTGAACGCGTCGTACATGTCGGCCGGCCAGTGCCCATCACCCGCGTCGGGATGCGAGCCGGTGTCCCAGAGGATGGTCGCGTTGGGGTGGTCGATGACCACGTTGTAGACGGGACAGCGGCGACGCTCGTGACTCGGATTCGGGTCCGAGGCGGTCGCGACGGCTGCCCCCTCGAAGATGAACGACTCGTCGGCGACGATGTGCCCGCGAGGGACGGGCGTGAGGTCGATACTCGACATAACGATGAATGAGTGGCCAGCCCGGAAACGGTTTCTGGAGACCAGCGAGCCCACGCGCTTGCTGGCACATTCTCACAACGATGGAACCATGTCCCACATATATCAGCAGGGAGACCGAAGAACCAGGTGGAGTATCGACCATGTACGAGCACATCCTGGTTCCGACAGACGGTAGCCCCGGCTCCGAGAACGCCACCAAACACGCACTCGAACTGGCCGAGCGATTCGGCTCGACAGTCCATGCGCTCTACGTGGAGAGCCCGCAGCGTGACTTCCAAGAACTCGACGGGCGACCGAATCCACCATCGAGTGACGAGGCACTCGCGAAGGTGACCGACGTCGCCGAGAGACACGACGTCACAGTCGAGACCGCCGTCGAGGTCGGCGCACCCCACGAGCGCATCCGGGCGTACGCCGAGGAGAACGACATCGACCTCATCGTCCTCGGGACCCATGCACGGACGGGCGTCGACCGCTACCTGCTGGGGAGCGTCACGGAGCGGGTCATCCGGACCGTCGACACACCCACGCTCGTCGTCCGGCTCGACAAGTCGGACTTCGTGGTCAAGACGGCAGAGCAAGCGATCGACCTGTCCGTCGAAGCCCTGCGCGAGGAGGGATACACGGACATCTCGGTCGACGAAGACCCCTACCGCGAGGAGCCGCTGTGGGTCGTCCGCGCGGACGCTGACGGCGAAAGTCGAACCGTGTACGTCGACAACCGGAGCGGGAACACTCGGGTGCTCGGCCGTCGAAAGGAATGACCCAGAATCGGGGGGTCGCTGAACTGGCGGATTCCTTCTGATTTGCTACCGTTCTCGCTGCAACAGTCGGTCGTCAGAACCGCGTACTACCGACGTGACCAACTCTCCACTACCGAGAGGACTCCAGTCTAATCCTACCTGTTCGCCAGTGAGTTATCAACGGTTCGTAGCAACAACAGACCCGCGGCGAGAATCGAGAATATGATAAACACGACAAGTTTCTCGAAGGCGAACTGGTTGTGTTCCCAGACGCTCGGTTCGAATATGAAGAACGCCAGAAGGAGTTCCACTCCCAGCACTTGACCGGTCCATTTGAGCGCAGGTACGAGCTTCACTTTGTCTAGTCCAAGAGTTCAGCCCGTAATCAGTTTGGTGTCTCAATTTTCAACAGGGTCGCTGAACTGTTAAGCCGCCCGCGTGGCATTGCACTGCCATGCGCGCACTCGTACTCGAGGCCTACGGTGAGCCACTCGTTCTCGAATCAATCGACCCACCCGAACCGGCTCCGCATGGAGCGGTCATCGACGTGGACGCCTGCGGCATCTGTCGGAGCGACTGGCACGCCTGGCAGGGCCACGGCGAGTGGGCCGACGACCAGGTCCCCCTCGGGCAGGTACTGGGCCACGAACCCGCGGGAACCGTCGTGAAAGTCGGCGACCAGGTCTCCGAGATCCAGGTCGGTGACAGGGTCGCGGTCCCGTTCAACCTCGGCGACGGCACCTGTCCGCAGTGTCGCAACGGCCACGGGAACGTCTGCGACGACGGCTACGCCCTCGGGTTCGAGGCCGATGCACCGGGCGCGTTCGCCGAACAGGTCCACGTCCCCCACGCCGACTTCAACGCGGTCAGCCTCCCGGACGGAGTATCCGCAGAGGACGTGGCCGCACTCGGCTGTCGATACGTCACAGCCTTCCACGCGCTCTCGCACCGTGCCGAGGTGCAAGGTGGCGACTGGGTCGCCGTCCACGGCTGTGGCGGCCTCGGCCTCGCAGGCGTGCAGATCGCGTCGGCGCTCGGGGCCAGCGTCGTCGCCGTGGACGTTCGCGAGGAACCCCTCGACATGGCGACCGACCTCGGGGCGGACGTGACGGTCGACGCCACCGAGGTCGACGACGTGCCAGCCGAAATTCGACACCGGACCAATGGAGGAGCCGACGTATCCGTGGATGCACTCGGCCGCGCCGAGACCTGCCGAAACAGCGTCGAGTGCCTCGCCACACGCGGCACACACGTCCAGCTCGGGCTGACCACCGAGGCGGAGAAGGGCGAGGTCTCGCTCCCCATCGACGCGATGACGCGCTGGGACGTTGACTTCCTCGGGTCGCGGGGGATGCCGCCCTCGCGGTACGACGAACTGCTCACGATGATGGCCTCGGGCCGCCTCGACCCGGCCGCACTCGTGACGAAGCGTGTCTCGCTGGATGCGGTCTCGGACCGACTCGGCGCGATGAGCGAGTACGAGACTGCAGGGTTTGAAGTTGTCACAGAGTTCTGACGGCGAGCCTCTCTGTTCGGGTGGGAGTGGACATGACTACCGGATTCCTCCCACGGCTCAAGCCGTGGGGTTCCTCCTCGCATCCATCTGAAATGCGACCTGCGTACATCAGCGATATCGATTCCAATACTTGCCGAGATGGATGACTCCGCCGGACTCCCCATCTGCGGCAATCCAGGAGTTTGAGTTGTTGTAAACCCCAAATCGGTGAGAACGAGCGTCATGGACGGCAGCGTATCTGACCACAGTCGTTCGCTTGATGGGGTGACGTCTCGTCGACCTACTCCATGAGCGAGGCAGACCACATAGAACGGTTCGCAGTATCGGCCGAAAGTGAGAGCGAGACGAAGACGGTCGTCGAGTCGCGTAACTTTGAATTCGTCGTTGATGAGCCATCGTCACTGGGGGGCACGAACGACGGACCAAACCCTGTCGAATACCTCATTGGAGCGTGGGCCGGCTGTCTCAACGTCGTGGTGCACACCGTCAGCGAAGAGCGCGGGATCGATCTTGAAAGCGTCAAGATAGAGATCGAAGGCGACCTCGACCCACGGAAGTTTCTGGGCCTCAACGAAGACGTCCGAGCGGGCTATCAGGAGATCAACGTCCGGATCGAAATTGAATCTGACGCCGACGAGGAAGCTCTAGAAGCGTTAGGCGTGGAGGTCGAGGAACGCTGTCCCGTCGGCGACAACATCGACAATCCGACTCCAACAGATGTGGCCATCGAAGTGGCTTGAACAATCACTCGACGGGGTGGCTGACCGCGTCGCCGCGATGACTACGAGACCCAGGGCGTCGAGGTCGTCACCGAGTTCTGACGCCGAGCCTGTATTTTCAGGAGCATTCTAGAGCCTAATCCTGAACTGACACCGTCAGTCCAGTAGTGGCGGGTGCTGATATTACCGCACAAGCACCCAGAGACCTGCACTACCACCCATAGAAGAACAATCACAGGCGCCGAACAATCAATCCTGAATAGATATCAAGTAATACAATTATCGTTGACTGCATCATTGTCGAACTTGCAGTTACCCCTCAAATACCGACTCGCATCTTCGAGACGGTGAGACCTGTTACAGGGAGCTGTATCTCTCATGTTCAGGGGCAACCCGCTCCACCACTGAGGTGGAGTCTACCCCCCAACATCCATTCGGTGTCAGTACATCTAACCGCTACTTGAGGTTTTACTAGCCTCGCCAGATAGAGCCCTCACCGGAGATCAATCGTCCGATACTGTCCGACCTCGTGACTCCGGCGCAGGCGCGGGTGGTTCGTGCGTTCCGAACTCGGGGTGGGTCTCCTCCATCCACAGGTACACGACCGCCCCGGAGACCAGCATCGACACCCCGGTCAGGTAGAACGCGGCCTCGGCGTTCACGAACTCCATCGAGAGCCCGATGACGACGGCACCCACGGCGTAGCCCGAGTCGCGCCACATTCGATACACGCCCATTCCGGCCGAGCGCCACGTCGGGTGCGCGGCGTCGCTCGGGACCGTCATCAGGTTCGGATAGAGCAGTGCCATCCCGATGCCGGAGACGGCGGCCATGGCGACCCACGGGAGGTACCCCTCGACGAACACCATCCCGAGCACGCCCGCTGCCGCGAGGAACATCCCCGCGATGACCGGGGGGCGACGACCGATACGGTCTGCCAGTCCACCCGTGCCAATCTGCAGGAAGTACATCGCGCTGTGGACGCCGATGACCACGCCGACCGCACCGATGCCCAACCCCTGGCTCGTCAGGTAGAGGGGCACCGCGATCCAGAACAGCGTATCCACGAAGTTCTCGATATGGCCGGCCTGGGCCGCGGCGAACAGCGTCCGGTCGCCGTACGTCGCACGCTTCAGGACCGCCCCGAACGAGAGGTTCGCGTCGTGGTGGTCGTCGTCACCCTCCGCCTTCGCGTACTGGACGGTCTCGCGTATCAGGAACACCGATATCAGGAAGGCCAGCACGACCACGACGGCGAGGAAGTAGAACGGCTCCGGTCGAAGTCCTGTCCGGGCTGCAATCGCGCCGGTGACCCACGCACCCACCGCGACACCGGTGTAGCCGAACGCCTCATCGATACCGACCGCGAGGCCGCGCTGGTCCGGGCCCGCGAGGTCGATCTTCGCGTTGATGGCCATGCTCCACGTCAGCGCCTGGTTGATTCCCAGGAGGACGTTCCCGACCGTGATCCACGCCCAGTTGGGTGCGAAGACGAGGATGAGCGGGAGCGGCAGGGCAGTCACCCAGCCGAGGACGAGAACTGGTTTGCGGCCGTACTCCTCACCCCACTTGCCGGCGTAGAGGTTGAGCAGCGATTTGACGACGCCGAAGGAGACGACGAATGAGCCGATGACGACCACGGATTCCACCCCGAGCACGTCCCGGCCAAGAACCGGGACCACGGCACGCTCGGAGCCGATGGTGAGTCCGGTCGCGAACACCAGCAGGACGTGCAACGAGAACTGGCCGATGTGCGCACGGATGCCCTGTTCCAGGTCTGTTGCTGCACTCATTGCCCATCCGTTGTGCGAGTACCCGTGAATCAGTAGTGCCGGACATGACCGGCACCCCTATTCACGCGGCGGCCTACATTCCACCCATGAGTCTGTACCAGGCCTCGTTCCGGGTGCGACACGAGTGCCCGTATCGCGACCTCTCCGAGCGCTACCCGGACCTCACCATTCGCGAGTGGTACCTCAGCGAGTGCCAGGTGCTCGAGATAACGTCTGCCGACACGCCGACCGAGCAGTTGCTCGAGGACATCAGGGAACTCGGGACGGTCCTCCACGAGTCGGTCGACGAGTCTGGTGTCCACGTCGTCACGCAATCGTGTCTCTGTTCGCTGGAGGGTTCCATCATCGAACGGTTCGAAGACCACGCGTGCCTCTACCAGCCACCCACGGTCCATCAACAGGGCTGGGAACACTACACCGTCATCGCGTTCGACGAAGGTGACGTGCGTTCCCTCCTCTCCGAACTCGACGCCGACCGCGATATCGAGGTACTCTCGAAGACCGCCCTCGCCGAACAACAGGTCCCCCACAGCATGCTGACGCCGGTCGACCAGCTGTTCGAGGGGCTTACCGACCGACAGCTGGCCGCCCTCCAGCTCGCCCTCGAACGTGGCTACTACGAGCAGCCACGGAAGACGTCGCTCCGTGACCTCGCTGCCCAGACCTCGGTCGCGCGGTCGACGTTCGAGGAGCATCTGCGCAAGGCCGAGAACAAGTTGCTCACGAACGCCGGGCAGTTCCTCCGGTTGCTGACCGCGATGTCGTCGGGCAACCCGCTGCAGGTCGACCGGGACGCTCCCGCGGTAGATACTGCGGACTGAACCGTGTAGACGGTTTACACGGTCTACACCGTTTTTCCTTCGAGAACGGTGTGGACAGCCTCACGAGAGGCTCGGGAGCGGGTCGACCAGCACGACTGCCGTGCCGTCGATGACGGTCTTACCCGCATCGTTCTCGATGCGCGTCGAGAGTTCGAAGCGGCGCTCGCCGAGGTCCTCGAGTATCTCGCAGGTGGCGTGCATCGTCTCCCCGATGTCGACTGGTCGCTCGAATTCGAGGTTCTGGGAGAGGTAGATGGTCAATCCCGGGAAGCAGGCGAGTGCCGCACTGATGAGGCCGGAGACCAGCGTCCCGTGAGCGATCCGGTGCCCGAATCGTGTCTCCGTGGCGAACGCCTCGCTGAGATGGAGGGCGTTCGTGTCCCCGGTCGCCTCCGCGAACGTGCGCACGTCCCCCTCGGTGAGGGATCTGGTGAACGTCACGCTGTCTCCGACCGAGAGCTGCCCAGGATGCTGAATCGACAGGTCGAACGCTCCCCTGGCTCGCCCGTACGGAATCCGGGGGACCGTCACCGAACCCACATGGCTAAGATGTGGCTGTGGCTGGTTCACGTACTCCTCCGGAGCCGTCTGAAAGAGCTCGCGACAGTCCTGCGAGCAGAAGGTGTAGGTCTCGCCCTCGAACCGCACCGTCTCGGCGTCCGCTTCCTCGACGTCCATCCCGCAGACCGGGTCGATTGGCATGGATATTGACTCCAGTGACTCCCCCTCGAGGCACTGCTGTCGAGTACGGGGTCCACCACTATCGCGGTTGCCCGGACGGCTCCGGGGCTAGACTGCCGGGAACTAGCCACATCGGCCCCACGTTTTTCGGCGGCGAGCGACACGTCCCAGACGGCACATGGCCAACTCCGAGCCCGTGCAGTGTCCGATGTGCGGCTGGACCGGCACCGATTCAGGCCTGGAGCACAGGAACGACCAGACCGTCTGTCCCGTCTGTCACGACCCGGCCGCGGGGTGAGATAGCCGCGGCCACGACGCCCCGTCGTCGGTGCGACGACGAGTCGGTACGATTTTCGCATCGGCACCACTCACAGTGACCATGCTCAAGGGATTCGCACACGAGACCGGCAATCACTGTGGGTCCACCTCCCTCCGCGACGTCTCTGACTTCCGCGAGTGGGGCCTCTCCGAACCGCTGTGTTTCGGCATCGGTGCCGGCCTCGGGTTCAGCTACATCGAGAGCGACGACTCCCCGACCCGCCAATTCGTGGGACGCTCCCCCTGGCTGGAGTCCGGCTTCTACGACCACCTCGGTATCGCCTTCGAAGAGCGCCGCGGGCAGTCATTCGACGATGCGTGGGCGGGTATCAGAGACCACCTCGACGCGGGTCGACCGGTCCTCCTGTTCGTGGACATCTACTATCTCGACTACTTCGACTCGGACGTCCACTTCAGCCCCCACATCGTCGTCGCGGTCGGCTACGACGACGATGCCGTCCTGCTCGCCGACAGCGAGTTCGACGGCATCCAGCGCCTCCCCCTCGACCAGCTGGCCGACTCGCTCGACTCTGACCACGGCTTCTTCGGCCCCATCGAGAACCACTGGCTTGCCCCCACTGGTGAGGAACCGACCCGCCCAATCGCGGACGCGATTCACGACGGTCTCGCCCTCACGACCAAGACGATGCTCGAGCCCGAGTCACTCTCCTTCGCGGGCGCGGGTACGCACGGACTCGACGGTATCCGCGCCTTCGGGCGGGACCTTCCCGACTGGAACGACCTGCCGGATGCGACCTGGTGCACCCGCTTCGCCTACCAGAACGTCGAGAAGCGCGGAACCGGTGGCGGCGCGTTCCGCGGGCTGTTTGCTCCCTTCCTCGACGAGGCCGCGGCGTACACGGACGTCGTCGACGAGACCATCGTCGACGAGGCGTCCGAGATTGCCGAGGACTGGTCGACCATCGGCCAGAGCCTCAAGCGTGCCGGACTGGCCGACGACGAATCTGACGCACGCGAGGCGTACGAGGAGGCCGGGTCACAGATGCTCGCCGTTGCTGACCGGGAAGAAGCACTGTACGAAACGATTCGGAATCGGCTCTGAGCCGTCCTCTCCACGAGCACCCGAGACGATTCCGGAGATCGAACCACCAAAACTGGTTTTATCGTTGTGGGTTTATCTCCGGATAGGATGTCCGACCATCCCGATTCGACGCCCTCAGGGTCAAAGTCACGCAAGCAGCCGTCGGAGCGGGTAGTGGACATCGAGCCAGTCCGGAGCGTCCTTGAGCGTCATCCGGTTTCGCTTGCAGTTCTTTTCGGGTCGCAAGTCGAGGGGACGGCCGATGCACAGAGCGATATCGACATCGTAGTCGAATTCGATTCGGTCGAGGACACGGGCACAGCGGTTCTCAGACTCATGTCGGATTTGTCGATAGCACTCGACCGAAACGACATCGACCTCTCGCTCGTCTCTGACCTGAAGCCCAGGGTAGGACGAGCAGCGTTTGAGACTGGAATCCTTCTGGTCGGGACACCCAGGCGAGCAGCACAACTCCAGGACAAATTCGAGCAGCAGGTACAGACTGATACCTCGACCGAGTCACTCCGTGCCCGCTTCGATGCTGCGCTGGCGAATATCGACGACCTCGTCGACGGTGAGGCCTGATGCCGGTCCACGACGCAGACCGTGTCGAAACACTCGTCGAAAAGGTCGAGTTCGTCGAAGAGTGTCTCGATTCTCGCATCGAAGCAGGTCATCTCTCGTGAACAATACCGAGAGGACATTGAAACCCGAGATATCGTTGGGCGACGGTTCGAGAAGGCAACGCAGGCCTGTATCGACATCGCGAGAATGCTCCTGAAAGACATCGACGGCAGGGCACCGAATTCGAACCCCGGTTCGATGCAACGATTAAACGAAGTCGACGTCCTATCTGCGGCCGTTTCAGAAGAGATGCAACAAGCAGCGTTGTTCCGGAACGTCCTCGCTCATGAATACGGTGAGGTACTCAATCACGATATCGTCTATAGCGCATTGCAGGACTTGGAGCGCTACCGCCAGTATCTCCACGAGGTTCGAGCATACCTCGAGCGAGTTGATGCAATCTAACTTCTGATTCGCCGGGGAGTTTGTTCGCTTGGCATTTTTCGACGGTACTCCAACTTAACTCGCCTTGTCACCCTCTTTGGGCTCGGTCCTCTCGAGGTCGACCGATTCGTACAGGTCGCGCACCCGCTTCTGGACAAGCGCGATGATGTCGTCCATCCCTGCGCCACCCTCGTCGTGTTCGTCGTCCGGGTGGCCGTAGTAGTACGGTTTCGCGGGCTGGAGTTCCTCGATGAGCTTGAAGTTCACCACGGCACCCACGACCAGTGCCACGGCGAGTAGCCAGTGGGGGAGGACGATGACGAGCAGTATCGTGAGCGGCCCGTACGCGAAAAAGGAGAGGAGCTTGAACTCCGGCCGTTCCACGGGGATGTTCTCCATGTACGCGTAGAGGCCGAACAGCCCGAGGATGATACCGAGGTCGAGATACAGCCCGACCCACAGGTCCGACGAGCCGGAGACAATGACGTGGACGAACAGGGCCATCGCGCCGGTGATGGGAGTGACCCGGCTGACGTACGTCTTCTCGATGAGGATGCCGCTGACCAGAAGCATGAGCTGGAGGAGTGGCACCGCGAGCCACCAGGGCAGGTTCTCGGCGACGACGAGCGGGAGCATTTGAGAGATGGGCGTGACCGGTCGTTCCCATACGTCTCCGGGCATACACTATCAAGATTGTTGCCGTTTCGCCCGTTTCGCACCCGTTTTCTGTCGAATTTGTACCGACCCACCGTTCGTTCAATGGGGTATTCACGAGAATCCGAACCATGGGTCACAGTGTCACGGCAAGAACTGTCCATTGGTGAACTGGTATGTGCACATTGTTAAGCGGCAACTTGTGTCAACAAGCACCACACCCTTTTTGCACACCACCTCACCGCTGTCTTGCGTTTACCGAATATCAATCGGCCAAGGTTTGACAATGGTCAACAGTATCATTTATACTCTTTCGGTCGTTAAAGGTCGGTAACATGAACAGACGGCACCTGCTGGGCGCGATCGCCACCAGCGTCCCGCTCGTCAGCGGGTGCCTCACCACCGTCGAAGCGCCGCCTGCCGAAGACGTGGGGAGCTACTCCCGACTCCTCGACCGCGACGACTTCGTCGACGACCCCGCGCAGGCAGACCGGACGGTCGAGCAGGTGCCGTTCGTCTCGCTCAAACCGGCCCCGTCACCACCACAGTCCCTGCCCGAGGCGGACCGCGTGTTGGCCGCGGAGGGGAACACCACGACCACTTCGAACACGACGAACTCCTCGAACACGACTGGACCGGCCAAGACCACGACACCGGAGCCGGTGCCCCCGCGGGAGAGCGACGACGGCTCCATCGACGTGACCGACGAATACTGGCAGGACAGAACGCACGTGAGCCGCTACAGCATCGACACCGTCACCGTCGATGTGTACCCGAACGAACCAGCCCTGAAGAGCGAGATGGCGAAGGTATGGGTCGGGGCGTTCGTCTATCCTCGCCAGAAGTTCGTGGCGGAGGGCACGAGCGAGCGGTTCGTCCGCTCGGAAGGCGAAACGACCGTCTCGGTCGACCTCAACCTCGACACTGCCCCCCGAGGTGAACGGCTGCACTACGTCGCCATCGTGCTCCCGGGCGATGCGGAGATCCGCTCTGCCCCCACGAAGCGAACCGAGTTCATCATGGAGACGGACCCGTTCATCATCTACCCCGATGACGACGAGGTCCGACGCGCCCCCAACAGCGGCGAACTCGAGAAGACGGTCGAAGACCGCGCCTCGCGCCACAGCATCGAGGGTGCATACCTCCAGACCCTCGCGGGCCGGACCGCGGGCACGGCCTGGACGGTGAGCTTCCTCGCGTTCAAATCCGCATACGACTACGCAGCGAGTCGCTCCCGCGGGCGCTCACGCCACGAGTACGTCAAGTACGAGCTACTGCAGGGAGCAGCCGACGAGCTCGCGAACCTGCTGGTCTCTGCGGCCGATTCCCACGGCATCACCGACCCGTTCCAGCAGGTCGAGTTCGCCATCGACTTCGTCCAGTCCCTCCCGTACGTCGCGGACGACGTGAGCAAGGGCTACGACGACTACACCAAGTTCGCGATGGAGACACTCGTCGAACTCGAAGGCGACTGTGAGGACACAGCTATCCTCCTCGCCTGCATCCTCGAAGCCGACCCCTACGGCTACGACGTGGTGCTCATCCAGCCCCCGGGCCACATGGCTGTCGGGCTCTGGTACGAGCACGACGGCGCGTACAAGTACCGCCTCGATGGCCGCGACTACGCGTACATCGAGACCACCGGGACCGGCTGGGGCATCGGCGACATCCCCGACCAGTACGCGGGAAAGCCGGTGAACTGGTACCAGGTCTGAGCGCGACAGGGCCACTTCCTCCACAAAGTATGTGCCAGCAGCTCGACCAATAACGCCCGAGCCATGTCCCTCGCCAGCTCACGCCGTCGCTTCCTCCAGACGGTCGGTTCCGCCCTCGTCATCGGTACTGCAGGGTGTCTCTCCGACCGCTCTCCCGGTACGGACACAGAGCCACAGACGAGTTCGGAACCCGTCGCGGAGACGACCAGCGGAACGACCACGACACAGCCCGAGGCGGTCACCCTCGCGGCTGGCGAGCCATACGACAGCCAAGCCGGCTGGTCCGTCGTCGTCGACCACGTCAGCGTCCAGCGCTGTTACGTCGAATTCGGGACCACACATACGGACCCGCGGTGCGGGGAGACGACACAGTTCGTGGTCGCCACCGTCCGGGTTTCCGGCGCTGACGCTCCCGATCCGGCCACCCTCGACATCGGTGTCGAATCCAGCCTGCAGGACGACGAGACCTACAGACGCCGTAACTACGCCGTCGGTGAGAACGACGAGGACGAGGTCGCACAGACCTACGCCTTTCCAGTCCCGTTCGACCCTGCGCCCACGGCGGCCTCAATCGTCTGGCGTGCCGAAGACGGACAGCAACCGACTGTCCGCTGGGAACTTTCCGAGCCACACCTCCAGCGACTCGCGAATCCACCACAGTTCGAGGTTCGAGCGTTCGACATGCCCGCCCACACCAGCGAGGGTGAACAACTCTCGGTGTCTGTCACCGTCGCCAACGTGGGTGCCCGAGACGGGACGTTCATCGCAGAACTCGGAGATGCTGCCATGTCGGACCAGCCCGAGATAGCAATCGAGGTTCCCGAAGACGAGTCCGTCACCGAAACGTTCGCCGTCGACGCTCGTTTCTCCCAGCGTGACGAGATGACCGTGGTCCTGCGCTGGGGCGACGATACGCTGACGCGAACCGTGACGAGGGGGACCACGACAACCGAATGAATGAAAAACCGGATGGCAGTACTGTCCTGTGCGCCGCCTGAATCCACCGTCAGGCTTCGGCGACGGTCGCCAGCACGCGCTCGAAGCGCTCGTGGACCTCTGCGGCGATGTCGTCGAGCGCCTCGTTCTCGGCGATACCGACGAGTTGCTTGGGGTCGACCGCACTCACCATCACGTCGCCCTCGTCGGTCTCGTAGACGATGACGTTGCACGGCAGAAGCGCACCGAGTTGGACGTCGGCGATCAGGCCTTCGTGTGCCAGCGGTGGGTTGCACGCGCCCAGGATGCGGTACTTGCGGAACTCCTCACCAAGCTTCTTCTCGAACGTCGCCTGCACGTCGATGTCACAGAGGACGCCGAATCCCTCGTCTTCGAGCGCTGTGAGTGTCGCGTCGATGGTCTCGTCGAAGGTACCGGGCGCTTCGGCTTGCATAGTATAGTCCATACACCACACTACTGGTTCACCGGCCTTAACGGTGTGGTTCGGCGGTAGGCTCGCTGATAGGTTCGTACGGCCCAGCGCTCACGGTCGGTATCGGCTCTCAGGCGGTCGATTCCTCAGGAAATCAGGGTAACCGACAATACCGATCCTGTCGTCTCTCTATGTAAGAGTACGATGACCAGTTCTAGCGAAACATCGGGGCCGCTGCGACGAACGGTTCTCAGAACAGCTGGCGTCGCGGCCGTCGGCCTCCTGGCCGGGTGTCTCGGGTCGGGGCAGTCTGACGTGTCCCCAGAGCCTGCCGTGTCAGAGCAGGTGAACGCCGTCACCCTGTACCGGAGTCCGACGTGTGCCTGCTGCCACGAGTACGCCGGTTACCTGGAGGGCAAACTCGGCTCGACGGTCGAGGTCGTCAACAAGGCGGACCTGAGCGGCATCAAGGCCGAGTACGGCATCCCCGAGAACGTGCAGAGTTGCCACACCGTCGACTGGGGTGACTACTTCGTCGAGGGACACGTGCCCTACGAGGTCGTCCAGCAATTGCTCGCAGCCGAACCAGAGATTGCGGGTATCGCGCTCCCAGGGATGCCGAGCGGGTCACCGGGCATGCCCGGTGAAAAGACGGAAGCGTGGCAGGTCTACGCGGTGCACGAGGACGGCTCGGTCGAGGAGTTCACCTCGTTCTGAGCGCCTGCCTCATCGAGACGAGTCCATGCGCTGTTCCTCGTTACTGCGGCCCGCGCGGGGACCCGAGTACCGTCGTTCTGCGCGCCTGTTTGCCCGACCCGCGAGGATCGAGTAGGCCAATACGAGCGGGAGGCCGAACAGCAGTCCCATCCAGAGCAGGCCCCAGAGTCCCATCAGGCCACCGAAGAGCCCCCAGCTGCCTCCACCGCCCATCATCGCGGCGTAGTCACCGCTCGGCTGGGCAGCGACCGGCCGGCCCATGACCACGAGCAGGGGGACGGCCAGTCCAGCGATTCGGCGAGCGATGCGGTTCGAGAGATCGGTGAGTTGAATCATGAGTTGTGAGCGGAGTGTGTCTGTTGGTGAGCGGAGTGTGTCTATGTTCGTCGTGCGAGTCAGCGAGGCCGAGTCACGAGATGGGCTCAGCAGCCGCGTCCCATACCGGCCATCCCGGGACCACGGGTGCCATCAGCCATGCCGGGGCCGTGAGCGCCGCCAGCCATGCCACGGCCCATCTCGTCCATGGAGCCACCCATGTGCGACTCCATCCACTCGACGGCACCCTCACCCATGTGCTCGGTCATGTGCGCTTCCATCCAGGTCGCCCACTCCGCGGCGGTCCCGTCGTACGGGGGCGCGTCTTCTGCGGCCGGGTCATCACCGTGGGCACCGACCACGGACACCCCAAACACGAGGGCGACGAGTGCGAACGATACTACCAGCCAGCGGCCGACGTTGAGTTTGGTCATTGTCCTTCTCCTCAAGTGGTCCTACGATGCCTCTGGGGTTATCGGCGTGGGTGTGAACACACGCAGGAGAACGTTCGAGAACGTGTATAGAGCGTTCTAATCGTTTCTCTCCGACGAGACCGTTCGTGCGTGCAGGATTCGACGGGGGCACCACACACCCCCAGCGACTGAACCGACCGGGAAAGGACAACCCAGGGTTCGAAACCTGAGGCTCGGCCATCAAGCAAGAACCAGATTGTAGAGTCACCGGCCGACGACCGAAGTCGTGGAGTCCACTTTGGAACTCCGAGACAGGTTGTGGGTATCGTGCTGGATAGAGGGCGCGAATCGGTCACTCGAACACTTCGGTCACAGGGCAGCGGAACGCTAGCTATCCCGAGTCAGACGACTGGGGATTCAATCGCGTCGAGTTGGGCGAGGAGGCTGAGCATATCCAACTGCACCCACTTGTCCGTGATCTTTCCATCGACGACTCGGACCATTCCCATCGCGGTGAACTCGACCTCGGTGCCAGTGGGAGCGAGCCCCTCGAACGTGCCGTCGTGCGTCCCGTTGGCAGTATATCGGAGTGAGACGAGGTCACCCTCCGCGATACACTCCTCCAGCGTGAGATGGGTGTCCGAAAACGCGTCGAAGAAGCCCCACTGGACCGTCAACAGGTTCTCGAGCCCGTTCACGTCGTCCGCCCCGTGGATGACGACATCCTCTGCGTGACAGTCCGCGAACCCAGCCTTGTCCTGCTCGTTCCATGTCCTGAACACCCGCTCGACAACGGCCTTGTTCGCTTCCTCAAGACTGGTTGACATACGTTCAGTACATCGAGCAGAACGATAACCGTTCCTTCGGCACGATAGAGAGCCGGGCGTCGATAGATTGCGGAGCGACGCCGCGTTGTAGGTGGGTAGCCTGGCGACGACGTGGCTGGAGATACCCTGTCCGGAACGCGAATCTGAGCGGTCGATCCTCCACCGAATCGAGGGTCGTCCGGCCCAAAATTATCAAGCTGGAAAAAATATTATTTTACTAACCTATATCCCCATGCAAGCCGTGTGGTCGTACTGATGGATGAGAACCGTCGGCCAACTTTCGAAGCGGTGGATACTCCCGGCACTACCCCTCTGGCGACACGCCGAGCGGTCCTCGCAGCCGGTGGCGCTGTTGCACTCGGGAGCCTCGCTGGCTGTACTGCGCTCGACGGGCTGGTAGACCGCGCCAGCGACGAGGCCCTCGGGGCCACGGAGGCATCGCCTGCCGCCTTCTACGCCGGTTCCACCACACTCACACCTGGTGACGACGCTGGTGGTGCGTTCACTAGTTTCCGAAGCGACCCGGCCGACGTCCGATACGTCCCACCGACCATACAGGCCGCCTCTCGAGCCATCGAGATCGACGGCTGGAGTACCAGCACGGCCACGAAGGCACAGGACTACAACTCCTCGCGCTCGAACAGACCGCGGACTATCTGGTGGCCCGGGCCCGACGACGATGACGGTGACGACGACACGGGGACGCTCGTCTCGGTACTCGATACCGAACGGGCGCTACTAATCTACGCCGACGCCGCAATCGAGGCCGTGGACAGTCAGTCGAACGACGACGCGAAGGCATCCCTCGACGCGTTCATCGACGGGACGACGGAAGTCAGGGAGAGACTCGAAGGCTGTCCCTCGGAGACCTGCCGCACCGTCTCCGAGAACGCCGACGTACGGAAGGGACTCGCCCAGGACGCGAGCACCGCCGTGGACGCGGGTGACTGGGATAGCGCGAGGAAGTCCCTCCAGCAGGCCCCTCGCATCGTCCAGGGCGATATCGACCGCATCCACGACGACCTCGACAGCGACGGCGATGGACTCGGAGACGGCACGGAATCACTCTATGCCTACCTCGGAGGGGAGCCAACAATCGGCGAACGCTTCGTCGTCAGCCTCCCCGATACCCGCGTGCGCGGTGACGGGCCCGCATTGGGCGATGAACTCACCCCACAGCGGGTCCTGGAGTACTTCATCGGCGACCACAACGCCAAGGGGTGTGCCGAGAGCGACCGCACCGTCGCCGTCCATCGAGCGCTATCGTGTCGAGACCTCCTCTCGGCAACGCTCACAGAAGGCCGTGGCACCGACAAAAGCGACAGAATGCGATGTGTCGTCGCGTTCCAGACGTCGGGCGGCGTCGTCGTTACCGGCTCATCACCCGACGCCGACGGCGCGGCACCGGTACTGTTCGTCTCGGATGACGGAGCCGTCACAACACCTGCGCAGCTCGATTCGTGGGGCGACGAACGGAGCGCCGGTGAGGCCACCGTCTCACAGACACTCGTCCGTCCCGTGGCTGCACAGCCGGCCGACTGCCCGTCTCCGATGCCCGCGCTGTTGTACATTCGGCGGATTCACCACAACGACCAGATACTGTACGCCGGCGGGTGGCTGATCGATGACGGCGCACTCTACGAGGATACTGCGACGCTCCTCGTCGGCGAAGGCCCCAACATCGTCGCGGGAGTCTCACGCTCGGATATCGAGGATGGTGGTATCGAGCTACAGTCGCGTGCCACGGTGCGCAAGAAGCCTGGGCGGACCAAGTACGGGAACATCACTCTCAGCGCCCCCTATGACCCGGACGCGGACTACCTTCCAGCCGGTGCCCAGCCAGTGTGCAGGGACGATGGGAACGTCTCCTACTGGGGGGTTCAATCGCGGGAAGCACTCGCCAAGGAGACTGGCACTGGCGATTGCGACGATGGCAATCCGAATGAGCCTCCGTCGTGTATCGTCACCGCACTGGATGCGCCGGTCCTCCATCTCGTCGGCGCGGCCGAGGTATCGAACGACGTGAAGTTCAAAGCAGGGGCAGAGCTGTCAAAAGCGGTGAACTGAGAGGATAGGCGTTCTCCGAAGCTGGGGAGACACAACACTGCCCCCACATCGTACCAATTCACCCAGTGAGTCGCGCCCTGACCCTCCCAAGCAACCCCCGCTTCTCCGAGTGGCTCGACGCACCGTCGGTCGACACCTGCTGCTCGCCGTTGTTCGCATCGTCCCCGGCCTCCTCCCGCTTTGCGGCCTCGTATTCCGCGATCATCTCGGGGATGTGCCGGTAGCACATACGACAGGATTGGGCCGCACGCGAGAAAATGGTTTGTGAATCGTTCCCAGCAATTACTGGCTGTGGCTCTGCTCGAGTTCGTCACTCGGGTAGATCCGGTACGTCCGCCCCTGCCGTTCGCGGTACAGCAGCCCGCGCTTTTCGAGCGCACTCACGGTCTGGCTGACCTTGCTCTTCGAGAAGTCGGCACGGTCGCGTAGCTCGATCTGCGTGATGCCGGGCGACGTGAGTACCGGCTCGAGGATGCGTCGCTCGTCCTCGGGGAGGAGGTCCAGCACGCGGCGGGATTGTGCTTCTGCGGACGTCGGTTCCGTGTCTTCCTCCTCATCTGCATCGGCTTCACCTTCGACGGTTGGTTCGCTCGGTTCGGCCTCGATTCCGCTCGTAGGTGCTGACGGACGCTCCGCGCCCGAATCATCGAGTGGGAGGTCACGGCGGACCACCAGGTAGACCCCACCGACGAGAGCCGAGACCAGGAGTGTCCCGAGCACGTACCAGAGCGGGTTCGTGCCGTGAACCGCCCCCATCGACGACCCCATCATCGACCCCATCCCGTCGAACGCCTGCTGTTGCTGGTACGCCTGCCAGGTGAGCGCGCCACCGACGACCCAGACGCCGGCGACGAGGGAGCCGACCACGAGGTCTGCCCGGTTCCTGTTCATGTACGACACCACGTGGGGTCTCGTCTGTTCATACTCCATACTTCGTGGTCTGTCCTTCTACCAGTTTTGGTCGACTTGCACAAGATTGCATCCTGGGCGGGCACAGGACAGCAATTCACGAACGTGGGCGAGACCAGGTGAGCTACCCGTTCATCCGCCTCGTGGATGCCATGGACTGGGAGCAACTGCGCGAGGTCGCCCTGCCAATCGTGGGTGTCGCCGAGAAGGTCACCGGTTTCACCCATTTTGGTTAATCCGCCACACGACATATGTTAACATGGTAAAGCACTATGTCTACCGGCTCCTCCACACCCAAGGAGATGAAGCGAACTACCGAAGAGATATACACGACCCTCCTCGAGAAAGGGGACCTCTCGGTTCTCGACACGGCCTTCCATCCAGAATACCAGGCGATCGGCGTCACTGGCCCTGAACCGATGAATCTCGACCAGTTCCGGACGTTCGTCAAGGAGTTGCGGACCGCGTTCCCCGACCTGACGATCACCTTCGACGAGGAGATCGCCGAGGGGAACAAGGTCGTCACCCCGCATACGATGGCCGGGACCCACAAAGGGGAGTTCATGGGTATCGCGCCCACGAACAAGAGATGCGAGGTCCGTGGGATGAGCCTCGACGAGTTCGAGAACGGCAAACTCGTTCGCTCCGAGAGTCAGTGGGATTCGCTCGGACTGCTACGCCAACTCGGCGCACTCCCGGAGACAATCAAGTAAGAGCCCCAAAGGGAGAGACCGATCCCGTCGAACACGTCGAAGTGGCGGTCGGCGGGACAGGACCCATTTGGTCAGCAGCTGCCTACGCGAGCGCGAGTCGCGGGGCAATGACATTCGTTCTTGAGAGAGGGGTTCGACGACTGGATGCGAACAAGGGCAGATCAGCGGCGAAGCGTTTCTAACGGACCTTAGATTGCAATGAATACCACTCCCGTTACCCGATGAATCGGCGGGAGAATCCGGATAAGAATGGATGGCGTAGGTACCAGTGTACACAGACGACCACCACAAAAGGGGGGGATGCACTGTGGACGCCGTCGGAATGTCGATTTGGTGCGACACGCCGGTCGATGTCGAGGACCGATCCGAACCATAGAGAAACGCCGCCTAGAGACCACATGAGCCATCATCCACACCACGAATCCCATGACGATCACCCGTCAGAACCTCGTCCGACATCCGGAGGGACGGTCCAGTGCTGTCGAGTCTGCCAACAGCGGGTGAAATCGTCGAGGCGAGAGACGGACCGACGAGCAGCCGCCGACCGCAGCCAGCAGGTCGACGACGGTGAACACCACGCTGCGGAAGAGCCCGAACACGACGCCCATGAACACGGCGACGGCCACCGGGCACACACGGACCACCGCGGTCACGAGGACATGTTCAGACGCCGCTTCTGGGTGTCGCTCGTCCTCTCGGTTCCGGTCATCTACTTCAGCGAGTTCGTCCAGAGCGTCTTCGGCTACACTGCTCCCACCTTCCCGGGCAGCGTCTGGATCGCCCCGGTCCTCTCGGTAGTCATCTTCGCCTACGGTGGAGTGCCGTTCCTCTCGATGGCCCGGACAGAGCTCCAGAACCGCGAGCCAGGGATGATGATGCTCATCTCGCTCGCCATCACCGTCGCGTTCGTCTACTCCATCGCCAGCCTGTTCATCGAGGGGACGACGCCGTTCTTCTGGGAGCTCGTCACGCTGATCGACATCATGCTGCTGGGCCACTGGATGGAGATGCGCTCGGTGCGCCAGGCCTCTGGGGCACTCGATGAACTGGCGAAACTCATGCCCGACACGGCCGAGCGGGTCAGTGACGACGGCAGCACCGAGGAAGTGCCCGTCTCTGCACTCATCGAAGGCGACGTAGTCCTCGTCCGTCCGGGGGCATCCGTCCCAGCGGACGGACAGGTCGTCGAGGGCGAGTCCTCGGTCGACGAGTCGATGATAACTGGTGAGTCCCGCCCCGTGGACAAGGAACCCGACTCGGACGTCGTCGCCGGGACGGTCAACCAGGACGGCAGCCTCCGGGTGCGCGTCACCAAGACCGGTGACGAGACCGCCCTGGCGGGCATCATGCGCCTCGTCGACGAGGCCCAGAAGTCGAAATCCCGGACGCAGTTGCTCGCAGACCGCGCCGCAGGGTGGCTGTTCTACGTCGCCCTCGCCGTCGCGGCCCTCACCGGGTTCGCCTGGGTCATCGCGACCGGCTTCAGCGTCGCCGTCCTCGAACGCGTCGTCACGGTCCTGGTCATCGCGTGCCCCCATGCGCTCGGGCTGGCCGTCCCGCTCGTGGTCGCCATCAACACGTCGACCGCAGCCAGGAACGGGATGCTCATCCGGGACCGCATCGCCATGGAGGAGGCCCGGAACCTGGATACGGTGATGTTCGACAAGACGGGGACGCTCACGAAGGGCGAACAGGGGGTCGTCGACGTGTTGGTCGCATCGGACGCACACCGCGAAGACGGCGGCACCGTCCACGCCGTCGACTGGGACGAGGACTGGGCGTTCGCGGTCGCAGCCGGGGTCGAAGGTGACTCCGAACACATGATTGCCCGGGCCATCCGGACGGCAACCGAAGAACGTGGTGTTCGACCGGCCCAGGTCTCGGACTTCGAGAACCTCCGTGGCCTCGGCGTCAAAGCAACGGTCGACGGTGACACCGTCCACCTGGGCGGCCCGAACCTTCTCGACAGGCTCGGTGTCGAGCGCTCCGAGGATCTCGTGGCGTTCGCCGAGGCGGCTGGCTCGAATGCCCAGACAGTCATCTACCTCATCCGGGACGAAGCCGAGGTTGCAGCGGCCTTCGCCCTCGCAGACGTCATCCGGGAGGAGAGTCGCCAGGCCATCGACGCACTCCACGCGATGGGCATCGAGGTCGCGATGCTGACCGGTGACTCCGAAGATGTCGCGAAGGCCGTCGCCGAAGAACTCGGTATCGACCAGTACTTCGCGGAGGTCCTGCCCGAGGAGAAGGACACGACGGTCGCCCAGCTCCAGTCCGAAGGAAAACTCGTCGCGATGGTCGGCGACGGCGTGAACGACGCGCCGGCCCTCACGAGAGCAGACGTGGGCATCGCCATCGGGTCGGGGACCGACGTGGCCATCGAATCGGGCGACATCATCCTCGTCGACAACAACCCGGTTGACGTAGTGCGGCTCATCAGGCTCTCGAGGGCCAGCTACCGCAAGATGCAGGAGAACCTCGTCTGGGCGACCGGCTACAACGTCATCGCGCTCCCGCTCGCTGCAGGTATCCTCGCCCCCATCGGCATCCTGCTCTCACCAGCTATCGGCGCGGTGTTCATGTCGCTCTCGACGGTCATCGTCGCCATCAACGCGCGTCGCCTCGGAACAGTGGACCTGTCGGTCTCGAGCTGAACCAGCCCGAGAGGGAAGTCGAGACTACCGTGGGGAGAGAGCGCCTGTACGACGACAACTTCGCGGACTGACTGGACTCACTTCGACTGGTCTCTCCGGGCCTCAGTTGGCTCAACATCCCGGATGCGAACTGCGTCGCCCGCTCCTCTCCTGGTGATTTCCCGCTGCGGGAAGGGAATCTTGATGCCTTCTCGTTTGAACGCGGATTTGACGCTGTGGATAACCGCCTGGACCGACTGCCACTTTCGCTGTGGTGTGGGGTTTTCTATCCAGAACCGGAGGTCGAGTACGACGGCTGAATCATCGAATCGAAGCGGAAAGACCTGGGGAGCAGGTTGGGTCATGATTTCGTCAAGGTCTGCAATCGCCTCAAGCGCGATATCCCCCGCACGCTCGGGGTCCACGTCGTAATCGATTCCGATTTCGACACGCTGTCGTAGCTTTCCCTCCACGCTTCGGTTGATGATCGTTCGGTTCCCGACGGCCTCGTTCGGGAGGATGACGTGCTCACCGTCGAGATTTCGTAGCCGGACGTGATTGACCGTGATTTCGGTGATGAAGCCTTCGTGGTCGCCGATTCTGACCCAGTGGCCGACATCGAACGGTCGTGAGAGCATCAGGACGAACCCCGCGAGGATGGACGCGAGCGTACTCTGGAATGCCAGGCCGAGAATAATCCCGAGAACCCCGGCACTCAACAGGAGATTGCTCAGTTCGAACCCCCAGAGTGCGAACGTTCCAAACACCGCGAGCGTGTAGAGGACGATCTGGCTGATGTAGAAGCTGACACGACGCTGGTGCGCCGATGTTACCTGAGTTGTGGAACGAGTTACGCCCAGAAGCAATCCTTTGAGAACACGTGTAACAGTGTACGCGGCGACGAAGAGAACGACCGAGAGAAGTACCCGGACACCGGTGTCGACACCGATCTGGACGAACCCTGCGATTTCCAGCGCGTCGGTCGTCGCATTCCACCTGTTCAACAGGACGAAGGAGACGAACGTAGCCAGGACGAGGAGAAGGCCCGCTCGCACGATTTCGGCGATCTCGGTTCGAACGTAGGACTGAAGATACGTTCCGAGATACCAGATCACTCCTCCGAGGACGATTGCGCCGGCGATGATCGTCAGGGTCTCGTCGAACGAAGGGCTGAACTGGAGCGGGACTTGAAGCGGCAGCAGACACCACGAGATTCCTCGCATGAGGCGTTCAAAGTCAAAGACGGGCTACGTTGATAAAGAACGGGTAATGTCGTGTTCCGCAGGTAGACCAGCGCGGTATCCGTCCCTACAAGTGTCCTCGCGTCCGTGATTGACTATGGTAGACCTGATCTCTCTCGGCGGACTGCTCCTCGCCTTCTTCCTCGTCATCATGAACGGGGTCTTCGTCGCTGCGGAGTTCGCGTTCGTCAAAGTCCGTCCCACGCAGGTGAACGCACTCGTCGAACGCGGCAAACCGGGGGCAGCACTCGTCCAGGAGGTCATCCAGAATCTAGATGACTATCTGGCTGTCAGTCAACTCGGCATCACGCTCTCCTCGCTTGGTCTCGGCTGGATCGGTGAACCGGCTGTCGCAGCACTCATCGACCCCGTCCTCGGCCAGGTGCTTCCTGCGGAAGCGGTCCACCTCGTCGCGTTCGTCCTGGGATTCGGGTTCATCACGTTCCTCCACGTGGTGTTCGGTGAACTCGCGCCGAAGACGTTCGCCATCCAGGAGGCCACGCGTGTCGCGCTCCTCGTCGCCCCGCTCATGAAGTTCTTCTACTACCTGTTCGTGCCCGGCATCATCGTCTTCAACGGGACGGCCAACTACTTCACCCGCCTCGCTGGTGTCTCCCCGGCGTCCGAGAGCGAGGAAACTCACTCCGAATCGGAGATCAGGATGATCCTCAGCCGCTCCGAGGAGACGGGGCACATCGACCTCGACGAAGTCGAGATGATAGAGAGCGTCTTCGAACTCGGGGATACGGTCGCCCGCGAGATTATGGTTCCGCGGCCAGACGTGGCGACCGTGACTGCCTCGATGCCGCTCTCGGAACTCCGGTCGGTTGCCGCCACCGGGCCGTACACGCGCTATCTCGTGCTCGACGAGGACGGGAATCAACCGCTTGGGTTCGTCCACGCCAAGGACATCCTGCGAGCGAGCGAAGTCGAGACGGGGCAGGACACGGCCACAGCGCGTGAGCTCGCACGAGCAGTCCTCACGGTCCCGGAAACGCGTCGGATTGACGCGATCCTCGCCGACTTTCAGTCGCGTGGGGAAGGCCAGATGGCAGTCGTCGTCGACGAGTGGGGCGTCTTCGAGGGCATCGTGACCATCGAGGACATCCTCGAAGAGATCGTGGGCGATATCCAGGACGAATTCGATACGGGCGTGCAAGAGCCCTCGATAGAGAAGAGAAGCGATGGAGCGTACGTCGTCGACGGAGGGGTTCCCATCCAGGACGTGAACGACCAGCTCGACGCTCGATTCGAGAGCGACGATGTCGAGACGATCGGTGGATTGGTCTTCAGTCGCCTCGGCAGGGTTCCCGAAGTGGGCGATCAGATCGAGGCGGACGACTACGTCCTTCAGGTCGATGCTGTCGAGGATACCCGAATCGAACGACTCGTGATTCAAACGGCCCAGGCGATGCAGGAGACGGACGACGAGTAGCGGCTGCGTACGTTCTGAGTGTGTCAACCATTACTACTCGGTTCGAAGAGCGAGAGGAAGAAGGGTTCTATTCGGACGGGTTGGCAATTATCTTTCACGTTGTCTATCTGGGCCCATCTGGGGCGTCACTCCTCAGGGTGTATCGAGACGATTGACTCACCCCCACACTCCGGGCACTGTTCGTGCATGGAATGAAAGCGTGCCTCACACGCTTCACACTGGTAGTCTGACTCCTTCGCAGCGGTCTCGGTAGCCGTCTGCTTGAACTGCTCGACTTGCCTTCCGACGCGTTTGAAAAATCCCATCCTCTATGGTAGCATGTGAGCGACAGGCGGAAAAGGGTTCGTAGGATGGCTGGTATCTGAGCGAACAGCCCACTTCGACAGAGAAACGAGGCGAGTGACTCGGGACTTCACCACCGGGGGAGCTCATGTCGTGTCACGCTACTCGCCTCGCCGGTGGGGATACCAGTCCTTTTCCCTCGTCAGCGTCTCAATGTCATGTGTCCTTCTCTACCGTTTCGTTGGCAGTCCAGGGCCTCGGCTCCCCGTCTGTAACGGCCGAGATGCTCGTCGTCTTCGCGCTCATTCTCCTCGCGCTCGTGTTGTTTGCCACCGAGTGGTTCCCTATCGACGTCACAGCGATTTTGATAATGGTTCTGTTGATGGTACTGGAGCCCTACACGCAGATTTCTCCACGGGAGGGAATCTCGGGATTCGCCAATCCTGCCACGATCACCGTCCTCGCGATGCTCATCCTGAGTACCGGGATCAACCGGACCGGCATCGTCCAACTGCTCGGTCGGAAGATGGCCGCATTCGCGGGGGGCAACCGCCGCAAGCAACTCGCGGCGACGATCGGCATCACCGGACCCATCTCGGGACTCATCAACAACACGCCGGTCGTCGCTATCTTGGTCCCGGTCATTAACGACCTCGCACACAACGGGAAGACCTCACCGTCGAAATTGCTGATGCCGTTATCGTTCGCCTCGATGCTCGGCGGCACGTTGACACTCATCGGGACGTCGACGAACATCCTTGCGAGCGATATCGCGGCCCAACTTGGGGCGGACTCTCCCGAGCTGGGTCTACACGCGTTCGGGATGTTCGAGTTCACCAAACTCGGTATCGTCGTGTTTGCGGTCGGCTCTCTCTATCTGATGACGGTCGGCGTCCGGCTGCTCCCCGAACGGATTCCCGCTGACGAGGACCTCGTCGAGGAGTACGCCCTCCAGGAGTACCTTGCGGACGTCGTCGTTCCAGCAAACTCGTCGTTGGTCGGGCAGACGGTCGAGGAAGCACTGGGGGACGATGAACTGGACATCGACGTGTTACAGCTGCTCCGATACGGCGAGCGCTTTTCGGAACCGCTCGCTCGCAAGGAGATCCACGAGAACGACACGCTCAGGCTCAGGACGAACCGGGAGACGCTCGAACACATCATGGAGACGGAAGGCCTCACACTGTCGGGCGGTCCCCGGACTGAAGACGACCTGCATCCCGACGACGAAGAACCGGTCCTCGTCGAGATCGTCGTCCCATCGGGGTCGTTCCTCGTCGGCGAGACCCTCGCGAGTTCGTCGTTTCGACAGCGCTACGACGCGAATGTCCTGGCCTTCAGAACCCGCGGTGACGTCGTCCGAGACCGGTTCGAGGACATCCGTATCCGGGTCGGTGACACGCTCCTCGTACAGGCACCGCCCGATAGCCTCACCCGCCTCGTCGAGAACGAGGACTTCATCGTCGCCCACGAGTTCGACGAGGTGACCTACCGAAGCGACAAGATTCCGTTCGCGGTCGGAATCATCGCCGGCGTCGTCGCACTTCCGGCACTGAACATACTGCCAATCGTCGTCTCTGCGTTAGCAGGGGTCGTGGCGATGGTATTCACCGGCGTCCTGAAACCGACTGAACTCTATTCGTCGGTCGAGTGGAACGTGATCTTCCTGCTCGCCGGCGTCATCCCGCTTGGCATCGCGCTCCAGCAGACGGGGGCGGCAGCGCTGCTGGGGGATGTGGTCGCCTCGACTGGGACGTTCTTGCCAGCAATCGGTGTCCTCTGGGTGTTCTACGTCGCGACTGGCCTGTTGACAAGCGTCATCAGTAACAACGCGAGCGTCGTGTTGATGATTCCTGTCGCCGCCAGCGCGGCCCAGTCGATCGGTGCGAACGCGTTCGCGTTCGTCCTCGCCGTGACATTCGCCGCCTCGACGGCGTTCATGACGCCGGTCGGCTACCAGACGAACCTCTTCGTCTACGGGCCCGGTGGCTACAAGTTCTCGGATTTCATCCGCGTTGGTGCGCCATTACAGTTGCTCCTGTCGTTCGTCACTGTCCTCGGCATCGCGTTCTTCTGGGGCGTCCGTGCATGAGATGTGTTCTCCCTCGCTCCCGGATGCCCAGCGAACGCTGAGAATCGTTGTTTTCCGTAGAGCTATCGGAGAGTTCACGACAGAGATGAGCGAACCACTTCACTCTTCCACGAGGTGGGCATCAGTCACTTTTAGCGGATGAACGCGGTCTCTCGGGATGTCTGTGTACTGGTTGTCGCCGTGATTAATCTGGCTGTGGCCGTCTCGATAGTTCAGCTTCTCATCGGTAATGCCAGTCCCACCCTGATATTGTGGGGAGGACACGCGAAGCGGTGTTTGAGTACACTATCAAACTGCGTCGGCCGTCTGCATCCAGACCATCCGTCTCAATCACGGGCCCAGGAGATTCCGTATCGCGATATACGGTGTATATCTGGTGTTTCTACTCCTCGCGAGCGTCGATTATCTCATCGATAAGCGCGTCAGTGTCCGAAGCAGCCACTCTGAACACCGCATCGTAGAACTCGCGTCCGGTCAGACTGCGAACGTCGTGTTCGGTCCGGAGCTGTGCATCGACGAGCGCCTGTGCGTCTTCGAGCCCCTCGATAGTCTGCTCGCGCACGTACACGGTCTTCTTCTTGGTTGCGTCGAACGGGAACGCGGCCGGGTCGGTATCTTCAGCTTCTTCGTCGTCGCTCTCGTCCGTGTCGGCGTCCGCCTCCCGAGAATCCCCATCTTCCGCCTCTGACTCCGGGGGTTCAGGCTCCGATTCGGTGTCCTCGACGGACGCCGTCTCCTCCACACTCGGTTCCGGTTCTGGCTCTGGTTCCGTGGAATCCTCCGTCTCCGCTTCGTCACCCTCTACGACCTCGCTCAGCCCCGCGAATCGGTTGTCGTCAGGCATCCTCGACACCTCCCGCTTCCACGACGCCGGCAAGCTCGTCGAGCCTGCCGAGCATGTCGCTCTCGGGGTCGTACTGTGCGAGGGGCTGGCCCTCACGCCAGGACCGCCGGAACGCGATGCGCTCGCGGATACCCGGCCCCGGGGAGTCGGGGTCGTCGAAGTGTGCAGAGCGGCCGAACCCGGGGAGGTATTCACCGAACTGTGACTCCTCGAGGTCGGTGATGATGCGCTTCTCCTCGTTGGTCCCCGAGGTCGCGTTCGGGACGATGGCGAGGATGTCCAGATCGATCTCCTGGCGGATGGGGACGATCTGCTGTTTGAACATGCGCTCGAACCCGCTCACGCTGGGTTCGCTCATCCGGAGCGGGACGATAACGTGCTGGCTCGCGATGAGTGAAGCGTCCGAGAGCGGCCCGAGGTTCGGGGGTGAGTCGATGACGATGTAGTCGTACTCCTCACCGAGCAGTGGTTCGATGACCTTGTTCCGAATCCAGAGTTCGCCGAAGGTCGCGCTTCGAATCGTGTTCTCGACGCCATCGAGGTCCTCGTTCGCGGGGAGGACGTCGAGGGTCTCGGTCTCCCGGATGATGTCCCCGAGCGTGGCATCGCCATCGTCGACGAGCACGTCCCCGATGTGGGTGTCGGCCGTGTAGGCCTCTGCCAGGCCAAGGCCTTCGGTCGCGTTCCCTTGCTGGTCGAGGTCGACGAGCAACACGTCGTGGCCTCGGTTCGCGAGTCGTTCGGCGAGGTTGATGGCGATCGTCGTCTTCCCGACGCCGCCTTTCTGTAGGGCGACGCTTACCGCGCGTGGTGTGGTCATTGGTGGTGGAATGTGTACACTGTGTAGACGGTTCGCACTGCCCGGCAGACCAATACGGCCTGCAACGCCGACACAGAGAGGACAGTCGACACCGTGTCGAATGTCTACACTGTGTGGGCCGTCCGGGCAGTGCGGGCGTTCCGCACGGTCAGTACCGTCTCCACCCGGTGACTTAACGGTATCGCTGACAGTTCAGACAGTCAAGACAGTCCACACTGTGTAGACGGTGTGAAACTCCGATAGAGCCTCGGCAGTCTCGAACGTGAACACATCGACCGCGGTTTGCACATCCCCGGCATCCTACACAGTTCGAACTGTGTAGACAGTCCAAACTGTGTTTCTGGATATCGATCACCCAGCAGAGTCGCCAGTAGCAGGAGCCCACTGTGCGAGTAGTTTGGACTGTCCACACAGTGTAGACGGTTTCGACAGCCCGCACTGGGTGTACGGTTCGGCAGCCAGCTGGACTCGAGAGCGATCGCCAGAGATTGAAACCACACTTAGACAGTTCACACATCTCACACTGTGTTGTTCAACCTGTTTCCTAGAAGAAGCCGTAGACGCATTCTAGGCGCCACCTACACAAGCAATGTCCAGACTGTGTAGACATTGTGATTCTCAGTCTGTAGCCGAACCTCCGAGATCACCAACACAAACAGTCCAGGATGTGCAAACGATGTGGACTTCGAGCACGGCCCAGCTGCCGCCCACCGTCTGGACTGCTCGCCCCGTCTCGACGGTATACAACGCGACCACATTCCCCACAGTCCACAACGCGTACACCGTGTGAGATTTGTAGACCGTATGCACAGCACGCACATCTGGAGCAGTGTAGTTCACGAAGACCGTACAAACAGCCCAGACGCCGTAGACGGCACACACCGTGTAGACCATACACACAGTGTGAACATTGTACACATCCTCGACTGTGACCGCAGTCTGATGGCAACCGGGATGTCCGGGCATCGTGCACAGTCCTAACAGTCCAGACAGTCCACACAGTCCACACCATCCACACATTTCAGACTGGGGAGCACCTAGTACGCATCGTGGACAGCGCACGCAGCCCAGGAATTCTACGCCGTTTACACAGTTCACACATCGTACACTGTCCTTGGGGCATCATCCACGGAATTCCGAGTGGCCAGTTCAGACAGTACAAACATCGCAAACTGTGTGAGCCGTTTACGAGGTTCGCACAGCTCACGAGGCGCGGCGAAACCTGAACCCAATCACTGTCCCAAACCATCAGGCCATCGCCTGCGATTTCAAATCGTGATGGCCAGATCGAACCTTCGACAGAAAGCAGTGCAGACCTCATCAGATTTCCACACAGTTCACACCACCCACACCGTGTAAACTGTGCATACAGCCCAACGGTATGCACTCGTTCACGTCCGACTCTTGCAGGAATGTTCAGCGCTCGTCCAGGATAGCACGAAGAACGGAGCGCTCTGCCTTCCGGAGGTGGGCGTGCAGCGTCGACGGCGCGATTCCGATGGACGCCGCAACCTCCTCGGCAGTGCTCTGGCGGGGCCAGTCGAAGTAGCCCGCTCGGTACGCCGTCTCGATAGCCTCGCGTTGGCGGTCGGTCAACCCATCCAGCGGTGCACCGAGGTCGAGGTGGTCGGCGACAGCCCGGTCGCGTTCATGCTGGGAGATGAGTTCGCCCCCGGAGAGAACCGAAGTCACGCGACTGGCCAGCGCCCGGACATCGATGTCGGCGGATGCTTCCAGAACGAATCGGCAGACACCATCGATTGCCTCCGTTCGGCACAGCATCGCACCGGCCTCGGCCAGCAACTCGAACAGTTCGGAGCGTTCGAGTGCGTATTCGAGCAACCCATCGCCGGGGTCGTCACGGATGATGCGGACTGATTCGACGTTAGACTCTTCGAGGCCAGCTTCACGAAGACGGCCAGAGTCCACTCCCGAGGACGAGACGTAGACCAGCCACGAGCCCGACCGGGTGATGTGATAACCCTCTATAGACAGCGCACATTCGAACCGGGCCGAGTCACGGACGAGGAAGACGTCCGAATCGGTGATGCGGAACTCGAGTTCGACGACCGCATCGGCGTAGAGCAACCGCTTGCTCTCGGTAGCGTTGATGGCGAAGCCAACCGTCTCACCAAGCAGTTCGAACCACGCTTGCTCCCGGGGGGTGAACGCGTCCGGCTCCCCAGAGTAGACCGTCAGCACGCCGTACACCGACCCGCCGTGACAGAGCGGGGTTGCAAGGGCGGAACGAATGTCGGCCCCACCAGCTGCTTCTGACCACAGACCACACGACGTGTCAGCTGCGATATCGTGTGCGACCTGACTTGTGCCAGTGTCGTACACGCGCTCGCACATGACGTCTCCCAGTTCGACCGAGTCAGCTGTCGCGACCGACTCCAGTACGCCAGCGTCCTCGCCTGCACACGCCCGAACGTGCATCGCCCCAGCGCGCCGGGTGCCAACCCAGGCGAACCGGTACCGTGACGATTCGACCAGCGACTCGCAAGCGATGGCTTCGATATCGCGACGGGTGCCGGTCTGGCCCAGTTCACTGACGATCGTCGACAAGAGGGCCCCGATGTGGTCGAGGGTGGCCAGTTCCTCACGTCGGCGCGCCAGCTGGTCGTGGCCCACCGTATACGACCACTCGTTTCGGCCCCTCCCGTATCCACCACGGCCAGCTCCAGAGACCTCGTTCGCCGTGGCTGGTCCAGGGGCCTGCCAGGCCGATGCGGGGCGTGCGACGATTGCCGCGGTGTCCAAGCCGGTCCGGTAGAAGGTCAACTGAACGACTGCATCCTGTCCACCCGCGTCCCCAGTCTCCCCCAGTTTCGAGCCGCCATCCTTGCGCAGCCGGACCCGGACCGTCCTGGTTTCGGACCCTTCGCCAGCAAACGTCTCGCCGAGTGCCTGTTCGAGAGCATCGTGGTCGGACTCCACATACGGTGCAGTCACGTGTCCACCCACGAGAGCTGCCGGGTCGTCGTACCCGTGGAGCGTGGCGAACGACCCGGCAACCGACTCGAACGACCGGCCCACGACGGTCGCCGCCCCCGTCGAATCCGAGAGCGAGGGAACACCCTCCTGTTCTCCCCTCCGGAAATCCATAATCGGTACACGAAAGCAGGACATTTCAAGATTGTGACCGTGACACGAAGCACGTAGCGTCTACATTATTACCGATAACTCCCGTCACGTTGGTGTATGTCTGGGGTGGAACGCGGGCAGCGGTTTCGTGGGGCTAAGAACAGCGATATCGCAGTTTTGAACGGTTACCCACCCCGTTCGGTTCAGCGCGCGAGCCGCGGAATCGATGTCGAGACTCGCGACGAATCCGACGAACGCTCGCGAAACACGAGAAAACACATACGAACCGAAACATGTCGGTTACACCCTGCGGATTGCAGTGAGGACGGCCGCCGATGACCGATGACCCCGGCCGCGACACACGGCTCCTCGTTACCATCCTCTTCGCCTGCCTTGTACTCGCAGGCATCGCCATAGTCGGCCCGGCAGTTGCAGGGGAACCAGCGACTGCGGTCGATACCAATGGGTCACTGTTCGTACCGACCGCCTCCTGCTCACTGTCCGAGCAGTACCCCGAGCCCGGTGAATCCGTGAGCATCTACGCGTTCGACTCCCAGAACGCCGATTCGTACCGGTACGACCTCGACGGCGACGGCTCACCAGACACCCAGTTCACGCAGTACCAGTTCTACACGACCAGCTACTCCGAAGGCACCTACCAACCGGTCGTGTACGCGTACAACGAGACGAGCGAGGAGAGCGCAACCGCGACCTGCCCGGAGATGCCTGTCGCGCCGAACGAGCCGCCGAATCCACAGCTCACGTACGACCCGTCGAACCCGACCACCGGCCAGACGGTCACCTTCGACGCGACCGGGTCCGCGGACGCGGACGGCGACATCACGGTGCTCCAGTGGGACTTCGGCGCTGACGGCAGCTACGAGGTGAACGAGAGCACCGAACTCGGCATCGACGGCACCGAGACCCGGACCTACGAGACGCCCGGGACCAAGCGCGTCCGCATCACCGTCCACGACAACGACGGCGCGACCGACAGCACGACCATCGAGTTCACGGTCGATACGCCACAGGCGAGCCCGACGCCGTCGTTCGACTACTCGCCCCAGCCTGCGGTCGCCGGGGAGCCGACCACGCTTGACGCCAGCGACTCGTCGGACCCTGACGGGACCATCGAGAGCTACCGCTGGGACTTCGACGGCGACGGCGTCACCGACTTCGTGACGAACGACTCGGTCGCGACCTACGAGTACGCGTACGACGAGAGCGGCGCTGGCTACGCCGTCACCGAACTCACGGTCGTCGACGACCAGGGGAACACGGCGACGACGGCACGGGACATCGAGATCATCGAGCCCGACCCGGTGGCGCGGTGTTCGCTCTCCAGCACGGGCATCGAACCCGGGCAGTCGGTCACCATCGACGCCTCGGCCTCGACGAACGCCGACCAGTACCAGTACGACACCGGGAGCGGTTCCTTCGGTGACTTCACGACAGAGCCCAAGCGCACCGTCACCCTGAACGAGGTCGGTGAGTACGTGATTCGCGTCCGCGTGTGGGCCAACCCGTCGGAGCGGAGCAATACGACCGACTGCGGCACGGTCACGGTCGCCCGGTCCAACGTCGAACCGACCGCGGAGTTCGAGCACTCCCCCATCGGCCCGAGGACCGGGCAGACGGTGACCTTCGACGCCTCGGCCTCGACCGACCCGGACGGGAGCATCCAGACCTACCGCTGGGACTTCAACGGCGACGGGACTGTCGACAACACCACGTCCAGCCCGACGACGACCCACACATACAACGGTCCGAACGCCTACCTCGTGCAACTAACCGTCGAGGACAACGCCGGGGCGACCGGGAACACGACCGGCGTGGTCGACGTGAACCCGGGTGAAGAACCAATCGCCCGCTGTCAGGTCACCCCGCAGTCCGCCCAGGTGGGCGAGACGGTCACCATCGACGCGAGCGCGTCCGAACGCGCCGACGACTACCAGTTCGACACGGGGAGCGGATCCTACGGCGACTTCACGCAGAACGCGACCACGACGGTCATCTACGACGAACCAGGCACGTACTCGCCGCGTGTCCGGGTGTTCACCTACCCGAGCGAGCGCTCCTCTGAGGTGGAATGCCCGACCGTGACCGTCACCCAGAAGAACCAGCCACCAACTGCGACGTTCACGGTCACCCCCTCGGTCCCCAGTGGGGGTGAGCAGGTGACCTTCGACGCCTCGAACGCGACTGACGCCGACGGACAGGTCGTCACCTACCACTGGGACTTCGACGGTGACGGAACCACGGACACCACGACCCAGCAGCCGGTCGTGACCCATACCTACCAGAACGAGACGAGCGTCTCGCCTGCCCTGATCGTGGTCGACGACGACGGCGCGACCGACCGAAGTCGCCAGCTGCTCGAACCCGACAACTCCCCACTGGAGGGCATCCCTGGTGGGTCCTTCGTCGAGTTCCCGTTCCCACCGTGGATACTCATCCCCGGCGTCGGCGGTGGCCTCGGAATGGGCTACCTCGCCTGCCGGCTCCGGTCCTCACCGACGCCGAGCCCCAAGCCAACTCCCCGGACCACGCCCGACGATGACCTCGACATCCCCTCGCACCTCCCGAAAGGCGGTGCCGCAGGCGGGGCGGCTGGCGGTGGAATCTCTGACTTCGCGAGTGGGACCTTCGAGACGCCGGAATCCGGCGAGACGGTCGCCGTCACCGACCTCGGGTTCGAGCCCGACCTCGTCCTGTTCACGGCGACGAACAACGTCTCCCGGAATGACCACGAGGTCCAGCGGACCGACGGCTGGACCTACGGGAAACTCGCCCGGGCGGACGACGGCACCCTCACCCAGAACGTCGTCAGCGTGGCGACCGACGCCAGGACCACGGAAAGCGCGGTCGGCGCGAACCAGACCGGGATGGTCGTCGACCTCCTCGTCCACGACGACGAATCGGCAGGAGGGCTCGCTGGCTCCGTGACCAAGACGACCGCGGGCGGGTTCGAGATCGCCTTCGATGGTGACTCACTCCCCGACCGCCAGCAAGCCGAGGGCTTCACCGTCCTCTTCCAGGCGTTCAAGACCGACGACGACGCCGCGGTGGAGGTCGGCTACTTCCCGACCCCGACCGAGCCAAGCGTCCAGTCGGTCGACCTCGGCATCGACGCCAGCTTCGTCGCCCTGACCGCGACCAACGCGGTCACCGCGGCCGACACGGCATCGGTCACCGACGCGGCAATCGGCGTCTCCCACGGCGAGGCCGTCAAATCCCCCGCTGGCGCAGTCCAGCAACACGTCGCTAACAGCACGGTCGTACCCGGAACGGTGGTCCGGAACGGCTACGCCGGCTACCAGGACCGCGCCCTCCACCTGCTCGACGGGGTCGGCGACGACCTCGACGCCCGGACCTCGGCACGGGTCACCGACCTCGGGGAGACGATGGAACTCACCTACGACGAGGTCGCCGCTGGCGAAACCGGCGGGCCACTCATCACCTACCTCGCCGTCGAGACCGCCGAGCACCGGACCCCCGCTGTCGGCCACTTCCGCGTCCCGGCACCCGACGCGGACTACCCGACCAGAGTCGAGGTCGGGTTCGACCCCGCGATGGTCGAGCTGACCACCTGCAACCTCGACGTGCTCGGCGCGGACCAGGTCGTCGCGGACCACTCCTTCGGCTTCGGCTGGTCCCACGGCGTCGCCATGCCCGATGCCGACGGCGGCGTCGCCCACCACCTGCTCCACGGGTCCCTGGAACCGGACGACGTGTTCGGACGGGTCCTGCCACCGGTGGTTGATGAGGGAGGTGCCCAGCACGCCGCGGCAGACGGCGGGATGTCCTCGGGTGTGCGGACCGAGGGCACCCCGGCTGCCGCCCGTGTGCTTGCTCTGGACGACGACGGGCACGTGACTGGGCGTGACGACGTGCTGGTGTCGGCAACGACTTCGACGGGATTCCAGGTCGAGACGACTGGTGTGAGTACCGGACGACGGAACACCGCGAGCGAGGTCAGGCCGGTGGTTTTCTACCGGGCGTGGCCGCACGAGGGAGAACTATGAACACGACTCTACGTCGATTCCAGGGAGACGACTGGCGAACCAATACTTGGTGGCAACGATGAGTGAGAGCCCGCTGACGGAGGCGAAGCGGTATCATCGGCAGTATATCGACGCTCTCGAGTCGTACAAGTCTCACGTCAACCAGAATCCAGGCGAGTACGCCCTCTTCAACGTCATACGGGACCTCATCGTCGGGACATCCTACAAGAAGGGTGGGTCGGACACCCGCGAGGCCGTGTACGAGCACCTCGGCGTCACCGAGACGATGGACGAATTGTCAAACGGATGGGTGGAACAACTCCAGAGTGAGGGAAAAGTCGATGACGACTTCGAGATAGTCTGGGGGCACGACTACGGGTTCAAGGACGCGTTCGCGCTGGACAAGCTTCCCTACGAATCTTCGAAGGACCCGTTCGACCGGGGGGCGCTCTCGAACACGTTCATCGAGTTCGGGAGGGAATTGTACGGAAAACAGCTAAAAGTGGAGGAAAAGGCACGCAGACTCGTTTCTTACATGAAGTTCGGGAAACCAGAGTACGGGGATGGTGCCTACCCGTACGGCCACTTCCTGGGAACACTCGACGAGACTGCCCTCAAAAACATGAACACGGTTCTCGGGGAATCCTTGACCGGTAAACAGCAGGATGGCTTGAAGACACTCGCAAAGCGGTTCGGAATCGACCCGACCCAGAGCATCTCGGCTATCAAATCCGACTTTCGCTCGGCCATCGGGTCGATGACATACAACGAGTTCTACGACGATTTCCTCCACGGAGACGGTGCCCGGGAGGAGAATCATGCTATCGACGAGGTCCTCAATGACACGGCACCCCGGTCGTTCACTGAACAGCTCAAGACGCTCCAGGCCCTCACCGATCGGCTCTTCGAGAGCCACACAGGGAAGATGTTCCTCGCAGAACAGTTCGAGAAGCAGTACCACTCCGCGCCCAGTTCAACCTCCCAACGTTACCAGAACTTCGCCATCTTCCCACCGAACCGAATCGTCGACCCAGCGTTCCTCAGCAGGGGAACCCCGGTCACCGACCCACATAGGGAACGACCGTTTCTTGTCAAAGAGGACCTCCCAAAGGGAGACTATTTCGAGAGACTAACCGGGAACACTTCCGGGAACCAGCAGTACGGTCCGATACTTGGGCCGGGAGAGCAGAGCCCATGGGGCCAGAAGGACGTGCTGGCATTCAACAAACTCGTCGCGACTTTCGTCCACGGAGGCTGGCACTACTACACTGCGTACAAGACCGTCACGTCGTGGGATGGTGACAAGCAGTACTTCGGAGAGACGAACGTGAACACACGAAAATCACACGTCGAGACGTTCGTCCAGGTGTACCTGTCTCGACTGATGAGCAACGATCAACTGCAGTCCGTCTATGACGGGATACTCTCGAAGCTCCGTAGCGGGAACGCCGAGTCGGGTGAATTGTACAAACTGGCGAAACAACTCGGCGTCTCCACGAACGGGAATCTGAAGCAGGTCTCGAACCGGCTGGAGACGGAGATACAGACCCTGAAATCGTCTCACGATATATACGACATCGGTTCAGGAGAGGCCAAGAAAATCACCGCAAGCGTCATGAGCTGGGGCTGGTCCCTCACCGATGGAACAGACTGGTTCGACGACGCGACGGCGACGGTCACCGCGTCGGGGAAAGTCGGCTTCAGCGTCGTCGGGCTCGTCAGCGCAGGCATCAAGACCTACGAGACGCTCCAATCACAATCCGGTGCTGGACAGAAGGCGATGGAGGTCGTCTCACTAGTCAACACAGTACGGGGCTTCGTCGCGGGGTTGGGTGCCATCGAGGACGTGACATCGTTGGTCTCGAAGGGAACACTGAGCGAGGCGAGCGCGGTCAAGATAGCTGGCAAGTTCGCCGTGGTTTTCAACCTCTACGAGACCATCAAGAACTTCTGTTACTCGTACTCGGAGTACCTCGACGGCGACTACGACCAGATGGCTGGCTACGCCATATTGGGAGCATCGGCGGGCTGCTTCACCTACGCATTCTTCGCGAGCAGTTCCGTCGGCTGGGTTCCCGGGTATGGACAGGCCGTCGTCCTTGGTACCGGCCTTCTTGCGGTCGGCGTACTGGCCTTGGCGTGGGCAACCGACTCAGATCTCGAAGAGTGGGTGAAATACTGTCACTTTGGAGATAGTTCGGAAGCGAACCAGACCAAAAACAACCTCAAAGCGAACGACTGGATCAACGATACGACACAACCGTACTTCGGATTCAAGTACCCCGATAACTATCTACAGCTGGCAAGTCCAGATGAGGAAGACGAGCTTCCCAAAGCCGTCGGGAGGGACTGGGATGAGAACTTCTTCGGACAGATATCGGCACTGGCGACGCTTGCTCGTCCAATCGGTCTCAACCAGAGCGATGCAGAACTCTACTGGGACGACGACAACCACAAGGGAGTGATCAAACTCAAACCCGATGCCGCCGCGTCGAAGAATTCGAAGGTGAGCCAGACCGGGTACATCGTCATCAGACCACTGAGTAAACAGTACACGGTGCAAGATGGGTCTCCCTACGTGGACTACGCGGACGATGACACGTACGTCGAGAACGCCGCGAGCAATGTGGATGATCTGAAAAAGGGAGTGCAAACCAAAGGGGCCCAACCACCGCTTCACCTGATACAGCTGTTTCCAGATAAATACGCGAACGAACCGGAGACGGAAACCCCCCTTCGGACCGGTGTTCGCGTCACACACACTATCAAAGAAATCGTCATCGTTGACGAGGACAACATCAAGCGCTGGAAAAGCGAACTTGAGCCGGTCACCGACCGGTCCGTGAACGTTTTCGGCTTCACCGAAGACACGATTACGACCAACTTCCATTACCCGTTTCTGGAGTTCATCTACCTCGAACACGAGCAAGCTCAGGAGATGATGAAGATGGACTCAGCAGCACGAGGGACGTTCCTCGATACGGTTCCGGCACCACGCGAGTTCAGATACATCGAGGAGACCATCTAAGATGAGCCAGAAATCAACTCAACCCTCCGGCGGCGGAACCGAATCGGTGCTAGCTCGAGAACTCACTCGGGTCGTTGAGCCAGTCATCGAAGCAACAGAATCTCCAGACGGCGTCGTCGACCTTCTCGACGGGGCAGGAATCGGGGAACTCCTCGTCGATGAGGAGGTCGAGAAGGTGGTCGAGGAGTTCGAACGGGACTTCGTCGAACCTGCGGAGACCATCATTAAGATAGTCGAGAATGGGTTCGGTGCCGATGACCTTGCGAAGGTCGGCGACCTCGTCGGGGCGGTCTCGACGCTGATAGAGTCAATCAAATCCCTCGACGAATTGGAGTTCGAGAGTCCGGACGTGAGCGAACTCGGCGATGCGTTGCTCGACCACCTCGTCGTGCGCTACCTCTACCTCTACAGACCACACGTCCACGACTTCCTGGCCATCGTCGGCGTCGTCACCGAAGGGTACGGCAGGGGCCAAGAGGAGATACAGTTGACCGGCATCGCCGAGGCGGTGCAAGACCCCAACACGGCAGCGAAGGAGACGCTCGGATGGGGGACCGACGCGTTACGGGACGAGCTGTTCCTCCGCTTCGTGGGGCACCTTGCGACCGAACAGGGCCTCACGAGCATCGTCGACGAAGCAGACGTGAACCAGTTGGATACACTCTCGTACGAGAAGACCACGCCGCCGACGTTTCCGAAGTCGGACGCGCCGACCCAGCTCGACACCACCCTCCTGGAACTTGTCGGCGACGGGTTCTCCTCGCGTGCTGGCGTGAAACTGACACCGATGCCGTTCAAGGAGGACGACCCCCTTGGTCTCCTCCTTCAGGCGTACGCGACAGGTGGGTTCAAGCAGTCACTGTCGCTCGGGAAGGACTGGACACTGACGACTGGTATCGAGACGAACCAGTCGGTCGGGTTCGCCGTCCGTCCGACCGGAGACGGAACCGAGTTCCAACTCGTCTCCGGGGCAGGCCTGACTGGGGATTACCACGCCGACGCCGCGCTTTCCTACGAACCCGAGTCCACCAGCGACAGCCCAGGAAAGGTTCTGCTTGGCGAACCCGATGGTTCATTCCTCGCACTGGGGTCTGTCTCCATCTCGACCGCACTCGACTACGATGGGGACTCCGGAACCGTCGCGGTCGAACTGCCCGCGTCCGGCTCAGTCCAGGTCCGCCCGAAAGGCGGCTTCTTGGAGAAAGTCCTGCCCGATGAAGTCGGGAGCGACTTCGACGTGACTGTCGGCTGGTCGACGCTCAAAGGGTTATACTTCGAAGGCGGTGCGACCCTGGAGGTGGCACTCCCGGTCCACCAGAAACTCGGCCCACTCGACATCAAGGAGATATTCCTCTCGCTCGGATTCGACGCAGAAACCGGCGAGATAACCGTCCAGGCGGCCGCATCCGCATCCGTCAAACTCGGGCCCATCGTCGGCACCGTCACCCGAATCGGCCTCGAAACGGACCTCTCGTTCCCCGAAAACAAGGACGGGAACATGGGCGTGGTCGACCTCGAACTCGGGTTCAAGCCACCCGAAGGGGTCGGCCTCGATATCGCTGCTGGGCCGGTCACGGGCGGTGGCTACCTCGACTTCGACCCGGAGAACGAGCGCTACGCCGGGACTGGCCAACTCACGGTCCCGAGTGGCCTGAGCATCTCGGTGGTCGGGCTCATCACGACCGAACTGCCCGATGGGTCGGACGGCTTCTCGATGATGCTCATCGTCGCGGGCGAGTTCGATGCCGTCCAGCTAGGCTTCGGCTTCACGCTGAACGGCGTCGGCGGGATGCTCGGCATCAACCGAAAGTTCCGGAAGAAACCACTGCAGGACGTTGTCAGGCAGGGCGAGCTCGACAGCGTGCTCTTCCCCGAAGACGTGGTGGAGAACGCCCAGCGCATCATCTCGGACGTGCGGGCTATCTTCCCGCCGACGCGGGGGACCCACGTGTTCGGGCCGATGCTCAAGATCGGCTGGGGAACACCCGCCATCATCGAGGCCTCTGTCGGTGTGGTTCTGGAGATTCCGAGCTTCCGCATCGCCATCCTCGGCAAGATCGAGATGGCACTCCCCAACCTCGAAATCGAGCGCCCCGAGGGGTTACCGGAAGAGGTGCCGTACCCACCCATCCAGATCAACCTCGACGTGGTGGGCATCATCGACATCCCCGGGAAGACGCTGTCGCTCGACGCCTCGCTGTACGACTCGCGCATCATGCAGTGGAAGATGTCGGGCGACATGGCGCTGCGCTCCTCGTGGGGCGATGATTCGAAGTTCCTGCTCTCCATCGGCGGGTTCAATCCCCGCTACGAGCAACCGGGCGGGTTCCCGAAGCTCGACCGCGTGAAGGTGAGTCTGGACGTGCCCGGTGGCCAACCGGTCATCGACTTCACGGGCTACCTCGCGGTCAGTTCGAACACGTTCCAGGTGGGCGCGCAGGTCAACGCCGAACTGGAGGTCGGCCCGCTTTCCATCTGGGGTGGCCTGGGCTTCGACGCGCTGTTCCGGTTCAACCCGTTCTCGTTCATCATCGATTTCTTCGCGCACTTCGGCGTAGCGTTCAAGGGCTGGGAACTGACCGTCGGCATCGACGGGACCATGTCCGGCCCGACGCCGTTCAACCTCCGGGGGAAGGCCAAGTTCTCGGTCGGCCCCTTCGACGTCTCGAAGCAGTTCGACGTGACGCTCGGGAAGGACGCGAAGACCAAGCAACTCCCCACGGCGGAGGTGCTGCCCGAACTCGTCGACGCGCTCTCGGAACCGAAGAACTGGGACGCCCAGTTGCCAGGTGACGGGAACGCTATCGCCACACTGCGGAGTGCGAAGAGCGCAGAGGCACGCGAGCAGGCTCGCCAGTCCGCCCAGGGCGGCAGTGGTGCCGGCGACGTCGAACCCGAGCAGCCGATCATCGCGCATCCGCTGGGGACGCTGACGGTTCGCCAGACCGTCGTCCCGCTGAACTACCACATCGAGAAGTTCGGGGAGGCGCGACCGACCACCTACGACGAGTTCCGCATCGCGGGTGTCACACTCGGCGGGGTCAGAGACCGCGACCGCCAGCCGGTCGACGAGGAGTTCGCACCCGCGGCATTCCGGAAGATGGACGACGCGAAGAAGCTGGAATCGGACGACTTCGTCGACCTGGAGGCCGGGACGACCGCCGGCGACATCGGGCTGGTCGTCGGTGGCGAGGGCGGCAGGGAGGACGTGACCGAGGCAGCGTTCACCTACGAGGAGGTCGTGTACGACGACGCGAGCGGCCACCGTGGCGAGAACCTCGCCGAGGTGGACGCTGGGCAGGCAGGGACGGCCCACACCGCGTTCACCGCGCACGAACTCTCGAAGGGTAAGCGCGGCGTCCAGCCCACCTCGGAGGGGCTGTTCGGCGTCGACGATGCGGACGCCAGCGACGGCGGCCTGTTCGGTGTCGGCGAGAACGACTACGTGGTCGTCGACGTGGACACGTTCGAGCCGGTCGTCACAGACTTCGTCGGCTTCGACGATGGCGGGGACGACGGTGACGGGCAATCCGACGAGTCAGAGACACGCGAATTCGCTGCCGTGGCCGACAGTAGCGAGGCCGAGCGCGTCCGGCCGGGGCTCCACGTGGGGACCTCGAAGGGCCGCGCACAGGTCGAACTGAAGCGCTTCGCCAGGGAGGCGGACGTGGACGAGAAACGGCTGCAGGTCGTTTCCGCGGCCAGTCTGGAGGGTTCCAGGTGATGATTCGACGACTACCATTCACGGCGGTGGCGAGCAGCAGTCTGGATACCGGGGCGGCCTGGGGCAACACCGGCGGTTCCGGAGGTGAAACCCATGGCGAGTGACCCCAGCGTCGGCGCTCGCTTCCGGTTCCTCCCGATGGTCCGCGAAGGGTTCCGGCCATCGACGCCGTTCGAGCGCGACCGCTCCTCGAACCCGATTCCGGGCCCGATGACCGTCGGCGTCGAGTTGACCCTGGCGGCCCGCGGGAAGGACGACGAGACCTGGGACCAGGAACCCGAGGCAATCGCGAACGGAGACCTCGACCGGCCGAGCCAGGACGTCCGGATGTACGGCCCCGGTGACGTCATCGGCATCGACCGCGAGCAGGTGAGCCGACTGGAGCCCGAGCCGGACAGCAACAGCTTCCCGCCGAACCTGTTCCCGATAATCGAGTTCAGCAGGCCGGACCTCCCGTGGCTGTTCAGCCCAGAGCGCGCCGACACGAGCGAAGGCGGCAAGTCACGGAACCGCCCCTGGCTCACGCTGGTCGTGGTTCCGAAGGACGCGAAGGGCGTCGAGGTTGCGGGTGCGGGGACGAACCCATTGCCCGTGCTGAAGGCCCCGACGAGCGAACTCCCACCGCTCGCGCAGTCCTGGGCGTGGGCACACGCGCAGGTGGTCGGTGACACCACCGCGGCGAGCAAGGTCGTTCGGGACCATCCCGAGCGCGCCGTCTCACGACTCGTCTGTCCGCGCAACCTGGAAGAGAACACGAAGTACATCGCAGCAGTCGTCCCGACGTTCGAGCCCGGGCGACGGGTCGGCCTCGGTCGGGCACCCTACGACGACAGCAAGGGTGACGAAGGGGCTGGCAAGTCCATCGACTTCTCGTGGACCGACGAGAGCGCGGACCCGGTCGAACTCCCGATATACCTCCACTGGGAGTTCCACAGCGGCGAGGGTGACTTCGAGCAACTCGCGAACCGGCTCGAGCCGGTGCGACTCTCGGACTCGGACGTGGGCCGTCGCGAGGTCGACGTGCGCGACCCGGGCCCCGACCGCCTCGGCCATCACGAGCCTGTCTACCAGACGGGCGCGCTGAAATCCCCGAGTCTGACGGTCGACGAGTTCCAGAACAAGGCAGAACTCGTCGAGCTGTTGAACCAGCCATACGAGCTGGCGAAACAACAGGACCTCCCGGTCGTCGGCGCGCCCCTCTACGGCCAGTGGCACGCCGACCGGAGAGAGCTCGATCCGGACGACGACTTCTGGTTCAGCGACCTCAACGAGTCCCTCCGGTACCGCATCGCCGCGGGGCTGGGTTCGGAGGTGGTCCGCGACCGGCAAGAGGACTACATGGCCCGCGCCTGGGACCAGGTCGGCGAACTCGACGCGATGAACCGGACGCTCGCGGGCGGGCAACTGGCCCGCGCCGCGAGTTCGCATATCCACGACCGACTGGTCGCCAGTGTCGGCCTGGCCGGCGAGAAGAACGCGGCCCGGCTCCTGCAGTTCACGCAGCCGCTTCACCGGACTATCGGGACGACGGTCGGAACCGACGCGGCGGAGGCGCTCCGGTCGTTCGACACCGAGTTCAGGCAGATGGCCGACCTGCCGGAGACGGTCCTGACGCCGACGTTCCGTCGGCTCTCGCGGCCGAACGGGCCACTCCTTCGGAACGCGAGCGTCTCGGCCCAGACTGGCGACGTGACCCCGACGTCGCTCGCCACCGACTTCGAGACGAAGCAGGTCACACCGGCAACCCTGAAGACCGAACTGCGGCCGCGGGTCACCACGATCGACGACCTCGCAAGCGCGCGGAGGCTCCCCGGAACCGGGTTCGGCGGTGGCTTCGACTTCGGACGAGATGCCGTGGACCTCGGCCCCATCATCGATGGGCCTATCGAAGGAATCGACGGGGTAGACGGTGGCCTGGGAGTCGGTACTGGCGGCGGAAACGGCGGGCTCGGGCCCATGTTCACCGGCGACTCGATGCCGACGTTCGGCGACACACCCGCGCTCGAGGAGGAGACGCTCCAGATGGACCCGACCAGAACCGACTCTGGAACGACCCAGTGGCAGTTCACCTCGGGCACGATGGAGACCGACCCGACCGGGCAGGCGACAGGCGCACCCAGCGATTGGCAGTTCCGACAGGGCTCGCTCGACCCGGACATCGCCAGACAGACCGCGGGCGCACCCGAGACCGTCCCGAACGACGGTATTTCCCTCCCTGGGGAGTCGCGCCAGACGCCCGCACAGTTCCCGACCGGAACCGACGTGGTCACGCCCGAACTCGCCCGCGTGGCCAGACTCGGGACGTGGGCACAGACCCTCCCCGACGTGGACATTCGGCGCATCGACCTCTCGGCGGTCACTCCCGCGAACCCGACTGCGTTCGCGGTCCGGAAGGTCGACGTGCAGGTCCAGAGCAGCATCGACCACGCGGGGACCGCGCTGTTCCAGATGCGCCAACTCTCGACCAACCTCGACACGGCCACCCGCGGGACCGGGACCGCGCCGCCACCGAAGACGGTCAGAGCCCACGCCGACGCGGTCAAGACCAACACCTTCCAGCCGCTGGTCCGGACGCTCGACAACCTGTTGAGCACGAACCCCGAGGCGACGCCGGCACAGGTCTCGGAGGACAAGAGTGGCTTCGTCGACGGCCTGCGCTCGGACCACGAGGCGGCTGTCGACAGTCTCGACGAGGTCATCAGGTCGCTCCAGCAGCAGGGACTCGACCCCTCGCGGGGCGACCTCGGACGGCCCGGGGGCCCGGACGGCCCGGACGGCGGCCCCGATTCCGTCGACGTGCCCGATCTGGTTCGCCGCGTCGACGCGGCTGCCGCGGAGATGCAGTCCGTGCTCGACAGACTGGAGCGCCTGCGAACCGCGCTCCGCCTCGGCCCCGAGGTCCTCACACCACCGTCGGGACTCGGGTCGGGAATCCAGTTCGGCGACTCCTACGACCGCTCCCAGCCGTCGAAGATACTCGACCACGTCGACCCCGACATCACGGTCACGTCGAACGTTCTGGGGGGCATCAAGGCCGCTGGCGGCCTCGCCGACGAACTCTCTGACCGCGAAGACCCAATCGAGCCGGTAGCGTGGGCCCCTCGCTTCCCCGACCCGATGGCCGAGGCGCTCGAAGCCATCTCACAGGAGTACCTCATGCCGGGCGTCGGAGACATCCCGCGGGACTCCATCGGCGCGCTATCGACGGACCCCGCGTTCGTCGAGGCCTTCGTCGCGGGCCTCAACCACGAGTTCTCCCGCGAGCTGCTCTGGCGGCGCTTCCCGACCGATAGAAAGGGCACCTACTTCGACACGTTCTGGGACAAGACGAGCAACCCGTTCTCGACGGCCGACGACCGCCCGGACGTGGCCCCCATGCACGAGTGGCAGAATCGGCTCGGGAAGAACGGCACCGGTGACGACGTCGCGACCTTCGAGGACGACCGGGAGGGCCGCGTCGTGCTGGTGCTCCGTGGCGAACTCTTGCGCCGCTTCCCGGACACCACCATCTACATGGTCCGGTCGAACCCGGACGACGACGAGGAGTCAGACCGCGAAGGGCGGTCACCGAAGCTCGAAGAGGTCGGCCACGTCACCAAGGAAGCCTACGAAAACGGCGAGGTGACAGGCGTCAAGTTCCCCATCTTCCAGGGGAAACTCGACCCCGACATCCGGTTCCTGGGCTTCGATCTCGCGCCGAGCGATGCCGTCGGCAATCCGGACGAGGACGACCCCGGCTGGTTCTTCGTCTTCGAGGAGCCGATGGGCGAGACACGGTTCGGCCTCGATGCCGGCGACGCCGGCCATCGAAAGTCCGTCCCCGCTGGTATCAGCGTCAGGGACGGCGATAGCCCGATCGAGACGGTGCCGGTCGACGTCGATGTCCTCAGGGAGCACGGCGACTCGCCGGCCTGGAACGGTCTCTCGTGGAACCACCTCGTCCCCTGGGAGAAAGAAGAGTCCGAGAAAGACGCCGACGACCTCGTCACCTACATCGACCTCTGGGACAGCCCGCCTGGCGCGGGTGGGAACGAGGCGGAGACCTGGAAGGTCCCGCAGAGCAAGGTGGACGCGTGGAAACAGGCAGGCGACGACGACGACACCAGTCCCGCCGAGGAGTACCCCAGCCTGGCAAACGCGTTCGCCGAGTGGGGCCGCAACAGCGCCCACATGGCACGCATCACCTGGCAACGCCCCGTCCGCGTGGCCATCCACGCCGACGACCTGCTCGCCCCGGAGGTGGACCAGTGATGGCGACCGATTCGACCCCACAGAACCCGATTTTCATGCAACAACGACAGACGACCCTGGGACTGCAGTGTTTCGAACAGCCGGCCGACCACGGGAACATGGATGACGGCGGCGATGCGGCAGTCGTCTCCCGGGAGGTCGCCGATGAGTAGTCAGTCCGTCGCCGAGGTGCGGGCCGACTTCCGGACCGCCGAGGACGAACTCACCAGGGCGAGCCATCTGCTCTCGACGGTCACCGAGTTCGCAGAAGCCCGGAAACACGGTGGCGACGCCGACCCGACACCGGTCGAACGGGCAGCCAGCCGTTTCCTCTCGCCAGGTCCCGGGCCAGCCCAGACCGCCCAGACCAGACGGTCAGAACTCGCCTACCTCACGAAACCACTCCTCGACCACGACGGGACCGCCCGTGACTTCTTCGCGGTCGCCCGTGCCTACGAATCGGCGGCCAACCGGACCGGGTCGGGCGAGGAATCCGTCACCCGGTTCATCGACCATCTGGAGCAGTTCGTGACGGGGACGACGGACCACGTTCCTCCCGCAGAGACGCTCGCGACGCTCGCCAACGCCGACGACCGGGCGATGGCCGGGCACCTCCGGGCAGTGATTTCGACGCTCGTGACCGCGGCTCGGGCCTGGCGCGACGAGGCTCAGGACCGCCTCAACGACCAGTACACAGAGACCGACGACGGCGACTACAAGCGCCAGTCGACGGGCACGATTCAGTCGTTCCTCGACGCCCACGACGACACGGTCGAGACGCTGTCCGACGAACCCATCGCCCTGCTCCCGGTCCGCCTGGAGACCCGGTTCGTCGACGGCGACCTGCTGGTGCGGGTCTACCCCGACCGTATCCACGAGGACAGCCACGAACCCCAGTTGAGCGACACCGAGCGCCAGTGGGGCCAGAACTTCTGGGCCTATGCCTGGTACGCGACCGTCGAATTCCCGACCGCAACCGAGTTCGCGACCGACCTGCCCGCGGAGCGCCACGACGAACTCGTCACCATGCTCGCCGAGCTTCCCGACGAGGGATACCCGACCGACCCTGCCGAGCGAAAGCAGGCGATTCGGACCCGGGCGTGGGGCCAGCTCGTCGAGCGCTTCGGACGCGAACGGGCGTCATTCGTCGTCCACGCGCTCAAGCCCGAAGTCGGCGGAGAGTCGGACGACGCCGACTGGTCATACCTGCTCGACGAGACGGCGACGGCCCAGTCGGTCGGCGCGCTCTCGTTCCCGGAGCCGGACGGCCGCCCCGGCTCCTGGACCCGCGCTCCCGTGGCTCGACTGCTCCCCGACGAGTGGCTGATCTACGGCGTCTGGGCGACCGAAGGCGAATCCGACAACCGCGAGACGTTCCTCGTCCGCGGTGGGGCGATCCGCGAACCGCTTCGAATCGGCCCGGACCCAGGTGCCATGGCGGTCGCGATGCAGGCTGTCGACGAGACGCCCGAGTCCACGCGCACCGAGGAAGGTATCGACTGGCTCGTCGACTTCGACGCCGCCGAACGCGCCGGGATGGCGCTGCGAATCACGTCTGAGGACGTGTTCGATGCCGGTTCGAAACCGCTCGACTCGGGCTACTTCGAGAAGCTGGTCGTCACCGGCGTCAAGGCCAGTATGGACGCCGACCGGACAGCCCGGGAGCTCCGTGACCTCTTCGACGCCCAGCACTACACGAACGGGCTGGCGATGGTCCCGCAGGGGACCCCGACCAACAACGCCGACGAGAATGCGGGCTACCGGTCGCGGACCGACCCCGAGGAGACGGTCGACGTGGAGGCGGCCCCACCACTGGTGGAACACGGCGACGTGACGGACGGGGACCTGCTCGCCCGGGCGCTGGCCATCGACCCGTCCTCGCTCGGCGACGACGACCACGTCTTCGCCCACGTGGCCGACGCCGACGCGACCGACCAGCTCGACGCCTGGCACGCCAACTCGGCGCTGTGGTCCGGCACCATCGGGTACTACCTGCAGACGATGCTCCGGCCGAACCGCTACGACGGGACGAGCGAGACGCCCCCACTGTTCGACCAGCTCGACACCGACGGCCAGCCGGACATCTCGGACTGGCTCGACGGGGACGACCCCGCGAGCTGGTACGAGGCGTACCGGCGACACTTCATCGAGTACGTCCGCCCGGGCGGCCCACTGCCGACGTTCCGTGCCGGTCGCCAGCCCTATGGCGTCCTCCCCGCGGCCATCAGCGACCCCGACAGCGACGACCGTCTCTGGGCCGGAGCCGACCTCTCGGACGTACTCGCACCCGACTCGAAAGACCGGACGAGTCCGGGTGGCAACGTCAAAATCCCGCGTCGCAAGGGTGGCAAGGGAACCAGGGACTGGTCGCTCGAAGACATCGGCCTCGGCGGGTCGAACGACGAGGAGTCGACCGAGGAAACGGACAAGTCCTCCCTGAAAGGCGACGACCCCGCCCGGGACTTCGCGGCCGGTTCGACCGACGAGTTCCGGAAGACGTACCGACCCGAGGACGCGAAGGGGAGCATCCCCGACGCCGACCTCGCGAAGACCTACACCCCCGAGGAGACCGCGACCGTGTTCTCCAGCAAAGAGATAGCGACACACTACAGCCCCGACGACGCATCGACCGTCCTCTCGACCGACGAACTGAACGCGAACTACAGCAGCGAGGAACTCGCTTCATCGTCGGTGAAGACAGACGCGAAGGGCCGTGCCATCGACGAGGAATCCGTCGATTCGGTCGGAGCGAAGACCGAAGACGACCGCGACGATGCGGCCGACGAGAAAGGAGGGTGGTTCCGATGAGCGACGACGACCAGCCCATCGGCATCGACGCCCGGGACGACGACCTCGTCGGGACGCCCGACGACCCCGGACACCTCGCGCGCTGGCTCACCCTGTTCCGGTCGGCCTGGGCCGAGGGCGCGACCAGAGAACACACCCAACAAGAGCCGGGCGTGCCCCACGTCGGCCGTGCCGGGACGACCGCCGAGTTGAGCGACATCCTCGCGATGACCGCGACGAGCCACGCCCATCACTACCGGCGCTACCTCACCGGTGAGGAGTCACTCGCGAACGTGCTCGGCCTGGACACTCCCGGGCGGGACCGGCGGACCCACGAGAGCGACGGGGTTCCATCGTCGCTTCCCGGCGAAGTTCTGAAGCTGTACGACGACACGGTTCTCAACGCGCTCATCGGCGGCCCCGACTCTGAGGTAGCCGAGGTGGTCAAGCGGACGATGACCAACTTCCGGCTGCTGGAGTGGCAGTGGGACCCGGTCAGCGACTCATACACGCGGCCGCCGACCGACGGATCGTCTGACGCGGACTGGGAACGGGAGGTCGTCCTCGGGACTAGCCGCTCCGAGGCGCTCCAGAAACAGCGTAAGACCCTCAAGACGGCTGTCGAGTCCCTGGCCGAGAGCGAAGACCTCCCGACCAGCGCGCTCGACGTGCACGTCGCGAACCTGCTCTTCCAGGACCTCGACCCGCAGGACGACGTGCTCCCACTGGTCGACGACGGGGTGGGTGACCACATCCGGGCGCTGCTCGCCGAGGACTACGACACGGTCCGGAAGATGGGGACCCAGCTCGAGTTCGACGGCAACGGCCGGGTCTCGAACGAGTTCAAGAAGGAGGTGTACCTCGAACTCGACGACATAGTCGAGGCGAACGACTTCCTGACGGAGGGGCAGAAAGAGGACATCGAGCAGCAGGCCGACCGCGAGCGCCTGGAGAAGGCCAGAGAGATGGCGGAAGGTGGCGGCCCGCCCGGTGGCGGGATGGGCCCCGGGAGCGGGACGACCCAGCCCGGCGGCATCGACGGCGGCCAACCCGGCGCGGTCGACCCGCCCCAGGACGGAAGCGGACAGGGCGGCTTCGACGGCGGTGGCGACCCCGAAGACGCAGACAGAGCGCGACGAGAGAATCGGCTGAAGCAGGTGCTCGCGAAGTTCAAACGCCCCCATACCACCGAGGACGGCGAGGAACTCGACCTCTTCACCCGACACGCCAGACTGGAGAACATCGGCGATGAGACCTACTCGCTGCTCGAAGGACCGAGACCCCTCGCGAACTACGAGCCGGGAACGGCCATCTACACCCTCGGGATGACTCCCCGACTGCTCCGGAGCAAAGGCCTGCAGTTCACCTACCAGCGCGTCGGCGAGGACATGTTCTACCCGATGCGCCAGCGTCGGGCCCGCTTCGAGAAGCTCGAGGTGCTGCACGAACTCGGCAAGGACGACCGGTACGACGACAACCCCGCGATGATGCGCTCTGTGGGCCGGCATCTCCTGCGGTTCAGCCTACAGCGCGCCCGGCACTCGGCGGCCCTGCGCCAGTCCTTCCTCGAAGGTGAGGTCAGCATCGAAGCTGGCTCAGAGACCGGTGGTGACGTGTATATCAACATCCAGCCGCCGGACTCGGACGACTATTCGATGCCGCTCAACCGGTTCCTCGACCGGCTGCAGTACCCGAACACGTTCCACGTCGACGAATCCTCGTTCGAGCCGGAGACCCCGTTCGACCTCGGGAACGTCGACGCGGCCGACGACCCGCGGCTCGAACAGGTGGGCCACAGCCTACGCTACCTGCAGGCAGTCGACCCCGACGACCTCGACCGACTCCTCAGGGGGACGCTCGACCTCGCCAGCCACCGGTTCGACGCCTGGTGGACCTCGCTCGCGACGCGCCGACTCGCCGAGCATCGCAACAAGCAGGACAACTGGTACCTGCCGGAACCCACGACCTACCGGAACGACGCGGGCGAGAACGTCTGGAAGGATGCGGACGCCTACGTCCCCCCGGCCGGGCTTCCGGACTGGCCACCGGAGTCGTTCAAATCCGACGAAGACGACGAAGACGATGCGGCCGACGGGCAGTCACAGGACATCACAGACACCGACCTCACGGAAACGGTAGAATTGCCGAGCGAGGTCGAGACGGGGGCCCGAAAGATCGCCGAAGGAACGGAAGAGTACATCCTCGACGCAGGGAACAACCTCGTCAACGATCCCTCGACCGAGCAGGTCTCACCATCGGTCCCCCTGCCCGAGAGTTCGGCCGGCATCCACGTCGGGGCGTGGGGCTTCGTCGAGAACCTCCACCCGGACGAGAGCGACGCCGAGGGCGAGTTCGTCCACGCGCCCTCACTGGGTCAGGCGACGACCGCGGCCGTCCTCCGCGGCGGCCACAAGGCCTTCGAGAACCAGGACGACGGGCACCTCTCGGCGGTCGACCTCTCGGCCGACCGGGTCCGAATCGCGAAACAGGTGCTCGAGGGGGTCCGCGAGGGACAGCCACTCGGCGCACTGCTCGGCTACCGGTTCGAGCGCGGCCTGCACGAGGCGGACCAGCAGCGGTATATCCACGACTTCAGACAGGCCTATCCCACGTTCACCGGGACGCTCGGCGGCCCCGAGCCATCGACGGAAGCTGCCCGGAGCGACGTGGTCGACGGGTACAAGCTCTACCGTTCGGTGACCTTCGACGACGGGACCCACACCATCGACCCGACGCCACCGCGGCGACCCGACACCGACGAGCGCCCGGAGACGCCGAGCTACCGCGACAGGCAAGCCGAACACGGCCTGCCCCCGCTGTCGGAGAACCCGGGGGTCGCGGGTGCCCTCTGGCACCTGTTCGAGGCGGTCGACGCGGTCCGCGACGTGCTCACGGCCGAGAGTGTCCACCAGTTCACGCAGGGGAACTACTCCCGGGCGGCGGGCTCGCTGGAGGCGCTGGCGGCCGGGAAGGCGGTTCCCGAGCCACAGGTCATCGACACGCCGCGAACGTCGGTCGGGCTCACCCATCGCCTGCTCGTCACCTTCGGCGACGCCGACGGGGCGACCACGCCGAGTGCGTGGCAGGACGACACTGCATTCACCCACCCGGCCGTGCCACCTGTCGATTCGAGCGATGACGAGTTCACGCACGAACCCGAAATGCCCGAGATCGTCGAGGACGAATCGCGTCTCGCGCAACCGGGCCATGACGTCGACCTAACTGACGATTCGGTCATCGAGGGCCCGGACGTTCCCGCCGTCGGCCAGGACGACGCCTTGCCCCTCCAGACCCGCAAGGGAGCCGAACCGAACCTCGATTCGTGGGTCGGCGAGTTGCTACCCGACCCGGCCGACGTGGGCTGTGAAGCGTCCTACCGATGGACCGACGAACGCGAGTTCGCCGCGAACACCTTCCGCACCCCGAAGTCGTCGGGCCGCGTCTCGGTGACAGACGTTGGGTTCGAACCGGACGTGGTGGTGTTCACCGCCTCGGTCGCGGCCGAATCGTCGAAAGACACGAACACTGGGAAGGCAGAGGCTCCGACCAACCACGGCTGGGGCCACGGTTCCGCGAAGCGAGCCAGTGACGGGACCCTCACCCAGCAGTCGGTTTCCGCGGTCTACGACACCGAGGCCGGCCAGACCATCGGCACCGCAGACACCGACGACGCGCTCCACCTCGCGTTCGCCGGGGACGACAGCGCCTCCATCAGCGGCACCGTCGCCGAGACAACGGCCGAGGGCTTCGAGTTCGACGTCACCGTCACCGGAACCGACCGGGCTGTGACCGTCCAGTACCTCGCGCTCGCGGTCACGGACCCCGGGCTCGTCGAGGTCGGCCACTTCGAGACGACGAGTGGCTCGCACACCGAATCGCTCGGCTTCGATGCCGACACGGTCGTCCTGACGGCTACCGACGCGGTCGACGCCGCCCCCCTGGGCGCACAGGGCGCGACCACCCAGGCCACGACGGGCGGGGTCGGGCTCTCGTACGGGCACGCGACCGCAGGCTCGAACGGTCTCACGCAGCACGCCCTCTCGCTCTCGCAGGACCCGGATGGAAACGCCGCGCCGACCGGAACGGCCCGCGACGACCGAGTCGTCCACCTTCCCGGTGACTGGTCGCTCGAGTGCACCGGCCTCGGGACCGACCTGACGCTCACGGCGAAGACCACTGGCTCGACTGCACGCCCGGTCACCTACGTCGCGATGGCCTCCCCACCAGACGAGCCGGCCCCCGAAGTAGGCGTACTCGCCGACGGCGAGAACGCGCTCGTCGGTGGGTTCCGCCCCGGGGCCGTCGAATTCGTCGCCGTTCCGGGCGTGACCGAGACGGACATGACCGCAGGAGCGTCCGTCTCTCTGGCCGATTCCACGGCCGGCATCGGCCACGGGTTAACGATTGGTCTCGGCCGCCAGCTCAGCGTCGCCGATTCAGTCACGGACGGGACGGTCGCCGCCCCGACCGAGGTCGGTTCGGTTGTCTCGGTCCCCACGGCGGGAGCGAGCACGCTGACGGTCGACCTCACGAGCGTCTCCGACGACGGCTTCTCGGTCGAGTTCACCGAGGGGTCCCCCGGGGACTGCCTCGTCCTGTATCGTGCCTGGCCCGCCGAACCGACCGAGCGCGAGTTCGTCGCCGACACCAGCCTCACCTTCGACGAACTCCTGCTGTCGCCGCTCGACGTCGTCGCCTTCTCGAAGGAGGACGACGAGACGGCCCAGACCCAGCTCGAACAGCGCATCGCGTTCTACCTTCGCCGGAACCGCGACGAGAAGCCGACGACCGCCGAGGGCGGGCATCCACCGATTCCCGCGGACACGACGGTCGAACTTCGCTTCCGCGAAGACGGCGGCGCTCGCGTAAGTGCAGCCGACCTCCTCGAACTCGTCCGGTCGATTCGAGAGACGCTCGCCGATGGGCGGCCGGCCACCGCCGACGACTTCGCGCACCCGGCCGAGCAGACCGGCCCGGGCTACGATTCAGCCACGTTCGCGACCCTCAGCGACCGCGCGACGGCGGCCGAAGCCGCGCTCGCGGACGTGACGGCACTGGTCGACGACCGACTCGGCCTGCTCGACACGGCCCTCGACGCGTCCGACGCGAAGGAGAAACAGGAAGCCACCAGGGAACCCCCGACCGTCACCGAACAGGTCGACCAGCTTCAGGACGCGATCTCCGAGTTCCGGTCACAGGTGCCCATCTCGGGTATCGAGGAAGCCTGCTCCCAGGTCGCCTCGGCGACCGGGGCTGGCGACGACTCCGTCCTCGAGGCCGAACTCGAACGCGTCCTCCGAGCACTCCCCGCGGGCCCGACCAATCCGACAGAGTTCGACGAGTCACTGACCCTCGAACCGCTGGCCGGGCAGACCCTCACCTGCGACTCCGGCCTCGGCGAGGCGACCAGCCTCGACGTGACGGTACTCGGGAACACGGGAGCGGACGACGTGACGACCGGCCAGGCCGCGCAGTTCGTCGAAACCCGTACCGTCCAGACCACGGCCGAGGGCGTCTTCTCGGTCGACCTCGACTGCCACGACCTCACCCGGGGCGCGCAGTTCCTAGTCATCGCCCAGTCGGGCGACCGCGTGGTCTACAGCGAGGTCGGCCGCGTCGTGGACCCCCGAAGTGTCCACGTACTGGACCCCGCGGACGAGGGCGGAGCCAGCCAGGACCTGACCTGCACCACGTCGCTCTCCGGTGCGACCCAGGTGTCCGTAACGGTCTCCAGCACGCAGGCCGGCGACGAGCCGACCGCGTTCGACACCTCGGTCCAGACGACCACGCAGGCGGACGGAACCTTCGGCCTCTCCGTCAACCTGACCGACGTGCACCCGGGAACCTCGTTCACGGTCACCGCGACCGATGGAGACGGGAACACGGTGTACGACGCCGACGGGCACGTCCGCGACCCTGCCGCCGACATCGACCTCCGGGACCTCCTCGACGAGTTGCCCGTCCTGCCGAGGCTCCTCTGGCTCGGGCGGCAACAGCCCGCGCTCGACCCGCTTTCCCCGGAGTCGCCCGCGGCCGTGATGCAGGCGCGCCTCGCCGAGGAGTCGACCGACTGGGACGCGATTGGCGACGAGATCTCCCTCCTCAGCCAGTGGAAGGCTAGCGTCGACGCTCGAACCGGAAACACCGGGACAGCACCCAGGCCAGCGCTCGACGTGTCCGACGATGACCTGGCGGTGCTGGGCGCGCTCGAACAGCTGGAGACCCTCGACCTCGGCACCCTCGCTGAGACGGTCGCGAAGGCGCTGACACCGCTCACCGCGGTCGGCGTCGTCGACGCCATCGACCAGACCGGCGGCGAGGACCGTGTCGACGACGCCAGGTTCTGGCCGACTGCCGATCCGCACCGACTCGCGGCTGTCCGGACGGCGCTCGCCCAGTTGCTCCGGAACCCGGCCGGACAGGGAATGGATGCCGAGTTGCTGCAGTTCGCGCCGGAGTTCGTCGCCGCTGTCGAAGCTAGCGGGTCCGACCCAGCGCGGCGCGCGTTCGCGCACCTCGAATTGCTGTTCACGAACGTCGACTGGGTCGCCACCGAATTCGACGCCGCACTCGACGACCCGGTCGCGTTCCTCGACCGCCTCCGGACGTTCGTCGCCTACCCCGAGTCACTGACCGACGCTGACTGGGGTGCGCTCGACGGCGACTTCGTCGCGCTGGCGGGCTACTACCGCAAACTGCGGACGCTCCCCGGCTTCGACCGGGCAGTGGACCGCACCAAAGCGTTCGCCGACGTGCTCGACCGACAGCGCGTCGAGGAGGAGATGGAACCGCGAGCCCACGAGACCGCGACCCATGGCGTCGAACAGGTGCTCGACGTGCTGGAAGAGTTCCCGGCCGCTCGGAGCGAAGCCGAGTTCACCCACCTGTTCGAACTGCTGGAAGAACCGCTCGACGAACTCGACGACATCGACCACGTCGAACCGACCAAGAAGGCGTTCGAATCGATGCTCGGGACCATCGAACGCTTCCACGAGAAGACCGACGGCGAGGAGCCGTGGCAGCGCTTCGAGCGCTTCGACGAGCGCTTCGAGGACGCTAACCCGGACCTGGGCGTCGACGGTAAGGAGTCCGACGAGGCCACGCCCTCGACGGAGTTCGTCGCGGTCCTCCGCGGCCTCAGACAGGTCAGCTCCATCGCCGAGGAGCGCATGAGAGAGCCGGATTCAGAGCCGGTGTTCCGGGCCGCTGCGGCACGGATCGACTTCGAGGCGTGGTGGACGCGAACGACCAGCAGCCTCACCTCGGAGGTGCAGACCGCGGTGCAACCGCTGGCGGCCGTCGCCCGGTCGACCCGGCTGGACGAGACCTTCCGTCGCTGCCTGCTGGAGACGCTCCGCATCCCGCTGCTCCGGGCGTCGTACTTCGGTGTGTACGCGAGCACCCCGCAGTCGGCCACGGGCGGCAGACCCGACGACGAGCGGACGCTGGTCGCACAGGCCCAGGGAGTCAGAGAGCGCCTGCACCAGCGCCTCGACGACGCCAGCGCACAGACCGCGGCGGTCCAGCGACTGGTCCAGGGTGCCGGAGACTACGCGACGGCAGCCGCGGTGCTCGCCGGGGAGACCAGCACACGACCAGACAGCGCAGCCGTGACGGAAGCGGCCGATCGAGAACTGGACCGGTTGTCGGCACTGTTCGGCGAGTCGTTCGTCGTGCTCCCACCGTTGTCACCGCCGAACCAGGCAGAACTCTCGAAGACGTTCGCAACGGCGCACGTCGACGAGTTGCTCGCCGATGCCGCCCCCATGGAGACCGAGACGTGGCTCCAGAGGGCGGCCCGGGTCCGGGAGCGCCCGGCAGCGCTCCAGCAGACCCTGTCGTACGCCGAGATGGTCTCCGGTCGACTGCTCCGGGACGGGCTCACGGTCGGCCAGTTGCCCTACCGCGAGACCGACGACTGGGTCGGCATCGACGGACTCGACGAGACCCCGGAGCGCGGGCAGGTGTCGATGGTCACGACCTTCCCGACGGTGTTCCACGACGAGCACCCGGTCGCGCCGAGTCCGGGCGACCCCGACGGGCAGCCCGGCGCGCAACTCGCGGGCTTCCTCGTCGACGACTGGCGCGAGTCCGTCCCCTCGACCGAGGAGAAGACCGGCGTCGCCGTCAACTACGACGACCCGAGTACCGAACCGCCACAGTCCATCCTGCTCGCGGTCCCGCCCGAAGGCGGCGACGCGCCGTGGTCGACGGACGCCCTGTTGCGGACCATCCTGGAGAGCATCGACCTCGCGAAGATGCGCGGGGTCGACCTGAACGTCATCGGGAAACCACGGAGCGACCCGAGACAGCGAGTTCTCGGCCACCTGCTGCCCGCGCTGGCGTTCCCGCACAACACCCGTGACGTGCCCGACACGCCGACGGTCGACTTCGACCTCGATTCCGACCTCGCCAGCCAGTTCGGCGGGGCGGCCAACGGAGGTGATGGCGAATGAGCGGGGACGAACTCGACCTCGACCCACAGCAGGTGAACACCACCGGGACCGCAAGCCCCCTCGACGTCGAGGCGTGGACCGACTCCGCGACGTTCTGGACCCGGCTCGAACCGCGGGCCCGGGACACCCGGCTGAATCGCCCCATGCGGGCCGAGGTCCACGACCCGGCGTGGCTCCTCTGTCGGCAGTGGCAGGTCGGCGAGTTCCAGGGTGAGGACGCCGGCTCGCCGGTCACGGCGGCGGTGTCGTACGCCCGCGACTACCTGAGCCGGTACGAACTCGGCGGCATCGACGCCTCCGAGGTGTTCCCGGGTGAGGACGGTCTCGACCTGCCCATCACGCCACCGCCCGCACTCGGTGGCGGCTCCGTGCCGGTCGCCGAAGAGCGCTCCCGGCTCGACGCCGTGACCGCGGCACTCGAGGCCCACCGGACTGCACAGGGCGACAGCAGTAGCAAGCCCCAGGCCGCCCAGGCGGCGTTCGAATCGTACCTGCAGGCTGGAGATAGCCAGACCCCGTCCGCCCGTCAGCAGGCCCTTGCGTACCTGACGACGCCGCTGCCGGAGGACGGTGAACCGGCCGACACCACGTTCCTCGACCGGGCGACGAACTACCTCGCCGGCCAGCCGAGCGGTGAACGGACCGTCGGTGGCGACAGCATCAGCCAGCTGGTCTCCGAACTCGTGGCCTACGCCCAGGACCAGACGAACTGGCAACCCGCCGTGACGACGTTCGCCGTCCTCGTGCAGGCGGGCTCGCAGAACACGACCAGACACCTGCTGGAAGTCCTTCGCATCGCCCAGGTGGTGCTCGCCGATTACGAGGCGATGCAAGACGGAAGCGACGATGGCACAGGGGACGAGTCGGGGCCGGACAAGACGGTCACCGGCGATGCTGCACCCTACCGCGGCGAACCGCTGGAGGTGCTCGTGGAACGCGAACCCGTCACGACCGGCCTCGTCGACGACGACGCGCCCCCCGCGCGCCTCCGGGCCGACGCGGGTCAGACCTACCTCCGGTTCCTCGCCGAGGAGGGCGTGACGCCAGCTGCCGACGGCGAGAGCTACGCGGCGGGCGACCTCATCGACCCGAACGCGAACGATCCGGACCGGTTCCTGCTCGCGGAGCCAGACGAATCGCTTGACCCGGCCGACCGTCGCTTCGTCTCCCTCACGGACGGGCGGGCGGTCGACGGCCACCTCGTCTACCGGGCGCTCGTTGCGGCCGTTCCGGGCATCCAGGACGCCCCCGGCTGGGAAGCTCCCTCGTGGCCGTCTTCGGGAACCGACCTGCCGCTTCCGTCTGGAGAGTCCCTCTCGGACGGCTTCAAGCGAGCTGCGACGGGGTACGTCGACTGGTACGCAGACCTCTACGACGAGCCCGAGTCCGGGGCGAACCCGTCGTGGCAGGACGACCGACAGGAACACCAGTTCTCGGTCGCGACCGGCCCGGCGGACAGCGAGACCGTCCTCAAGGCCGAGGAGTACCCCGGCGGCCACCTCGACTGGCACTCGTTCTCGGTCGCCAGCGGCCCCCTCGACACGCTCTCGCCCCCGGCCGCAGCCGACACCGACCGGACGCTCACCGAGTCCGAGACCAGGGACGTGACGTTGAACCGGCTGCGCTACCGCGGGATGCCCGCCTCACGCTGGTGGGAGTTCGAAGACGGTGCCGTGAACCTCGACGAGATTCCGGCCGGTCCCGAGGAGCTGTCGAAGCTCCTCCTGCTCGACTTCAGTCTCGTCCACAGCGACGACTGGTTCCTGTTCTCGCTGCCGACGCCCATCGGGACGCTGAACCGCATCACCGACCTCACCGTCACGGACACGTTCGGCCAGACGACGACGCTCGAATCCGCGACGAAATCGACCGACCGCTGGAACGCGTTCTCGTTCACCGACCTGCCCGAGTCGGTCACCGACGACGGGGAGCCGGGGCTGTTCCTCCCGCCGACGCTCTCGGAGAGCCGCACCAGCGACGCGGTCGAGCGGGTGACCTTCACCCGGGACGAGATGGCGAACCTGGCCTTCGCGGTCGAAGAGCGCGTCGAGAGCCCGGTCGGCTCGCCCCTCGACCGCGAGGAGTTCCGCGAGCCCGACCTCGCCATCGACCGGGTCGTCGCCGGTCCCGACGTGGCCGACGAGCATCTCGTCATCCGGAACGTAGGCGACGCGCCTCTCGACGTGACCGACTGGACTGTCGAAGTCACGGTCGGTACGACGGACGTCGGGGCGGCAACCGACGAACTGTACCAGTTTGTGCCGGCAGCCGACGAGTCCGTGACGCTCGACCCCGACGAGACCGTCACTATCCACACCGGCGCGGAGCCCGAGGGCCTGCCTGAAGACGACCAGGTCTACCTCGGCGGGCTCTCCGAGCACCAGAGCCTGTCCGCCCCGGTCTGGGACCAGCAGGTCGGCACCGTGGTCCTCAGGCGTGCCGGCGATGGCAGCGCCGACGAGCGCTTCGTGACGCGGTCGGTCGTCACCCACTCGCCCGTCGACCTGCCCGAGTACGAACTGGCCAGTTCGGTGCCGGATCACTTCTTCGCGATGAAGCCGGTGCGGCCGAAAGACGACTTCCAGGACGACGATAGCGACTCGGAACCCGACCCGGAGACGGTATCGGACACCTACCGCCTCGCGCTCTCGCTGCTCCTGGACGCCGACTCCATGGGCGACCCACTCCAGCGACTACCCACGCCCCGCGGCCGAATCCTCGACACCGAGGAACCGCTCCGGCTCTACGAGGAGGAGGTCACGCGGGCCGGTCGAGAGGTCGAACGACACTACCAGCTCGCGCGCTGGACCGACGGCAGCACCCACCTCTGGTCGAGCCGTCGCGTCTCGACCGGCCGCGGCGAGTCCGCGAGTCGACTCCGGTACGACGACCTCGTCGAACCCGACGAGACCGACGTGTCGGCCGGGAACCGCAACTGAGGCCTTCCGTTTCCGGTTTCGTCGCGACACGAAGCACGTAGCGTCCCGTTATTTCCACCCTGCAAGGAACTCTGTACCCAATGCTGCTCGCGACGCTCCTCTCCGCGCTCTGTGTCCCACTCCAGTCGCTCCCGCCGGAGCTGGCCGAGATGGTGAACGAGGTCCTGGGTACACTCAACCCGACGACGGCGGCGATGTACGGTGGCGGTGGCCTGTTGAGCGTCGCCAGCGTCCGCTGGCTCGTCAAGCGCCGCGCTGGCGGCAGCCTGAAGAACGCGGCCGGTGGGACGAACGTCAGTACCAGTGGCGGTGGCGGCGGTGGCGGCGGTGGCGGTGGCCAGGCGGCCGTCACGACGACCAGTTCCGGCACCTCGAAGCACAACGTCGCGTTCACGCTCCCGTCGTTCATCCCGCTCTCGAAGGGCGTTCGGAGTGTCACCCACAACGAGATACACGCGCTCGAACTGGGCGTGGTCGTCGGGCTGGTCGGCACCTGGCTGTACGCACAGGGACAGACCGAGGTGGTGACGACCATCGTCGTCGCGTTCGTGATGGGGAGCCTCGGCTACAAACGCTACAGCAGCAAGGCGTTCAAGACCATCCGGTACGAGCCCTGGTACGCCCTGCTCGCGCTCGCAGGCGGCGGCGCGCTCGGCTTCGGCCTGTTCCTTATGGAGCCGAGTCTCATCGCGGGCGTGCTCTCGCTGGGCTGACCGACGGCATCGCAGCCACGTCGGGAGTCAGCGTGGAAAACCGATTCAGCGTCGTTCCAGCTGGGCTTCTAATGCTTGCTGGAGTTCGTCGGTCAGCGACGAGAGACCGTCGCTTATCGTGACCTGATACCGCTCGGGACGCTCCAGCGACCGGTATCGCTCGTCGAACCGTCGCAGCTGGTCGATTGCGCGGTCCCTGCAGACGTCGAGCGAGGGCCTCTCGCCGACGAGGGTGCCGTTCTCGACGACGGGCTGCAGCAGTTCCGTTCCCGGCCCTTCCTCGCCACGGATTCCAAGCACGTCCTCGACCGGCTTCCCATCGGTTACGAGCCGCCGAACGCTCTTGGGACCGGGGTAGGTCACCTTCCCCGAGGACAGCTTCATGCTCGGCTGCATCTCGCCATCGTGCTCGACGGCCACGAGTTTGTAGACCGCATCCAGCGAGGACTGGTCCGCGCTGGTTACCAGTCTCGTGCCAGGGCCGAAACCGTCGGCCACGCCGCCCCGTGCGAGGAACTCGGCTATCTCGAACTCGTCCAGCCCCGATGAGACGAAGATATCCGCGTCGCCAACGATGTCGGCGACCTCCTTCGAGAGCGCCGCGAGGTCACCGGAATCCAGGCGCACACCACCCAGCGGAACACCCAGCTCATCGGCGACCGAGACGGCCAGTTCGGCCCCCGCAATCGTGTCGTAGGTGTCGACGAGGAGCGTGCTATCCTCGCCGTACTCCTCGACGAAGGCCGCGAACGCCTCGCGCTCGGTCGGGAAGCTCTGGATCCACGAGTGCGCCATCGTGCCGAACGCCGGGATGTCGAACGCTTCTGCAGCCGCGTCGTTCGAGGTCCCGGTGAACCCACCGATGTAAGCTGCTCGCGCCGCCTTCAGCCCGGCGTCGGTCCCGTGGGCACGCCGCGAGCCGAAGTCGACCAACGATTGCCCGTCTCCGAGGCGCTCGACCGCATCGCGCATCCGCCGCGCCTTCGTGGCGACGAGCGTCTGGAAATTCACCTGGTTGATGACCGCCGTCTCCAGCAACTGTGCCTCGAATATCGGGGCCGTCACCTCCAGAATCGGTTCGTCCGGGAACACCGGTGTGCCCTCCGGAACCGCCCAGATCTCACCGGAGAACGAGAAGTCCGCGAGTTCGTCGAGGAACGGTTCCGAGAAGCCCTCGGCTTCGAGGTACGACAGTGCTCGCTCACCGAATTCGAGCGTCTCGACGTAGTGGAGCACCTGTTCAAGACCGGCCGCGATGGCGTAGCCTCGCTGGTCCGGGAGGTCACGGAAGAACAGGCTGAAGGTGGCCTGTGGGTTGTGTCCCTGGGCGTGATAGCCCTGCAGCATCGTCAGCTCGTAGCGGTCCGTGAACAGGGCCAGGTTCTCCGGCGTGAGATAGCCGAACGTCGGGGACGACATCGTAGGAGACCTAGTTCGTCCGTGGGCAAAACCGCGTGCCTGACTGTCGAGCACGGAGAGGACGGGAGATCTGCAGGACTCGTGCAGTCACCGGGACAACGCTCCCGACCGGTGGCGACGACCGGGGTGGCACGGCGTTCCAGTGAACGCCGCCCGAATCAGCCCCTGTCCGTCGGTTCAATGCTCCAGGCCTGACGGACTGGGGCGGTTCCCGTCGCTACTTCGTCTGAGAGCGCGAAGGTGGCAGGGTCCGAAGCGACACGTTCGACGAGCCCGAGTTCCTCGAGATGTGCCAGGTGCGCGAACGCTTCGCCCGCGCCGAACTTGACATGGTAGCCGGCCATCTCGCCGAAGAGCGCCGTCGCTACCTCCCAGGGAGTCACCGACTCGCCCGTGTCGTCGCCCCCGAGTACCGCGAAGACACGCTCGGCACGCTCGAAGTGGTGGCTCCTGAGTTCCGCAGTTCTGTCGGAGAGCGCGAACTCGCCGCCGTGGCCGGGATGCGCGACCGCAACGCGCTCTTCGAGTCGCGAGAGGGTTTCCAGATACCGCGACAGCGGGTTCTCCTGTCTGGTGTCACCACCACCGACGTTCGGTGTGACGGTTCGGAGGATTGCGTCACCGACGAACGCCTCGTCTCCGAGCACGAAGGCCGCGTGACCAGCGGTGTGGCCCGGCGTATGCAGCACCTCGACACCTTCGACGGACTCGCCGTCGGCAAGTTCACGGACCGGGACGGAGTCCGGGATGGGTGACCGCGAATCGAACTCGACGAGCGGGTCGATACGGTCCTGTGGGACACCCCAAGTTGCGAGGGTCTCGGCATCGCGCTCGAGTCGGCGCGCTCGAGCCTCGCGATAGTCGGAGAGCAAGGGTGCATCGACCTCGTGCATCCAGAGGGTCGCGTCGGCCTCGCTGGCGAGTCGCGGGGCGGCCCCGGTGTGGTCGGCGTGCCAGTGCGTGACCAGGACGTGCTCGATAGCAGTGAGGCCAAGCCCTGCATCTTCGATACCGTCTCGCAGCCGGTCCCACGTCTCGTCGCCGGGTGGGCCCGGGTCGACGAGGACGCCGCGCTCCGGCAGCAGGTAGGCACTGTTCCCGCCCTCGGGACTGCCACTGGAATCGGTCGAGACCGAGATGCGTCGAACGTCGGGCATTCGCTCCCAACTCGGCGGCCCCGTGGCAAACGTGTTCCGCTCGGAGCAGACGGGACGGCGGTCAGTCCGAGTCGAGGTTCCCGCGGAAGGCCTTGATCGCGGTCGCGATGCCGGCGAACGAGAATATCGCACCGAACGCCCCGCCGCCCAGGGCGGTCAACAGGTCGAATCGCGGGGGAATCAGGAACGCCACGCTGGGGTCGGCCGGGTCGTAGTAGACCGTCACGGTGTCCTGCCCCTGAAACTGGCCGAGCACGTTCCGGGCGGCGGACCGCGAGTCGAAGTCACGGCCCGGCAGCTCCCCTGCTTCCTTGTCGAGGTCGGTGGTCGCGTAGATTCGCCAGCCCTTGTACGCAGTTCCGTCGACCGTGTACTCGTAGTCGACGCGGGGGTAGTACTCGACCTCTGTCTCGCCGTCGTCGACCTCGGTCGCGGACTCCATGTCGGTCCCGACGACCGACCCGGTGACGCTCGCTGCGTTGTCCGCGATCTGCTGGTCCTGGTACTCGCCGTAGACCGTGAAGCCGGCCACGCCGACGCCGGCCACCAAAAACAGGAGTCCGAACACGACGCCGCTCCACTGCACACTCATCGCACTCGTCTCTCGACACGCTTGTCCGGCCGGAATCCACTGGCAGTCGGGGTGAATCGCACGCCGACTGACTGTTGCTGCATAGACATCGCCCAGTACTCGACGTGCAGCCACGATATAGCCGGACTCGAAGTACCTCGTGTGTCACACCGCGCGGAAAAACGGGTCGCTGGTCAGTTGGACGCCGCGAACGGGCCGATTATCGGGAGTTCGAACCGGTTGCCCTGGTAGGCCTGGTACAGCATGAACACCCACAGCAGGAAGCCGCCGAACCCGAGCAGCGGGAACAGCAGGCCCGTCAACACGCCGAGTATCCGCCCCACCACCGGGACGAACGACAGGACGACGGTGAGGATGCCGAGCGCGAGGTACAGGCCGAATATCACGACCGAGAGGCCGATGCTCTGCATGGCGTGGAACCGTACGAAGTCGTCGTCGCCGTCGACGACGAGCATCACGATTCCGCTCAGGAGCCCGAAAACGTACGCGAGTGCCCCCGCGACGTTGGGCGCGAGGCCGGAGCCGCCCGCGTTCTTCCGCATCGTCGGGTCGCCGCTCCCGTATTCGGGGTCGACCGTTTGCTGGCTGTCGGCCGCCATCGTCAGCACCCCTCCGAACCGCGGTAGTCACGCCCTCGCTCACCGGTCGTCTGTATGAGTACTCGGCTCATATGCCACTGCGTTTCACCCCCACCCGCTTCTAACGCGAGGCGACGTACTTCGTGTCGGGAGTGACAGCGCCGGTCAAACCGCCACAAACCAGCCGAAAACACGTTTTCCAGTGGTGTACGGTCCCCGCCATGGACCCCAGACTCGCGCCGGTCGTCGACGTCGCCTGCCCCGACCGCGAGTTCGTGGACGAGCCGGAATCCGAGTTCGCGGCGTGGGTCGAAACGGTGATGGAGCGGCTGCTGGCGGCGATTCGAGACTGAAAAATGAGTGGTTCAGGCCGACGGGGCCCGTTCGCGCTCGTCTTGCTCCTTCGCCGCCCGGTGCGGGAAGCAGTCCTCGCAGAAGAACGCGTTCTCGAGTTGCTGTGCCGTCCCGAACGGGACCAGCGTGTACTCGCGCTGGTTCTCGACGTCGACGTTGTCCGCGTCGTGGATCTCCCAGTAGTCGTCGCGCGGTTCGAGGAACACGGGTTTGAGCGCGTCTACGGTCCTCATAGCTGCTGAATGTAGGAGCCGAGGCCTCAAATCGCCGTCCTTGAGATTCTCACGCGAACTCGACGCACTCGGAGACGCACTCCTCCTTCAGGGGGTCGCCACCGAGGACCTGCTCGCGCCGTGAGCCGCTCCGGAAGACGGTGATACCCTTCACACCGAGTTCGCGGGCCTGCTCGTAGAGGTCACGGACGTCTTCGGGTGTGGCATTCTCGGGCAGGTTCACGGTCTTGCTCACCGCGTTGTCGGTGTGCTGCTGGAAGGCGGCCTGGATCTCGAGGTGGCGCATCCCCGGGACGTCGTGGGCAGTCTGGAAGAGTTCCCGGACCTCCCCGGGTATCGCCTCGACGTCCTGAATCGAGGTCTGCTCCCGGAGCGACTGCAGGAGCGACTCCGAGTAGAAGCCGTGCTCCTTCGCGAGCCGCACGAACCGGGCGTTCAGTATATCCAGCCCGCCGAGGACGTGTTTCTCGTAGTTCACGGCGTAGATGGGCTCGATACCCGAGGTGCAGCCAGCGATGAGTGAGATGGTTCCAGTGGGTGCAATCGCGGTCGTGGTCGCGTTGCGGACCGGCCGGTCCAGCACCGACCGGGAGAAGTTGGGGAACTGCCCGCGCTCGTCAGCGAGTGTGGCCGACGCGTCCCAGGCGGTCTCCGAGACGAAGCTCATCACGTCCTCGGCCGTCGCGACCGCATCCGCGGAGTCGTACGGGATACCCAGGTCGACGAGCAGGTCGTGAAAGCCCATCACGCCCAGCCCGATCTTCCGGTTGCGGGAGACGATATCCTCGATCTCGGACAGCGGGAACTCGCAGGCATCGATGGTGTCGTCGAGGAATCGGACGCCGAGGCGGACCGTTCTGGCCAACCGGTCCCAGTCCACGGCCCCGTCACGGGTCATCCGCGCGAGGTTGACCGACCCGAGCACGCAGGCCTCGTAGGGCAGGAGCGGCGTCTCTCCGCAGGGGTTCGTCGCCTCGATGCGCCCCAGTTCGGGCGTCGGGTTCGCGGCGTTGACGGTATCCATGAAGACGAGACCGGGGTCGCCCGCGGCCCAGGCAGCGGCCGCGATGTCGTCCAGCAACGCGTCGGGGTCGATGTGGTCGACGACCGCGCGGTTCCGCGGGTTGCGGAGGTCGAACTCCTCACCCCGTTCCAGCGCGTCCCAGAACCGCTCGTCGGTCGCGACGGAGAGGTTGAAATTTCTGAGGATGCCCTCCTCGGCCTTCGCGGTGACGAACGCCTCGATGTCCGGGTGGGAGGCCGCAAGTACACCCATGTTCGCCCCGCGGCGGCGACCACCCTGTTTCACCTGCTCGGTCGCAACGTCGAAGATGCGGATGAAGCTCACCGGGCCGCTGGCGACGCCACCGGTCTCCTTGACCACGTCACCCTGTGGCCGGAGCTTCGAGAACGAGAACCCGGTGCCACCCCCGCTCTGGTGGATGAGCGCGGCGTCCTTCACGGCGGTGAAGATGGAGTCGAGCGAGTCCTCGACCGGGAGGACGAAGCAGGCCGCGAGCTGGCCGCGCTGGGTACCAGCGTTCATCAGGACCGGCGAGTTCGGCAGGAATTCGAGCGCGTCGAGCATCGCCGCGAACTCGTCGGCTACGACCTCCGGGTCGTTCCCGTAGCGCGCTTCGACGCTCGCGATGGTCTTCGAGACGCGGTCGAGGAGTTCGCCAGGCGTCTCGGCCACCTTCCCCCGGTCGTCACGGCGGAGGCACCGCTGTTCGAGGACGGTCCGTGCGACCGGGTCGGGGTCACTGAGCGTCGACACGGCTGTTCACACCCGATAATGGGGTTCTGGCAGCGTAACGGTGTTCCACATCCCACTGAGGAGACCGGTGGGCTGCGGCGAAGGTGCCGGCGACACCCAAGTGAGAACGGTTAGGTACCCGGCCTCGAATCGACGGATATGGCAGACGAGGACGACCAGTCGACCATCGCTGGCATGAACCGACGGCGGGTCGTCGGCACGCTCTTCCTCGTCATCTTCATCGACCTGCTCGGGTTCGGCATCCTCATCCCCGTCATCCCGCTCTACGCGAAGGCGTTCGGCGCGAACGAGTTCACCGGGAGCCTGCTCATCGCGACCTACTCCCTGTTCCAGTTCGCCGGTGCGCCCATCCTCGGCCGCCTCTCTGACGAGCGTGGTCGCCGTCCGGTCCTCCTCATCTCGCTGTTCGGGAGCGTCCTCGCGTGGACCCTCTTCGGCGTCGCGGGCGAACTCGGCCCGGTACTGGGTGCGACGAACGGCCTCATCGTGCTCTTCGTCGCCCGCGCACTCGCCGGGGCGATGGGTGGCAACATCGCGACCGCGAACGCCTACATGGCGGACATCACGCCGCCGGAGGACCGCGCGAAGGGGCTCGGCATCCTCGGGGCAGCCTTCGGCCTCGGGTTCGTCTTCGGGCCGGCTATCTCCGGCGTCGTCTCCAGCGGGGCAGCCCTGGCGCTCTTCCGTGACGTACTGCCGGCCGCCATCCCCGTCACGGAGTTCACGATGCCGTCGTTCACCGCGGCCGTGCTGACCGCAGCCAACCTCGCCCTCGCCGCGGTCGTCCTCCCCGAGCCGCCCCGGCGCGAGCCCACGACTGCGGCCGGAGGCGGCTCTCGCCTTCGCCAACTCTACGACGCGGTCACCTCGCCGGACATCGGCTCGCTCGTCATCGCGTTCTTCCTCGCCAGCTTCGCCTTCTCGGCGTTCGAGAGCCAGTTCATCTTCCTCACGAACGACAAACTCGACTACGGGACGGCTGAGAACGCCGTCTTGCTCACCTACATCGGCGTCCTCATCGCCATCGTGCAGGGCGGGCTGGTCGGCCCGCTGACCGAGCGCTTCGGCGAGTACCGACTCGCACTCGCGGGCACCGGTATCCAGGTCGTGACGCTCCCGCTCGTTCCCTTCGCCGTGACCTCGACCGTGTTCCCCGCGCTGGGGCCGGTCGAGTCGGGCGCAGTCGCCCTAACCGCGGTCTCCACCCCGCTCGCGTTCGGCAACGCCCTCACGAACGTCTCCCTGAACGCGCTCGTCTCGCTGAACACCGGGTCGGATGAGCAGGGCGGCGCGTTCGGCCTCACACAGTCGGCTGGCAGCCTCGCCCGGACGTTCGGGCCCGCGCTTGCAGGCTTGCTGTACGTCGCGGTCGCCTACTGGACGCCGTTCCTCGTCGCCGGCGTGCTGTTCGTCCCCATCCTCCTGCTGCTCGGGCGGGTCGCCCGGGAACGCGTGCAGCCCGTGGCTGGGTGAGGGCCGACGACCGCGCCATCGATGACCTGTCGACGGAGAAGAACTGTTTTGTCGATACGCGCTAACCGGGGGAACGAATGACACAGGGTCGTACCCCGCCCGCCCCATCGGGCCTCCCGCTGGTCGGCCACGCTGCCTCCTTCGCCAGGGACCCGTTCGGGTTCATCGAACGGTCGGTCGCCTCGACCGGCGACGCGTTCCAGATGCGATTCCCGGGCCGAGACGTCTACGTCCTCGCCCACCCGGACCACATCGAGACGAGTCTGACGAACCGTGAGGCGTTCGCGAAACTCGACGACTTCCAGGTCGCCTTCGGCGATGCACTGCTCGCGGTGGAGGGCGACCAGTGGCGACGACAGCGCCACGCGATGGAGCCGTTCTTCAGCCCCACCCGTATCCACGAGTACGCCGAGACCATGGTCGACATCACGGCGGACCGGGTCGATGGCTGGCCCCCGGGTGAGTCGGTCCGCATCGACGAGGAGATGAAATCCCTCGCCCTGCACAACCTGTTCGAGGTCGTCCTCGGGCAGTCGCTCTCGGAGGCAGAGGCCGACGACCTCGCCGAGACCGCCTACGCCCTCAACCTCTGGTTCGAACCCGCCACCTGGGCGCTTCCGAACTGGGTGCCGACCCCAGCCCGGCGAGGCTTCCACCGGGGTGAACAGGAACTCCGCGACCGGGCGCGACGCATCCTCGAGAACTCCGGTGACGGTGACGGCGAAGAAAGCCTCCTCTCGCGGCTTGCGGCGCTGCGCGACGACCCGGACTCGGGCTTCGACGAGACCGAGGTGCTCGACCAGGTCGTCGGGATGATCTTCGCCGGCCACGAGACCACCGCCCTCGCGATGACGTACGCGCTACACCAGCTCGCTGCCCATCCCGAGGTTGCGGCGCGGTTCCACGCCGAGCTCGACGAGGTCGTCGACGGCAAGCCCACCCTCGCGGAGTTGCAGGAGATGGAGTACCTCGACAGGATCATCCACGAGACGCTGCGGCTCTACCCACCGGTCCACGCGATTCCCCGGGTGATGCGGGAGCCGGCCGAGGTCGGTGACTACGTCGTTCCGGAGGGTTCCGACGTCCTGCTCTCCGTCTGGAACGTGCACCACGATTCGCGGTTCTACGACGACCCGTGGACGTTCGACCCGGACCGCTGGGCGGACACGACACCACGGGGGCGCGGGTACGCCTACGTCCCGTTCGGTGCCGGCCCGCGGATCTGCATCGGGCGGCATTTCGCCCGCCTGGAGATGAAGGCCGTCCTCGCCACGGTCGGCCAGCGGTATTCGCTCGACGTCGACGACGACGCGGTCGAGGTCGACCCACAGATGACGCTACAGCCCGCGGAGCCGGTGCTGGCGCGGGTCGAGCGGCGGGAGGAATGAGACCAGTCATGGACGAAGTCTCCGACGACCTGTTCGTGAGTGGAATCGAGGCGGCCAGTGACCGGGCGCAGCTACAGGCGAACGACATCACCGCGGTCGTCTCCGTGACCCACGAGTCGCCGGACGGTGACATCCCATCCGGGCTCGACCATCGACACCTCCCGATGATGGACGGCCCCAGGAACGACCGCGAAGCGTTCGAGCAGGCCGTCACAGAGGCGATTGAACTGCTCCAGGCTGGCGAGCGCGTCCTCGTCCACTGTTCGTGGGGGTCCTCGCGTAGCGCGGCCGTCGCAGCGACGGCGATGGCGCTCCACCGGGGCCGTGACATCGGCGACGCGTTCGAGACCGTCGCGGCAGGAAGGAAAGAGGTCGACCCGCATCCCGAACTGGTCCGCCGGGCGGTGTCGGTCTGGGAAGACCGCCGGGACTGAGCGGGGCCGCACCGGTACTCAGGCCCGCTCGCGCAGGTCCTCGACCACGGTCACGATCTCTTCGATCGAGGCCCGACCGGGTTCGAGGACGACCGCGATGTCGTGTTCGCGGCAGAAGGCCAGTACGTGGTCGAGCCCGTCTTCGGCGTCGTGGCCGGTCTTCGGCAGGCCGTCGTCGACCGGGTGGTTCAGATGGACCGCACGGACCCGCTCGCCACCGGTCGCGTAGAGCGTCGTCAGGACGGGTGCCCAGGGGTCACTCGCCGGCACCGTTCCCTCGAGCCCGGACAGGTTCCCTGCGACGAACTGACGAAGGTCATCCTTGACGCCGGCGGCCAGTTCCGACGGGGCCCTGTCGAGAACATCGACGATGACCGCCTCGTCGACCGCGGCCTGGCATCTGTCCGTATCGACGTGGGCCGTGTCCACGAGCAGGTACGTGTCTGCTAGGCGGTCCACCTGGTCGGTCAGCATCGCCACGAACGCGAGTTCCTCGGGGGCGTGGAAGTACGACGCGTCGGGCGTGTTCTCGACCGCAATCGGGAAGCCGGTGAGGTCGGTGACGGTGGCGAATCGCTCGACCTGCTCGCGGTAGTCGAACCGCCGCACCGTATGGACGGTCAGCCATTCGGGGTCGACAGCCTCGCCCAGCCCTCGATGGATGAAGTCGGTGATGGTGCCGGTGTTGCCGGGCGCGATGGCCATGCCGTGCCGGCGGTTCGTCCCAGGCGGAAGGTGGATGCTGCGAATCAAGTCGGTGCCCACACCCTGCTCGCGACAATGTTCCGACACCGGTTTATCCGAGAGGAGTGCGTCGACGTGCTCCCAGTCGAGCTTGAGTTCCACGCCGTCTGTCCGGCTGGCGATGGCTCCGAGAGACGCCGGATGCGACGAGACGGAGACCGACAGGAGCGTCATACTAGAACAGTCGTTTCACCGATAATAAACGACCGGGTGGTGTGCGACACACCCTCGTGCCACAGGGACGGCTACGCCCCGGGGATGACAACCGTGTGTCCGTCGACCTCCACCACGCGCGCCTCGATACCGTACACCTCGCTCACGAGGTCGGCGGACACGATGTCCGGACCACCGACTTCGACGACCTCGCCGTCCGCGAGGAACACCAGCGTATCGGCATAGCGGACCGCGAGTTCGAGGTCGTGCAGCGCGAAGACGACGGCCAGCCCATCGTCGGTCAGTTCACGCACGTGCTCGAGCACGTCGAGCTGGTGACGCAGGTCGAGGCTGCTCGTCGGTTCGTCGAGGACGAGCCCATCCGGTTCCTGTGCGAGCGCCCGGGCCAGCCGGACCTGCTGGCGCTGTCCTCCGGAGAGGTCCGACAGCGACCGCATCGCGAGGTCGGTGATGCCGACCTGTGCCAACACGTCGCCGACGACCTCGCGGTCTGCCTCGGTCGGCCGCCACGAGGTGTGGGGTTTTCGGCCCGTCAGTACCGTCTCGAACACCGTCGAGGGAAGTCCCCCGGATTCGGACTGCGGGACGTAGCCCAGCCGGCTCGCGATGGTGCCTCGTTCGAGTCCCGTCACATCGTCTCCATCGACGGTGATGGTCCCCGAGAGCGGGTCACGCAGCCCGAGAATCGACCGGAGCAAGGTTGACTTCCCGACGCCGTTTGGACCCAGCAGGGCTACACACTCGCCACGGTCGACCGAGAACGACACGTCCGAGACGACCGGGTCGTCGTAGCCGACCGTGACCGCATCGAGGTGAATCACCAGTACTCCCTCCCGTTCACGATGAGGTAGAGGAACAGTGGCACGCCGACGAAGGCCGTGACGATGCCCACGGGGAGGACGACCGGGGCGATGATGGCTCGCGCGACGATATCCGAGGCGAGCAAGAGCACCCCGCCAGCCACGCTGGAAGCGACGACGAGAAAGCGTTCGTCGCCGCCGATGACCCGTCGCACGATGTGCGGGACGACGAGGCCGACGAAGCCGATGACGCCGAACAGCGAGACCACGACCGCGGTCACCAGCGAGGCGACGATCATCCCGACGAGTCGGATCCGGGTGACGTTCACCCCGAGCGAGCGCGCCGTGTCGTCGCCGGCGTCGAGCACCTCGTAGGCCCACGCCCGGCGGACGAAGTAGAGGCTCGCCACGGTTACCACGACCCACAGGACTAGATTCCCGTCCCAGGTCGCGCCGGAGACGGTCCCGAACTTCCAGGCGATGAGCGCCGCGAGCTGGACGTTGGTCGCGAAGTACTCCAGCGCCGAGGTGCCGGCCGCGAAGAACGCCCCGAGCGCGATGCCCGTGAGCACGAGCGTCTCGGGCGTGGCCCGCTTGAGACGCGCGACGAGCAGGATGGCGACCGTCGACAGCAGTGCGCTTGCGAAGGCGCTCAGGGTCGTCAGGTAGGGCACCCAGTCGAACGCCGAACTGGTCGTCGACGACCCGTCTCCCAAGACGACGATGGCGACCGCAGCCCCGAACGCGGCCGCCTGCGAGATACCGAGGGTGTACGGAGAAGCCAGCGGGTTCCGGAGCAGGCTCTGGAGGACGGTTCCCGCGACCGCGAGCCCGAAGCCCGCCCCGACCGCGGCCACGATGCGGGGGAGCCGGATGTTCCAGATGACGGTCGCGCCCCGGCCGCCCGTCTGCCCGAGCAGGATGGCAGGCAGCGACCGAAGTGGGATGGAAATCGGCCCCGTCAGGAGCGCATAGGTCGCGAGCACCAGCAACAGCCCGACGAGCCCACCGACGACGAGGACCTTCTGGCGGACGTGGCGCTCGTACGCGGCGACCGCATCGCTCCCGAGCGATTGGTCCGCAGGTTGCGCGGCGTCCGATTGCGTGTCCGTCACGCCCGATACGTCGGATTGGGTCACGGTTAGTTCATCGGTCCGTAACCGCGACCGTAGGCGTCGACAACTCCTTCATAAACACCTTCGCCGACGAAGGCCTCGTATATCTCGTCGGCCTTCGCGACGGGGTCCACGTCGTAGGCGTCGGGGTTGGCGGCCGCGCCCACCGCGTAGGCGTCGGCAATGACCGTCCCGAAGTTCGTCCCGTAGTCACGGGTCGGCATGACGGCGTAGACGTCGTCGTTCGCGATGGCTGTGACGTCCTGGTACTCGGGCGCGTCGAGCGCCTCGTACGTCTCAGTGCCGAGGTCGACGAACAGCACCTCGGGGTCCCACTTGATGAGCGTCTCGGGGTCGATCTCGATGCGGGAGGCTCCCTTGCCGCCACCGCCGCCACCACCGCCGCCTCCGCCGCCTCCACCACCACCGCCGCCACCACCGCCCCCACCGCCTCCGTCTCCCCCACCGCCGCCACCGTCACCACTCCCGGTCGCCCCGGCCGCGACGTTCGTAACGCCGCCGAAGGTGAACGGGACGTAGCTCGGCTGGGTGAAGGTGAGCCCATGCTTGCCGCGACCGAGGTAGCCCACGTAACCCTGCGGCTTCGTCTCGATTCCCCCGGCTCGTGATTCCAGATCGGCCAGCGTGTCCTCGACGAAGGTTCGGAGTTCTGCGACACGGTCCTCGGTTCCCAGGATGGTGCCCAGGAGGTCGAGCGACCCGAAGAAGGAACTTTCGAGTTCCTCGGTCAGCCCACCCGGCTTGATGGAGACGACGGGGACGCCGAGCTGGTCCTGCATCGTGTTCGCGTCGGACTTGCTCGCGTAGCCCGCGATGACCACGTCTGGGTCGGTCTGGAGCACACGTTCGAGGTCCGGGCTCTTCCGGGTACCGACGGTCGGCAACTCGGTGAGCTGCATGTTCGCCAGCGTGTACGGCCGGAAGGGCCGGTCCGCGTTCGAGGTCTCCAGTTGTTCGACCCCGACGACCCGCTCGACGCCACCCGCGTAGACGACGAACCGGAGCGCCCCCGAGCCGAGCCCGACGACCCGCTCGACGTCGGCGGGAACCGTCACGGTCCGACCGACGGCGTCCGTCACCGTCTGTTCGCCCGACTTCTCCGAGTCGCCACCGCCCGTCGTGTCCGTGCCGCCTCCAGCAGACGTATCGGTCGGGTTCGCCCCGGTTTCCGGTGCTTCCGAGGTCGTGCTGCAGCCAGCCAGTGCCGTACTCCCTCCCACAGCCAGCGCGCCGAGTCCCTGGAGGAGGCGACGACGCGAACGTTGTTCCGTCATAGATACAACGAGTGTCACACAACGACTAAAACTATTCGGCGTCGATACGGTCCAATGCGACTCCTGGTCGGAATCGACGACACCGACGCCATCGACAGCGACCACGGGACCGGACGGGTAAGCCGAATGCTCGGTGCCCAGCTAGCCGACGACCACGGTCTCGACTGGGTCGGCAGTGTTCGCCAGCAGTTCCTGGTCGACCCCCGCGTTCCCTACACCACCCACAACAGCGCGGCGTGCCTGGTGTTCGAGGCGGATGCGCCACCCATCGACCGGATCGTCGACGACGCCGGGATGTTCCTCGAGGAGATCATGGCCGACGTGGCCGACCCCGGCCTCTGCGTGGCTCCGGCGGGTGACGTTCCCGACGAAGTGACCGACTGGGGCCACCGCGCCCAAGACTCTGTGGTAGAGAAGGCCCAAGCATACGAGGTGGCCGAGGCTGCCGGCGTGTTCCTCGACGAGTATGGCGGCACCGGCGACGGCGTCATCGGCGCACTCGGGGCAGTCGGATTGACCGCCAACGGCGAGGACGGGCGGTTCATCGCCTACGGGAACATCCGGGAGTACGGCGAACAGGTGTCCGTGAGTCAGCTTCGAAACGACGGTATCGCCGTCGTGGACGAGGACGGCGACCCGGTAGAGGAGGGAACCGTGAACACCCACGACTGGATTCGACCGCAGCTTCGAGGAGGGCAGCCGATGCTGCCTGTCGAACCCGACGAAAGTGATGCTGAGACGATGAAGCCCACGAACCTGAATTGAATCGGGAAAACTGAAGTCGCCGTTCTCTCGCTTACTCGTCGGACAGCTTCCCGGGCTGCCACGCGCCCTCGAACTCGCGATGCGTGTACGGCTTCGCAATCTCGCCGGCGTAGTCGCCGACGATGTGGCCGTCGCCTTCGAGGTGGTACTTGTAGGTCGTCAGGCCTTCGAGCCCGACCGGGCCGCGGGCGTGGGTCTTCCCGGTGCTGATGCCGACCTCGGCGCCCAGGCCGTACCGGTAGCCGTCGGCGAACCGGGTCGAAGCGTTGTGGAAGACGCTCGCCGAGTCGAGGCTCCGCATGAACCGGGCCGCCCGTTCGGAATCCTCGGTGACGATGGACTCGGTGTGTTTCGAGCTGTAGGTCGTGATGTGGTCGATGGCGTCCGAGAGCGAGTCCACGACGCGGATGGAGAGCACGAGGTCACCGTACTCGGTCGACCAGTCCTCCTCGGTGGCCTCCTCGACGTCGACGAGTTCGCGGGTGCGCTCGTCGCCGCGAACCTCGACACCGGCCTCCTCGTACCGGGCAACCATCTCGGGCAGGAAGTCGGCGGCCACGTCCTGATGGACGAGCAGTGTCTCGACCGCGTTGCACACCGCAGGGTACTGGCACTTCGCGTCGTAGGCGATGTCCGAGGCCATGTCGAGGTCGGCCTCGCGGTCGACGAAGACGTGACACACGCCCTCGGTGTGGCCCAGCACGGGAATCGAGGTGTTGTCCTGGATGTACTCCACGAACCGCGAGCTGCCGCGGGGCATCAGCAGGTCGATGTACTCGTCCATCTCCAGCATGCGGTCGACGTCCTCGCGCGCCTCGATGAGCTGTGCCCAGCCGGTAGGCTGGTCCGCGGTCGCCTCGCGGATAATGTCGTACAGCACGCGGTTGGAGTGCTTCGCCTCGCTGCCGCCCTTGAGCATCACCGCGTTGCCCGATTTCAGGCTGAGCGCGGCAATCTGCACCAGGGCGTCGGGGCGGGACTCGAAGACGGTCCCGATGACGCCGATCGGGACTGAAAGCTTGTAGAGTTCCAGACCGTCGTCGAGTTCGCGCGAACTCAGGGTCTTCCCGAGCGGGTCGTCCTGGTTCGCGACGCTTCTGACCATCTCGGCGATGCTGTCGAGCTTCGAGTCCGAGAGCTTCAGCCGGTCGACCAGCGCCTGGGTATACTCGCCCTTCGCGAGCATCTCCTCGGCCGCCTCGACGTCCTTCTCGTTCGCCTCGAGAATCTCCTGGTGGCGGGCGTCGATGGCGTCTGCGATGGCTCGCAGCGCCTCGCTTCGCGTCTCGTCGGACAGCTTCGCCAGTTCGAGCGACGCGGTCTGTGCCTCCTGCACCTGTGCGAGTGTGTCGTTCTCAGTCATCGTGGTCACCGTTGATGGGAAGGAAGATGGTCCCGACCGACTCCGCGTTCGCGATGCGTTCGAGGACGGCGGGTTCGGTCGATTCCGCGATGATGGCGGGGATGCCGTGTTCGCTCACGTCGCGTGCGCCTTCGACCTTGGTCCGGATACCGCCGAACCCATCGGTCGCGCTCTTCGCGATGATGTCCTGCACCACGTCGTAGTTCTCGCCGACGGCCGGAATACGTTCCGCCTCGGGGTCGTGCTTCGGGTTGCCGGTGTAGACGCCCGGGACGTCGGTGAGGGTCACCAGCAGGTCGACGTCGACGCCGATTGCGATGGACGCCGAGATCATGTCGTTGTCACCGATCTGGATCTCCTCGGTGGCGACGGCGTCGTTCTCGTTGATGATGGGGACGATACCCCAATCCAGCAGCGTCTCGATGGTGTTCCGGAAGTTGGTGAACCGCTCCGGGTTGTCGAGGTCCTGCTGGGTGATGAGAATCTGGGCGATGGTCAGGTCGTACCGCTCGAAGCTCTCGGTGTACCGCCGCATGAGGTGGCTCTGGCCGACCGTCGAGAGGGCCTGCTTCTCTTCGACGGTCCGGTCCGTCCGGCCGAGCCGCCCGGCCCCGGCCCCGATGGCCCCCGAGGAGACCAGAAGCACCTCCTTGCCGCGCTTGCGGAGGTCGTAGATGTCGTCGACGAGCTTGTCGAGCTTCGAGTCGTCGAGGTTGGAGTCGTCGTCGGTCAGCGAGTTCGTCCCCGCCTTGACGATGACCCGCTCCGCCGCGGCGGCCTGCTTTCGCACCGCCGAGACGGCGTCGTCGTCGACCGGGGTGCTGTCTATCGCCTCAGTCATCCCTGAACTCCTCCGCGAGTTCGACCGAGCGTTTGCGGGCGGCCTCCACCGCGTCCATGACGGCGGTGTCCGCGTCGCTGGCTCTGAGCACCTTCATGCCCTCGATGGTCGTCCCGTTGGGCGAACAGACCGCGTCGATGAGTTCGTCGACGCTCCGGTCGTCCTGCAGGACGATCTCACCCGCCCCTTTGAACGTCTGGGCGGCGAGCACCTCGGCCTGCTCCGGGTTGAGACCGCTCTCGATGCCGGCGTCCTTCATCGCTTCGAGAAGATAGAAGACGAACGCCGGGCCACTGCCGTTGACCGCGGTCGCGATGTCCATCAGGGACTCGTCGACCTCGACGAACGAGCCGACAGCGCCCAGCATCGCCCGGACCTCGTCCGACAGGTCCTCGGCGACGGCGGCTGCCGCCATGTCGCCGTAGGCGGCGGCGATGTTCGGCATGACCCGAACGACCGTGGCGTCGGTCCGCGCCTGGACGTACTCCCGGCGGACGCCGGCCGCAAAGGAGACCAGCGTCTGCTCGGGCGAGAGGTCGATAGAATCGAGCACCGGGCCGACGATGTCTGGTTTCACGGCGACGACGACGATGTCCGCACCAGCAGTCGCCGCCGCGGGGTCGTCGGTCGTCTCTTCACAGTAGTCCGCGACGCGCTCACGAGCGTCGGGGTCGAGGTCGCAGGCTGTCACGGAATACCCGCCAGCCTTCGAGAGGCCCTCTGCGAGGGCGCTCCCCATGTTACCACAGCCGATAATACTCACGTAGACCATCCTATATCCTGTATAGGTCGCTCATCGCGGATAGAGACTTGGGTTCTCACAGGATTTGGGAGGGACGTAAGTCTGGGACTGGCGTGTCAATCCTCCGTCATCGTGCCGTCGCTCGCGGGCGTTTCTGGCGAGTCCCCTTCGGACTTCGCGCGCTCGCTCCGGAACAGTTCGACGAGGACCAGCATGAGCACGAGCTGGACGATCTTGTCGAACAGGCCGAGGGTGTCGTAGACGTTCGGCCACCGGAGGACGAAGTACAGTACGAACTGCAGGCCGGTGTAGAAGATACCGACGATGTACAGCGGTAGCCGGGGGTAGTCGAGGAAGAAGAGCACGATAGCACCCAGGAACCCGAGTCCGGCGAGGATGAACATGACGCCGAGCACCCCCTCTCCCAGGTCCTCGACCCCTTCGTACAGGTGGACGAGCGCCGTGACCAGAACGAGCAATACCGCGACCGATTCCATCGTCGTCAGCGACCGGTATCGGGCGGCCATCCGGGAACGAACTGCTGGCATACCCGTAGGTAGGCGTCGGTGAAGCAAAAGGTCGTAGAACCCTCAGCGAGCAGGAAATCTCCTTTTTCGACAGCTTTCAGCGGTTGCAGGACGGGAGACAGACCAGCAACCAACCACTTTATTACTTAGCAATAAAACCAAGTGGTATGCAGCTCACAGACAGCGACTTCGCCCACTACCAGCGCGAGGGGTACGTGGTGGTAGACGGACTGCTCGACGAGTCGGTCGTCGAGCGAACGAAGCGACGGCTCCAGGAGTACGTCGAGGGGTACCGTGCGGAACGGGAGTTCAGTCGGATGCTCGAACCGAAGGCGGACTCGCTCCCCGGGGACACTGGTGGAGAGGCCGCGCCGGTCCGGAAGTTCGAGGGGCTCGGGATGGTGCGCGAAGACGACGCGTTCTCAGACCTCGCCGAGGACGACGGTATCGTCTCGGTGGTCCAGCAGCTCCAGGGCCCGAACCTCAAACTCCTGCGGAGCGCGGCGATGTTGAAGCCGCCCCGGGTCGGCAGCGAGAAGAAGTTCCACCAGGACGCGGCGTACTATCCCATCCACCCGATGGACCACGTCACGGTGTGGATCGCCCTCGACGAGGCGACGACGGAGAACGGCTGCATGCAGGTCGTACCCGGCGCGCACACGGACGGTCTCATCGAACACGAGGCACTGGAGTACGACACCGATATCACGCTGACGGGGAGACAGTACGGCCCCGAAGACACCGTGGCGCTCCCGATGGAGCCCGGCGACGTGTTGTTCCAGCACTGCCTGTTGCCCCACTACACCGCGCCGAACACGACCGACGACTGGCGGCGCGCGTTCATCCTCGCGTACATGCGAGGTCGCTCACGGTTCACCGACGAGGAGCCGCCCGAGTGGGTCGACAGCCTGCACATCACTGGCGAAGAGTTCCCGGGGTGTGTCTGAGATGGCGACGAGTGACTCCGGGGGCCGATTCGACGCACTGCTCTCCAGGATGGGCCCGACCTGGCTCGCGGGTGCCATCGCGGCCGGTCCGGCCACCATGGCCAGCCTGCTCACGGCCGGTGCTGGCTACGGCTACACCCTCCTCTGGATCGTCCTGCTGTCGGCGCTGCTCGGGGCGACGGCGCAGTTCCTCGCGATGCGGCTCGGGTTGCTGACCGAGGCGGGCATCGTCTCCGTCGTCGAGGACCGGCTCGGCTCGAGATGGGCGTGGCTGCTCGTCGGCGACGCGGTCCTCGCCTCCGGCCTGGCACAGCTGGTCATCATGAAGACGGTCGCCGACGTGAGCGCGACCATCACCGGTGTCAGCAACGTGGTCTGGGCGGTCGTCTGGGGTGTCGTCCTCGCGGTCGGGCTCGCCGGCGGTGGCTACCGTATCGCCGAGATGGGCGCGAAGGTACTCGTCTCGCTCGTGGTGCTCGCGTTCGTAGCCTCACTCGTCGTCGTCCCGGTCGACCTCGGGGCGGCAGCGACGGGGCTCGTCCCACAGATTCCCGCGGGGACCAGCGGCGCGCTCGCCGCCGCGGGCATCCTCGGCGGCGCGGTCCACATCACCCTCATCACCATGCAGTCCTACACGATGCGCGCCAAGCAGTGGACCAGAGACGAGTACGACCTCGCGGTCACCGACATCGGGGCATCGATGCTCGTCGCCTTCGGCGTCTACAGCCTCGCCATCTTCCTCGTGGCTGCAGGCGTCCTGCACTCCGCAGGAGCAGTCTCCGCGGACGGCTTGACAGCGACCGCGGCCGCCCAGGCCCTCGGCCCGCTGGTGGGCGAGAACGCCAAGTGGCTGTTCCTGCTTGGACTCTGGGGCGCGGCCATCTCCACGCTCGGCGGGAACACGACCGTCCCCCCGTACCTGATGGCCGACAAGCTCGGCTGGGAGACCGACGTGTCCGACTCGCGGTACCGGGCCGCCATCGTCGTGACTGCGCTCGTGGGTATCGGCGGCGTCTTCCTCGGCGGCGCGTTCTTCCCGCTGCTGGTGCTGGTGCTGGCCTTCGGGCTGGTCGGGACGCCCTTCGCCATCGCGCTCGTCCTGTTCCTGCTCAACGACACCGAGACGGTGTCGGAGACGAACTCCGTCGCCGCGAACGTCGCGGGACTCGTCCTCATCGGTGTCACCACCGTCACGGCCGGGTCGTTCCTTCGGGGACAGGTCGCTGCGGGTCTCGGTGACCCCATCACGCTGTTCGTGGTCATCTTCGCCGCGGTGCTCGGCGTGGCGACCCTCGGGTTGCTGGCGCTGTTCGTCCGGGACTGGGGCAGCCGCGAGCCAGCCGCACAGGAATCGCTCGACTGATGCCCGACCTGCCGTTCCCGCTGTCGGGCTCGACGCTCATCGTGGGTCCCTCGAACAGTGGGAAGACCCGGCTCACGGCACAGGCACTCGACGCCTGGATTGGCGAGCACGGGGCAGAGGGCGTCGTCGTGCTGGAGTTCGCGCCCGAGGTCGAGCGCGATGGGGTGCTCCTCGGGGGGCGGCTCTCGCAGTTCACCAGGGTTCCGGACGCGGCCTGGCACGGCGTGCTGGAGGCCCACGCGCCCCGGGCAGACAGCGACTCCGAGATGGGAGCGATGCAGCTGGCCGAGGAGAACGCAACACGTGCCTACGAACTGGTCGACGCCGCGCCAGCAGACCCCACGGCCGTCTTCGTCAACGACGCGACCATCGCGTTGCAGGCCGAGGCCGACGCGACCGGGCGGTTGACGAGCTACTGTGACCGGGCGACCGTGGCGGTCCTGAACGCCTTCGAGAGCGACGAACTCGGAAGCGACGACCCGGTGTCGCGAAACGAGCGTGCGGCACTACGTCGGCTTCGGGCGTGGACAGAGCGGGTCGTCGAGCTCGGATGACCGAAACCCCGAAATCAGTCGCTTACCACTCCATCCCGCCGTTGACCCCGAGCACCTGCCCGGTCATGTAGCTCGACTGCTCGCTGGCCAGGAACCGGACGAGACCGACGATGTCCTCCGGGTCGGCGAACCGGTCGAGGGGTATCTTCGCGCGAATCTTCTCCCGGACCCGCTCCGGGACCTCCCCCAACATGTCCGTCTCGGTGAACCCAGGGGCGACGCAGTTCGCCGTCGAATCGCTCCGGGCGAGTTCTAACGCGATGGTGCGCGTGAACGCGATGAGTCCGCCCTTCGAGGTCGCGTAGTTCGCCTGCCCGTAGTTCCCCTGCTGGCCGACGACGCTCGAGATGTTGATGAGCCGACCTCCATCGGCGGCCTTGATGTCGTCGTAGAACGCCTTCGTGCAGTTGAACGCGCCGTTGAGGTTGACCCCCATGACCTGATTCCAGTCCTCGTAGGTCATCTCCTCGAAGGTCCGGTCCCGCGTGATTCCGGCGTTGTTGACCAGGACATCGATCTGGCCGAACTCGTCGTGGACTTCGTCTGCCATCAGTTCGACCTGCTCGGGGTCAGAGACGTCCGCACCGACAGCCATCGCGGTTCCCTCGTTCGCCTCGATGAGCTCGGTGACCTCCGTCGCACGCTCCTCGGACGAGTTGTAGTTGACCACGATATCGCCCCCACAGCGGGCGAGTTCGAGCGCGATCTTCCGACCGATACCGCGCGACGAACCGGTGACGACGCAGGTCTTCCCCGCGAGGGGCGTTCGGTCCAGTGGCTCCAGCCGTTCTGATGTAAGAGACATACTGTGTTTCGTTTGCGAGGGAGAGAAAAACCGTGGGTTGAAGGAGCAAGCACCGGGGGGACCCACCGTCCGGGTCTGGGCTGTCGACTCGAAGCAGCTCTCGGTCAGGGCAGGAGCAACCAGGTGATCCCGACCAGATACGCGGTGCCGACCAGCGAGCACAGCGGACCACCGGCGAGCCAGAAGACACGGAGTATCTCGTCGTTGTCGGTCAGCCCCAGCGGGCCGAAGACGTGTCGGAACGACCCGAAGGTGAGCTTGTCGAACTGGCGTCTGGCCGCCCGGCGCGTCTGCAACACCCCGCCGTAGAGGAGCGCGAGACCGAACCCGTACCCGACCACCAGCCGTCCGAGGAACACCAGGTCCATCCGGGTCGACCGTCTCGGACCGACGACAAGACAGTTTCGCCAGGGCCAATACGGCCGCTCTCACTCCTCCTGCTCGCGCCCCCCGTCTGCCATCGGCTCGTCGAGCCGCCGAATCTCCCGGGCGAGCCGGTCGAAATCGAAGTCAGCGTCTGCGACGCGGGCCGCGACGAGCGCCAGCCCCGCAGAGACCAGGAACGCGCCAGCGAAGGAGGTGAGGTACAGCGGGTCCGCCGCAGGCAACAGGTCGCCGACGACCGGAATAGACGTGATGTACCCCCGAAGGTCCGGGAAGTACGCGAGCCCGACCGCGAGGCCACCGAGACTACTCACGAGCGCGCCCGGGCCGGTGATTCGCTCCGAATAGAGTCCGTACACGAGTGGGAACGCGACCGCAGCCCCGAGCAGGTCCGCGAGGAAGAACAGTCGAAGGACACTCTGCGCCCGGAGGCTGACGTAGATGGCCGCGACCGCGACGACCACGGTGAAGGCCCGCGAGCCGAGGGCGAGCTGGTGGTCGCTCGGACCGGAGAGGAGGCGGGCGAGGTCGGCCGTCACGAGGCTCGACAGCGCGTTGAACAGCGTGTCCACGGAGCTCATGACGAGCAACAGCGCGAGCAGGACGACCGCGAGGACGAGCCACTCGGGGAAGGCGCTCTGCAGGAGGACGAAGAACGCCACGTCCGCGTTGTAGCCCGAACTCGTGATGTCCGTGACCACGTCGGCGTTTCCGACCGCGATGATACCGAAGAGTGCGGCGAAGAAGACGAGGCCGCCATTGAGGAGGCTCGCCCGTCTGAAGCTGCTGGCGACGGTCTCGCTGTCCTTCCCGGCGTAGATTCGTTGCCACCAGGTCTGGTTGAGCAGTTCCGCACCGAGGATAGCAAAGGAGAGCGCGACGCCGAACTGCAGGCCGGCGGCAAAGCCGGCGTCCAGCAGCGTCGGGCTGGCGGTCTGTACGCCCTCGTACACCTGTCCGGGGCCACCGAGGGCGACGATTGCGCCACCGAACGTCAACAGGAGCAGGGGCAGGACCAGCAGCGCCTGCACCGTGTCGGTGAACAGGCTCGCCCGGAGGCCACCGTATCCGGTGTAGAGCAGCACGAACCCACCCACGAGGACGGCGGTCTGCCACTGGGGAACCCCGGCGACCAGGGCGAGCGCGCCCGCGATACCGGTCAACTCGGCGGCGAGGAAAATGAACATGTAGAGCGCACTCACGAGCACGACGAACCCGTACATGGTGTCCCCGTACCGGGCGTGGGCGTACTCGGTGAGCGAGTGCCCGTCCGGGATGAGCTGGCGGATGCGCGGGCCGAGTTTCGAGTACACGAGCATCGGGACCGCCTCGCCGATGGCGTAGCCGACGACCGCGGCGATGCCGAATCCTGCACCGGCTTCCGGAGCTGAGAACAGTATCCAGACACCCATGACCGACGCGACCAGCGTCGCGGTCGTCCGCCGTCCCCCCGCGGAGTTCCGGGCCGTGATGAGGTCCTCCACCGAGCCGACGCGGCCGCGCGAGTGCCAGAGCCCCAGGGCGGTGAAGACGACGAGCGTCGCGACCGTGAGCGAGAGCGCGAGCGCAGTGCTCACCAACGCGTCTCACCCCCTGCGACCGCCTCGGATTCACCGTAGGCCGCATCGAAGAACGCGACCTCGAGTTCGACCGTCCGGCGGAACAGGCGGGCGAGTCGTTCCTGTCGTCGGGGTGCAGCCTCGGCCCCGACCCGGTCGAGTTCCGACCGGAGCCAATCGACGAACGACTCGAACGCGGGCGTCGCGTGCAGGTCGACCCACTCCGCGAGGTAGAACCGGGACTGCTCCTGGTCAGCGACCGCGGTCGCCCACGCCAGGTACACCCACTCTGCGGGCACGAGCACGGCCAGGGTCTCGGCGTAGTCTCCCTGCGCGGCGGCGCGGCCGAGCAGGTCCACGAAGGCTCGCGTCGGCGGGAGCAGGTCGGGGTTCTCGTACTCGGATTCGGTGACCCCCAGTGCCTCGAACGACCGCTCGAAGTAGTCGTTCTCCTCGTCGGTCAGGCTCCCCAGGAAGTCGGTGAGCCGCGATTTCGCCGCCATCGTCGGAGCCTGCCCGACGGCGTGACCGAACGTCCCGACCAGCGTCTCGACGAAGGCGTAGTCCTGCAGGAGGTAGCGCTCGAAGGTCGCATCGTCGACATCGTCGGCACCGAGTTCACGGGTGAAGCGATGCTCGGTCGCTGCCTGCCAGTCCGCCCCCGTCCGCTCTCGAAGCCAGTCGGTGAACCGCGGTTCGTCCCGGGCCGCGGCGTACTGCTCGAACTCGCCAGTCATAGCGGCCACTCCTCCTCGGTCCACGCCGCCTCCCAGAAGAGGTACTCGTACTGTGCGGAGGTCCGGAACAGGTCACGGTATCGGGCGTGGTCGGTCTCCGTCCCGTCCGCGGCCACCTGGTCCAGCAGGTCCTTGCACCACTCGGTGAGTTCGCTGAACTCCTCGCCGGCGTACATCTCGACCCACGCAGCGTACTGTTCGTGGTCGGGCGTGCCCTGCGCCGCGAGTCGTTTTCCAGTCTCGTTGAAGCCCCACATGCACGGGAGCAGCGCCGCAACGAGGTCGCCGAAGGTGCCGTGCGAGGCCGTCCGAACCAGGAAGTCGGTGTAGGCCCGGGTCGTGGGCGACGGGCGGGTCGCCGCGAGTTCTGCCTCGTCGATGCCGAACTCGGCGGCGTAGGACCGGTGCAGGTCCATCTCCGTGTTGACCGTGGAATCGAGGAGCTGTGCGAACGTCCCCATCGTGTCCAGGTCGGGTGCCTTCGCGGCCCCCAACGCGAACAGTCGACTGTACTCGACCAGATAGACGTAATCCTGTCTGACCCAGTACCGGAACGGCTCCTCGTCGAGGCTGCCGTCACCGAGTCGCACGACCATCGGGTGCTCGACCATGGCCTCCCAGCACGCGTCGGCCTCCGCTCGTATCTCGTCCGTGAACGCCATAGGAGCAGTTGCGTGACGGTGACGAAAAGTATTATCATCGAGTCATACCACCGAGTTATCTCCGGGTGGGAGCGGGACCTACCGGGCTTCGCTGGAGCCGCCGATTCCCGCCTCGAACGCGGCGACCAGTTCGTCGGTCGCCTCCCGCAGGAACTTCGCATCGTAGCCGACGATAGCGAAGTCGAACCCGGAGTCGAGCCACTCCTCAAGCTGGTCGGGAGCAGTCGCGAACACACCGACAGGGACGCCCTCGGCTTCGGCGGCGTCGAGAACCGTTCCGACCGCATCCTCGAACTCGGAAGCCGAGAAGTCGAGGTGGCAGTCCAGTGCCGCCGAGAGGTCCGCCGGGCCGACGAACAGGGCATCGACGCCGTCGACGGCGGCGATCTCGGTGGCGTTGTCGACAGCGTCGCGGGTCTCGACCTGGATTATCCGCGTCAGCGCCTCGTCCGCGGCGTCGATGTATGCCGGAAGCGTCCGACCGTAGTTCGAGGCCCGCCCAGCACCGGTCCCGCGCATGCCCGCAGGCGGATACGTCGAGGCCTCTACGACCTGTGCTGCCTCGGCGGGCGTGTCGACCCGCGGGACGAGCAACCCACCGGCACCGGTGTCGAGAACGCGCTTGATCGCGACCTGGTCGGCCGAGGGTGGGCGAACCAGCGGGACCGTCTCACCGGGCGTGACCGAAACCGCGCGCACGAGGTTCTCGACGGTCTCGATGCTCATCGACGCGTGCTCCATGTCGATAGTGACGAAGTCCAGGGCTGCATCTGCGGTTATCTCGGCGACCGCCGGGTGACCGATAGAGACCCAGCCACCGACGACGGGCTCGCGGGCTCGCATCGACTCGCGGAGTGCTGCGGCATCGTGAAGATGTTCCATGAGGGCACACACTCGTTCTGATGGCTTATCGGTACGGTCTCAGTGGGGGAGTTTGCGACAGAAACAAAAAATGTAAGATATATGTTTTATCGAGTCAGAACTGGACTGAATCAGCGTGTCGTGGACACCCGCGCCGATATGCTTTTGAGCGTGGCTCTCTCGGGTGGAAGCATGCGCCAGAACTTCCTCTCGATACTCTTCGCGCTCGATACCATCCTTCTCGTGCTCCTGGCGATCGGGTACCAGTTCACCGAGCCTGGAACGGCCGAACGCGCCATCTCGCTCGCCTCGTTCGGGATAATCCTGGCCACACTCGCCGGGCTTGGCATCGCGATTCGACGAGGAACAGAGTTTTACGAGCCCTGAACCACGCTATTCTCTCGCGCTGGCCCCGACAGCGCCCAGATTCGTCCGTTGAACCCGGTTCGCAATTATGTCAACGTAATTATTTATTGGGCCACTACATCTAAAACATCATCGAAAATACATACATACCTGCCGGTTTTTGGTCGAGGTATGTCCGAACACCACACGGACGAAAGCGAACGAAACCTGCGAAAGACTCGACGTCGTTTCCTGCAAGCTGCAGGGGCGGCGGGCGCTGCCGGCCTCGCCGGCTGCGCCGGCTCGAACAAGGACACTGCCACCACCGCCGGCGACGATAACAACGGCGGTGGGGGTGGGGGTGGCGGTACCGGGACCCAGACCTCGAAAGACGAACTGCCGATGACCGACCGGACGTTCGTCACCGCGACGGCTGACGTCCCGAAGGACATGCAGTTCAACCCGTACGGCCAGAAGTACCCCGAGCGCATCGCACTGGCGCTGTTCGAGAACCTGCTCTACGTCAACGAGGCGACGAGCAAGTTCATGCCGGGTATCCTCGAATCGTGGGACATCGGGAGCGAGACGGTCACGCTCTCCGTCCGCGATGGCTACCACTGGCACAACGGCAACGAGATCACCGCCGAAGACGTTGCGTTCAAGCTGAAGCTCGAAATCTACGACGGCGCAGCCATCGGGAACATCGTCAACGCCGAGGACGTCTCGGTCGTCGACGACTCGACCCTCGAACTCGGCCTCCAGCGCTCCGTCTCCTCCGAGGTCTTCCTCTACTCGCTCAAGCCCATCGCACTCGACACGCCCCGCGACACGTTCGAGGAGTTCCTCGACGCCTACGAGTCGGACGGCGAGGCACCCGGCCTGACCGAGCTCACCATCGACGAGCCGAACGGCAGCGGGCCGTTCAAACTCGTCCGGGCGGAGAACCAGGAGGTCGTCGCCGAGCGCTTCACGGACCACCCTGACGCGGACAACATCAACTTCCCGCGGATGAAGTGGAACTACCTCCAGTCCAACCAGAAGCAGTGGCAGGCACTGCGCACCGACACGGTCGACGGGATCGACAACGTGTTCACGCCCAGCAACATCGCGGAGTCCTACGGCGACCACGTCCGCGAGATTCCGATGCCCGCCAACTGGGGGATGGGCATCATGTTCAACCACGAGCACGAGCACTACAGCCAGCAGAACGTCAAGCGCGCGATCCAGTACGTCATCGACCGCCAGAAGCTCGCACAGAGCGCGGGCTCGAAGATGCACGTGCCGGTCGAGGTCCCGAGTGGCCTCCCGGGCAACTTCAACGGCAGCTACAAGAACTGGCTCGGTGACAGCCTCTCGAAGTTCGACAAGTACGAGCCGAACACGGACAAGGCCGCGTCGCTCCTGCGTGAGGCAGGCTTCGAGAAGAACAACGGGACCTGGGTCGACGCCAAGGGCAAGACGCTGAAGTTCCCGTACAAGATTCCGGCGGGCTGGAACGACTGGACGGCCGGTGGCCAGTCCATCGTCCAGGACCTGAACGACTTCGGCATCGAAGCCTCGCTCAACCCGAGCCAGTCCTACTGGGGCGACATCTACGGCAACCAGAACTACACGGTCGCCGGCCTCGGCTGGGCTGACGGGAAGGTCTACCCGTACTTCACCCTCAACAAGCTGCTGAACGGCTTCCGTTCGCGGACCATCCTGAAGTTCCCGCGCGAGGTCGAGGTCTCGCCGCTCGGCCAGCCGAACGGCTCGAAGCGGACCGTCAACCTCGAATCCGAAGTGAAGGAACTGGCCGGGCTGACCGGCGAGGAAGCGATGCAGAAGACCCAGGAGCTCGCGTGGGTCGTCAACCGGCACCTCCCGATGGCGCCGCTCATGGAGAAACTCGACCAGTCCTGGCTGACGACCGACAACTGGGAGACCATCAAGAAGAACGACGAGGACGCCATCGTCGACTGGCCGCCGTACTACCTGCCGCGCGAGGGGAAGCTCACGGCCAAGCCCAAGTGAGAGCTGATGTACGAGTACTTCGTCAAGCGAACAGCGCAGGCGCTGTTTACAGCGCTCTTCGTCCTGTCGCTCTCGTTCGCACTGGTTCGGCTCATGCCGGGTAACCCGGCCGACCAGCTCCGCGGCCAGCTCATCCGGAACAACCCCGACCTCTCCCAACAGGAGATCAACCGGAAGGTCGAGAACTTCATCAACATCGACCTCACCAAGCCGCTTCACGAGCAGTACGTCGAGTACGTCGTAGGTATCTTGCAGGGCGACCTCGGCCGGTCGATCAGCCAGAACGCACCGGTGTCGGAGATACTTGGCGAGGCACTCCCGTGGACGGTGTTCGCGTTCTCCACCGCCATCGGCCTGATGTTCACCGTCGGCATCGCGCTCGGTGCCATCATGGCCTACTGGGAAGGCAGCCGCTTCGACATGAGTGTGACCGGCGTCGGTATCGTCCTGAACTCGACGCCGAACTACGTGACCGCACTGCTGTTCCTCTACGTGTTCGGGTTCACGCTGGGATGGTTCCCGACGAACGGGCACTACTCCTCACAGGTCGCGCCCATCGTCGACCCGCTCCAGCCGGTCGCGACGTTCCAGTTCGTCGCCGACGCGTTCTACCACGCGACGCTGATAATCGCGGCGGTCGTCATCACCGGCTTCGGTGGTGTCGCACTCGGGATGCGCGGGAACAGCATTCAGGTCCTCGGTGAGGACTACCTCCGGGTCGCCCGTCTTCGCGGCCTCTCGGACACCCGCATCGCCCTGCGCTACGTCGCCCGCAACGCGATCTTGCCGATGTACACCGGGATACTCCTGTCCTTTGGAGCCGTCATCGGTGGCTCGGCGATCCTCGAAGAGATCTTCGTCTACCCGGGGCTCGGCTACTACATCGTCGCGGCCGTCGAGACACGCGATTACCCGCTGATGATGGGGACGTTCGTGCTCATCACGCTCGCCGTCGTCACCGGCGCGTTCATCGCCGACCTGACCTACGGCCTCGTCGACCCGCGCGTTACGACCGGAGGTGACGCCCAGTGAGCCGGGAGAACCAGATGAGTAACTTCCCGGACGACCCCAGCGGGTTCAGCACGGTGGCCGACTCCTCGCTGAGCCGGATGGACCGGCTCCAGAAGGTGTTCGACCTCTGGCTCGCGGCACCGGCGAAGGTCGTCTGGAACGACGTCCGTGCCCGCATCGGGACGGCGCTCGTCCTCGGGTTCATCCTCATCGGCGTCTTCGGCCCGACCGTCGTCGTGGAGCCGCGCATCGGCCAGGCACCCCTGCTGTTGGGGCCGTTCCACGGTGGCATCATCGGCGGGAGCTGGTACGAGTTCACGAGCATGTCGCTGTTCGGTGTCTCGGTCCCCTGGATGGCCTTCTACTGGCCGCTCGGGACCGACAACATCGGTCGCGGCATCCTCGAGCAGGCCGTCTACGCGACCCCGCGGATGCTCCAGATGATCACGAGTGCTGGCCTCTTCGTCACCATCCTCGGGACGAGCGTCGGGGCGCTCGCCGGCTATTCCGGTGGTCGTCTCGACCAGGGGCTCTCGACCATCATCGACATCGTGATGACGCTCCCGGGGCTGCCCATCCTGCTCATCCTGGTTGCACTGTTGCAACCGGAGGACCCCATCGTCCTCGGTATCGTCCTGTCCCTGCAGGGCTGGGCCGGGATGGCTCGCGCCATCCGGTCGCAGGTCCTGACCCTCCGGTCGACCTCCTACGTGGAGGCCGCGAGGGCCATGGGGCTGTCGACGCCGAGCATCGTCGGCAAGGAAATCGTCCCGAACATCATGCCGTTCGTGATGATCAACATGGTCGGCGCGATGCGGAACGTCATCTTCGCCTCAGTCGGCCTGTACTTCCTCGGCCTCCTACCGTTCTCGAAGGTCGTGAACTGGGGCGTCATGCTCCAGCTGGCCTACTCGAACGGTGGGATGCTGACGCTCGATGCCGCCCACTGGCTCATCGTCCCGATGCTCTGCATCATCCTGCTCTCGATGGGTCTCATCCTGTTCGCGCAGGGGATGGACCGCGTGTTCAACCCACGCGTCCGGGCTCGCCACGCGAAGTCGACCGGCGACGAGGACGGGGACCCCGCCGAGGCGTCCAGCGCGTCCACGACCGTCGGAGGTGAACTATGAGTAAGTCTACTGCAACGCGATCGACCACGACCGAATCGAGCGCCGAGGACGTCGTCCTCGAGTGCCGTGACCTCACCGTCTCGTTCAGCATGGAACGGGGGACGAGCCGCGTCCTCAACCAGGTCGAGATGGACATCCGTCGCGGCGAGATTCTCGGTATCGTCGGGGAGAGTGGTAGTGGCAAGTCGATGTTCGCATCGGCACTGCTGAACGCCGTCGTCAACCCCGGTCGAACCGAGGGCACGATCAACTACTACCCCCGCGATGGCGAACCCGTCGACGTCCTCGACCTCGGCAAGCGCCCGCTTCGGGAGCTCCGCTGGGAGGACATCTCGATGGTGTTCCAGGGAGCGATGAGCTCGTTCAATCCGACGATGGACTTCCACGAGCACTTCGTCGAGACCCTGGAGGCACACGACTACGACGTCGAAGCGGGAATCGAGAGAGCCGAAGAGCTCCTCGCGGACCTCTACCTCGACCCCGAGCGCGTCATGGATTCCTACCCACACGAACTCTCGGGTGGGATGAAACAGCGGGCGCTCATCGCGCTCGCACTGGTGCTCGAACCGGAGGTGCTCGTGATGGACGAGCCGACGGCCGCACTGGACCTGCTCATGCAGCGCTCCATCATCAGCCTGCTGTCGGACCTTCGTGACAAGTACGACCTCACGATGGTGTTCATCACGCACGACCTGCCACTCGTGACGAAGCTGGCCGACCGCATCGGCGTGCTGTACGCGTTCGAGTTCGCGGAGGTCGGCGACACGGACGCGATGGTTCGCAACCCGCGACACCCCTACACCCGTGCTCTGCTCAACGCGACCCCGAACCTCGACGCACCGCTCTCGGAGATGCGCCCCATCGCCGGGTCCGCACCCGACCCAGTCGCCGTCCCGCCGGGCTGCCCGTACCACGAACGGTGCCCGATGGCGACCAGCGAGTGCGAGGACTCGAAACCCGCCATGGAGCCCGTCTCGGAGACGCACGACGTCGCCTGCCACCACTGGGAGGACATCGACGACGAGATATCGCTCTCGACGGGGGTGCAGCGATGAGTACTGATACCCCACTCGAGGAGGACCCCCTGCAGTCGGACCAGCCGGTCCTCTCGATGTCGAACGTCGACGTGCACTTCAAGAAGGAAGGCAGCGGCCTGAACCCCTTCGCGCACAGACCGACGGTTCGCGCCGTCGACGGTGTCGACCTCGAGATCGAGCAGAACGACGTCGTCGCCATCGTCGGCGAGTCCGGCAGTGGCAAGACGACGCTCGGCAAGACCGCGGTCGGCCTGCAGAAGCCGACCAACGGCAGCGTCAACTACTGGGGACAGGACATCTGGGAGGCGAAGAAGTGGCGGTCGGACCCGGAGATTCCCTTCGAGGAGATCCGCCGCTCGCTCCAGATCATCCACCAGGACCCCGGCGCGTCGCTGAACCCGAACCGGACGGTGCTGTCCTCGCTGTCCGCACCGCTGAAGCGGTGGCAGCCGAACCTCGGCTCCGAGGACCGCGAGGCACGCATCTTCCACTTCCTCGAACGCGTCGGGATGTCCCCGCCGCAGGACTACGCACACCGCTACCCACACCAGCTCTCGGGTGGCGAGAAACAACGCGTCGCGCTCATCCGTGCGCTGCTGATGAACCCCGACCTCATCCTCGCGGACGAGGCGGTCAGTGCGCTCGACGTGAGCCTCCGGGTCGAGATGATGGACCTGATGCTCGAGCTGCAGGAGCAGTTCGACACGTCGTTCCTGTTCATCAGTCACGACCTCTCGAACGCCCGGTACATCGCCGAACACGCCGGCGGGCGTCTCGGCGTGATGTACCTCGGCGAGCTGGTCGAGATCGGCCCGGTCGAGGAGGTTCTCGAGAACCCCCAGCATCCCTACACGAAGGTGCTGAAGTGGGCGACCCCGGAGCTCGGCATCGAAGAGGACGCATCGGGCCCGCCGGTCCGCGAGATAGACATCCCGGACCCGGTGAACCCACCGGCCGGCTGCCGGTTCCACACCCGGTGCCCGAACGCGACCGAACACTGCAAGACGGCTGCACCGGACGTGACGGCCGTCGACGGCGACGACAACGGCAAGCATCGCGTCGCCTGCTACCGCACGACCGAGGACGACGCCTACTGGGATAGCGACCCGCTCGACGGAGCTGAGCTCTGATGGGACGCGACACCGGCTTCCTGCTCGACGGTGACACCGAGCTCTCCCGTCGGCGGTGCCTCGCTGGCATCGGTGCGATCGGGAGCGTCGGACTCGCTGGCTGTTCCAGTCAGTCCGACGGGACCGAAACGACCACCACCGGCAGCAAGCCCACGTCGACACCCACGGCGACGGCGACGGCGACCGAGACCGCAGAGGCCACGGCGAACGTGGTCTCCGTGGGGTCCGGCAGCTACACCACGACCCTCCCGTCCGGCGAGGAGGAACCACCAGAACAGGTGTACGCGACCGACGACGTGTCGGCACCGTACCCGACCAACGACTGGTGGAGTAACCTCCTCCGTGGCCAGTACGGCGAGGCGATGTGGGCACACCCGCTGGTGGGAACCCCGACCAGCTCGGGGCTCGGCATCTCCCACCCGACCGAGTGGAACTTCACCCAGGTCAACGGCGACAAGAACCGCGGCAACATCGCCGAGATGGACCCAAGCGCCGACCTGACGCTGTCGACCACCGGCGCGTCGTTCCTCGATGCGAGGTGCGCCGGCTACGGTGACTGGCACGTCGACGTCCGGTGGGGGGCGGGTGACGCCTCCACGCCGACGCTCGACGCGACGATGGCGCAGGGTTCGCCCTTCGTATTCGCGGAGGTCGATGGAGCCGACGCCAAGCTCTCGTTCTCGGCCACGCCGGACGTCTGGGCCGACCAGGGCAACGTCATCGGTGTCACCGTCAACGGGCACCACTACGGCGTCTTCGCGCCCAGCGGCGCGACCTGGTCCGGCATCGGTTCGCCGACGCTCACCAGCAGCCTCGCCGGTGCCAGCTACCTCACGATCGGCGTGCTACCCGAGGCGACGACGGCGGCACTCTCGCGCTACGAGTCCTACGCATACAACACGATCACCGGGACCACCGTCTCGTGGACCTACGACGAGGCGAGCGCGACGGTGCAGACGACCCACACGTTCGAGACGACCGCTCGCGCGGAGTCCTCGACGACCGGGACCATCGCTGCACTGTACCCGCACCAGTACAAGCACTCCGACGCGACCCTCGACGGCGACACCTTCGTCTCCCCGCGCGGGACGATGAAGACGACGACCGGCTCGGCGTTCGAGACGCAACTCGACCTGCCACCCATCGTGCCCTTCATGCCCGATGTCGGTGAGTACGACGAGTCCCGTCTCGCCAGCTACGTCGACGACGTCGAGGCAGAGCCCGAACTCATCCGATTCGGGCCCGAACAACCCGGCGACGGCACGTACTGGACCGGCAAGAACTACGAACGGCTGTACCAGTTGCGCCCCATCGCCGAGCAGGTCGGTGACACGACCGCCGCCGACGCGTTCCTCGGCGCGATGCAGGACGAGCTGGAGACCTGGCTCGACGCGACCGTCTCCGGCTCCTCGGACTCCGAGGACGTCTTCTACTACAACGAGACGTGGGGGACGCTCATCGGCTACAACGATTCGTTCGGCTCCGGTCCCGAACTGAACGACCACCACTTCCACTACGGCCAGTACGTCAAGGCGGCCGCCGAGATCGCGCGGACGAACCCGACGTGGGCCGACGACTCGAACTGGGGTGGGATGGTCGACCTCCTCATCCGCGACTACGCGAACCCGTCGCGGAGCGACGCGAAGTTCCCGTTCCTGCGGAACTTCTCGCCGTACGAGGGCCACTCCTGGGCCGCCGGCAACCCGGCGTTCTACCTCGGCAACAACCAGGAGTCCTCCTCAGAGGCGGTCAACGCCTACGCGGCCGTCCTCATGTACGGCGAGTACATCGGGGACACGGAACTCCGTGACACCGGCGCGTACCTGCTCGCCCACGAGACGACCGCCGTCGACGAGTACTGGTACGACGTCGACGAGGAGAACCACCCCGCCGACTGGGACTACGGCTTCGCCGGCATGGTCTGGGGTGGCGGCTACAAGTACGACACCTGGTGGACCGACGACGTCGAGGCCATCCACGGCATCAACGTCCTGCCGGTCGGCGGCCACAGCCTCTCGCTCGGCCGCGACCGGGATGCTGCAGAATCCACCTACCAGGAGCTCGTGGCCGCCAACGGCGGCGACGACTTCGACTACTGGCCCGACATCCTGTGGTCCTACCGCGCGTTCAGTGACCCCGCAGACGCACTGCGCCTGTTCGAGGCCGAGGCGTCCTCGTACCCCGTCGAGTTCGGCGAATCGAAGGCGCACACCTACCGGTGGCTCACGGCGATGGACGGCCTCGGGGCGGTCGACGCCAGCGTCACCGCCGACACCCCCCTCGCCGCCGTCTTCGACGACGGCACCACCAGGACGTATGTCGCTTACAATGCTGACGACACCAGCACGACAGTCTCGTTCTCCGATGGGACCTCGCTGTCGGTCCCGGCGAACGACCTTGCGACGACGACCGCCAGTTCGAACTCGGGCGACGGTGGCGCCGACGACTCGACCACCCCCTCGGTCGACTCGGTGTCCACCTCGACCAGCAGCAATGGCCCCTGGACCGACGTCACCGTCGACTGGACGGTGTCCGACGCCACCGCCGACCTCCAGTCGGTGACGGTCGAACTCCGCGACGATTCGGGGTCGACCCTCGACTCGGCAACGATCTCGGTCTCCGGCGACTCGGCCTCGGGGACGACCGTCCTCGAGACGAAGAACACCCCCGAAACGGTCGCGGTATCCGCGACCGACCAGGCGGGCCAGGAGACCACCACGACCACGACACTATGACGACCCACGATTCACAGATAACGCAAACGCAGGAAGGAGAGACCGAAGCGCGCGTCGAGACGCTTCTCGACGAGATGACGATTCGAGAGAAGGCCGCCCAGCTCGCCGGCACCTACGTCGGCACCATGGGCGAGACACGGACCGTCGAAGACGCCGAAGAGATGGTCCGCGACCACGGTCTCGGCTTCGTGACCCCCTTCGGGTACGGCGCGTCCCCACACCGGGACTCCACCGAGGTCGTCGAGATCGCGAACGAACTCCAGCGCGTCGCCCGGGAGGAGTCCCGTCTCGGGATTCCCATCCTCATCCCCGTCGACGCCATCCACGGGAACGCCTACGTGGAAGATACGACCATCTTCCCGCACAACCTCGGCGTCGCGGCGGCCCGTGACCGAGATCTCAGCGAACAGGTCGGGGCCGTCACGGCGACCGAGGTCGCGGCGACCGGGTCGAGCCTGACCTACGGCCCGACCTGTGACGTCGGCCGCGACCCCCGCTGGGGTCGGACGTTCGAGACCTTCGGCGAGTCGCCGTACCTCGTCGGAGAGCTCGCCGCGGCGAAGGTCCGCGGCATCCACGACGCACCCGTCGACGTGGCCGCCATGGCGAAGCACTTCCCGGCCTACGGTGAGCCCGAACGCGGCGAGGACACCGCACCGGTCGACCGCTCGCTGTCGTCGCTCTACCGCGACTTCATCCCGTCGTTCGAGAAGGTCATCGACGAGGGCGTCGAGGGCATCATGCCCAGCTACAACTCCATCAACGGCGAGCCGTCACACGGCTCCCGTCGCTGGCTGACCGACGTGCTCCGGGACGAGTTCGGCTTCGACGGCTACGTCGCCTCCGACTGGAACGGCATCAACATGCTCCACGACGACCACCGGGTCGCGACGACGAGCAAGGACGCCATCCACCAGTCGTTCGACGCGGGCGTCGACGTCCACTCACTCGGCGAGGTCGACCACATCGAGCACATCGCGGACCTCGTCGAATCCGGTGTCATCACCGAGGACGCGGTCGACGAATCGGTCCGTCGCGTGCTCGAACTCAAGGCAGAACTCGGTCTGTTCGAAGACCCCTTCGTCGACCCGACCGAGTCCGCCGATACCCTCGGCAAGCCCACCCACCAGCAGGTGTCGCTCGAGGCTGCCCGCAAGTCGATGACGCTGCTGAAGAACGACGACGACCGGCTCCCGTTCGACGCCGACACCGACGAGATACTCGTCACCGGCCCGAACGCCGACTCGCTGGTCAACCAGGTCGGCGGCTGGAGCCTGAAAGAGGAGCACGAACTCAGCGGCGCGACCATCCGCGACGGTATCGAGGAGCTCTCGTCCGCCGAGACGACGGTCAACTACGAGCGTGGCTCCGGGACGGACGAACCGGGCGACATCGACGCAGCCGTCGAGGCCGCCGAGTCTTCCGACGCCGCCGTCGTCGTCCTCGGGGAGAACTGGTACATCCACGAGTTCGGTCCGCAGGACGTCACCGGCCCGACCGAGGACTTCCCGAACCGCGCCGAGCTCACCCTGCCCGACGCGCAGCGCGAACTCCTCGAAGCCGTCCTCGAGACCGGGACGCCGACCGCCCTCGTGCTCGTCACTGGGCGGCCCCTGGCGATTCCGTGGGCGGCCGAGAACGTCGACGCCATCCTGCAGGCGTACTATCCGGGCGCCCAGGGTGGCCGGGCCGTCGCCGAGACGCTGTTCGGCGAGAACAACCCGGCCGGGAAGCTCCCGATATCGGTCCCGCGCTCGGAGAGCCAGCTCCCGGTACGACACAACCACCTGCCGAACCCGACGCCGATCGGCGAAGGCGAGCATCTCCCGTCGTACGACCCGCTGTTCGCGTTCGGCCACGGCCTCTCGTACACGGAGTTCGAGTACGGCGAGCTCTCGGTCTCCGACGACACCCTCGCGGAGGGCGAGTCGGTGTCCGTCTCGGTGACGCTCGAGAACACGGGTGACCGGGCGGGTGACGAGGTCGTCCAGCTGTTCGCCGGCCGGGACTACTCCACGGTCGTCACGCCGGTGAAGGAGCTCGTCGGCTTCGAGCGGGTGACGCTCGAACCCGGCGAGGAGACCACCGTGACGTTCGAGGTGACCACCGAGACCTTCGACGTGGTCCACCCCGACGGCGCGAGTCGGTTCGAGCCAGGGAAGGTCTCCCTCTGGTGTGAATCCACGGAGACGTCGCTGGAGGTGGTCGAGCAGAACTGAGGAACGATATCCCACCAACCATTCGCAGCCACCACTGCTTTTCGCTGTTATTTTTTCGCGGCCTGTCGCTCACGACCCAGCAGAATCCTCGCTAGCGGCCGCGCAACGGCGTCTTGCCGGGGTCGATACCGACCAGTGAGATGGTCCGCATCTCCATGTCCTCGAACACCGCGCCCCAGCCACCGACCTCGATGGTCCCGTCGCCCGTCGCGATGGCGATGCTCTTGTAAGCCCCCATGTCGGAGAGCGCCAGCCGGGTGAGGTCCTGGTCGTCGTGGAAGTGCGAGAGCCCCACCACGATGCCTTCGACGGTCCGTCGCGACTCCGTGGCGATGTCGACGCCGTCGACGACGACGCGCAACTCGTAGCCCGCGTCCCACAGGAAGTGGCAGTCGCACATGAACTCCTCCATGGTGACGTAGGTGACCCGTTCCGGGTCGTCGGCGTACACCGTCGGGTAGAGGTTCCAGAGACAGGTGAGGTAGTACCAGTGGAACACGAACGGGAGGATGCGGTCGTAGATCATGACGCCGTAGTCCTCGTCCGACCGCGTGTTGGGTGCGAAGCAGGTGCGGTGGCGGTCGACGATGACGAGGAACGGCCCGGGGATGCTGCACGCCCGGAGTTCCGAGAGCGCCCCCGTCGGGTCGAAGTCCTCCGGCGGCATCTCCTCACCGTCGACGTAGACGGATGCACGGACAACGACCCCTTCCTCACGCGCCTCCCGAAGCGCGGGGAAGAGGTGCTGGAGCTGCTCGTACGTCCCGGCGAGTTCGACGACGGTGTCGGCGTCGCCGATGAGGTCGAGTGCGTTCTCGACGGCGGTCTCGCCGCGCTTGGTCACGCCGACCCTTGCGTCCATCCGGTTCGGCTGCCGGTACCGGTCGCGGATCTCCTCGGCGGCATCGTGGAGGAGCTCCCCGCGGGCTTCGAGGTTCGCCATCGACGCCTCCGGGTCGCAGGGACGGACGTAGAGTTTCTCTCGGTCGATGGTCTCGACGTAGCCCTTCGACTCCAGGCTCCGGAGGACGTCGTACACCTGTGAGACCGGAACGGAACTCTCACGACCGACCTCGATGGCGGGTGAGACGCCCATGTCGAGCAGACAGAGGTACGCTTCTGCCTGATACTCGGTCAGGTCGGCGTATTCCAGTGCCTCCGCCAGGGTCTCACGGTCCATGTTCTCACACAGTCCATACCGATACATGAACCTTCGGAGCGCGGTAGAGTTTCCCTCCTGCGACCGTCTCTCACAGGAGCGCTCCGTGCCAGTATGGAGCCGAGGCGGGTAGCGTCAGGGTGAAGAAGTCTACACTGTGTAAACATTCTACACCGTTTCGACGGTTCGATTCCATCGATTGGTAGCTCGCACGAAAGATACAGGTAGGGCGACGGTGAGTAGCCGGTAACGGGACGGGTATGAGCGAGACGAGACAGATAACAATCGGCGAGACGATGGACGAGTCGACCGTGTCGGTACCGGTCGTAGAACTGCTGACTGGACGGGGATTCGTCACCGGGAAGTCCGGGTCCGGGAAGTCGAACACCGCGAGCGTCATCGCCGAGGAACTCCTCGAGGCGGGCTACCCCCTGCTCATCGTCGACACCGACGGCGAATACTACGGGCTCAAGGAGGAGTACGAACTCCTACACGCGGGCGCTGACGAGGAGTGCGACATCCAGATCGCACCCGAGCACGCCGAGCGCATGGCACACCTCGCGCTCGAAGAGAACGTGCCCATCATCCTCGACGTGTCGGGCTATCTCGACGACAGCGTCGCGAACGAACTCATCCTCGAAACCACCAAACACCTCTTCGCCAAAGAGAAGAAGCTCAAGAAGCCGTTTCTCCTCGTTGTGGAAGAGGTCCACGAGTACATCCCGGAGGGTGGCGGGATGGACGAGACGGGCAAGATGCTCATCAAGGTCGGCAAGCGCGGGCGCAAGCACGGCCTCGGCATCATGGGCATCAGCCAGCGCCCGGCCGACGTCAAGAAGGACTTCATCACACAGGCGAACTGGATGGTCTGGCATCGCCTCACCTGGGAGAACGACACGAAGGTCGTCGGCCGCATCCTCGGGAACGAGTACGAGAAACGCGTCACGGACCTGAACGCCGGGCAGGCGTTCATGATGTCCGACTGGGCCGAGGCCGACATCCGGACCATCCAGTTCCGGCGCAAGCGAACCTTCGACGCCGGGGCGACACCCGGCCTCGACGACTTCGAACGCCCGGAGCTCAAGTCGGTGAGTGACGCGCTGGTCGAGGACCTCTCGGACATCACCGAGGAGAAGGCCGAGCGCGAGAACCGCATCATCGAACTCGAGAACGAACTCGAGAAGAAAGAACAGAAGATATCGACGCTGGAGGACGAACTCGACCGGGCGCGGGACATCTCCTCGGCGGCGAAGCAGATGGCCGACGCCATCGCTGGCAACACCGGCATCGAAGCGCCGGGCGAGCAGACGACGCTGGACGACGCGACCCAGGACGACAAGCCCGACGAGGAGAAGACGAACGCGGAGATAGAGGCCGAGCGCAACACGCTCAGGAAGCGAGTACGCGAACTCGAATCGGAACTCGAACGACTCGAAGCCCGGAACGAGACTTTGCGCGAGGAGAACCAGGAACTCCACGAGGACGGCGAGGAGGCAGACATCGTCCAGGACCAGCGCGACCGCATCGCGTTCCTGGAGATGGCGCTCGAACAGCTCCAGCGGCGGTTCTCACAGCCATCGAACACCAGCGAGGACACCGAGGTGGAGGACGAACCGGACCTCGTCGACCTCGTCAAGACCGACCCCGTCGAGGGCCGCGTCGAGGACGCCATCCACGAGGCCGAGTGCAACGCGACGTACACCTGGGACACCATCGCCGTGCTGGGCGAGAAAGCACCCATGACGGTCACGCAGATCGAGCCGCTCGTGGAGACGGACGGCCAACGCATCCAGAGCGCGCTGACGGAACTCCGGAAGCGTGACGTGGTGCGCCGGGACGAGAAGGGTCGCTACGAACTGGACCGCCGGTCGATGGAACGACTCATCGCCGACCGACGCGAGCAGGAGCGGATGGCAGCAGTGAAAGAGCAGACGCGACAGAACTGACGGGTCCGGTTCAGGCGATACTGCCGACCTCGTCGATGGGCATGACCGAGTAGTCCACCGAGAGGGTGTTCTTCGTGGCGCGAATCTTCCCGACGAACGTCGATATCTCTGCGAGCGAGCCTTCGAGGATGAACAGCTCCATGCAGTAGTGGTCGCCGACGTGGTTGTGGACGTTCGAGGCGACGAGGTCCTCGTGTTCGTGGCGGAGCTGCATCATCCGGTGTTCGACGTTCGAGGACTCGTAGTCGAACAGCACCGTGACCACGCCCATGAGGTTCCGGTCTTCCAGTTTCTTGTCCTCGAACTCACCGAGGAGGTTCCGCGAGGCCTCGCGAACGACCTCGCTCCGGCCGGTGTACCCGTGGGTCTCTGCGAACTCGTCGATTCGGTCGAGGAGTTCCTCGGGCATCGAGACGCTGACGACTGTCATATAATAACTGACGGTGGTAGAAATAATAAGGATTCGTATTTTTTCGGGGGTATCGGGCTGTGAGATAGTAACACCGTCTCGGTCGTCGGCTCCTCACAGGGAGAACGACGGACTGCCCGTGATGGCCGAAAATCGCCGCATTACTCCTCATCGAGGGCTGCCAGCCGGTCCCGGTACGTCTCTGCTCGGTCGGCATCCTCGGCCGCCTCGGCGACCTCGACCAGTTCTTCGAGGGTGTCCCGGAGATACGGCGTCGCTCCGACGGTCTCGTATCGGTCGGTAGCGGCTTCGAACGCCTCGAACGCATCCGAGAACGCCCCGGTCGCCGCACACACCGCCGCGTAGTCCCGGTACGTCTCGGCCAGCCCGGGAGCGCGGTCGAGAGATTCGAGCATGTCGACGGCGGTCGAGAGGTCCTCGATGGCGTCGTCCTCGTTTCCGCGGTCGTGGGCGATGCCGCCCCGGCAGGCCAGCGCGAGTGCCTCGTCGCGCTCGTCACCGAGTTCCTCGACCATCTCCAGGCAGGCAGTGACGTGCTCGGTTGCGTCGTCGAGTCGACCCGCCGCTCTCGCCGTCGCGGCCAGCCCACGGAGACAGAGCATCTCCGAGTACCGGTTGTCCTGGTCGCGGGTCATGGTGCGGGCCCGTTCGAGCGATTCCCGGCTTTTCTCGTAGTCGCCGGTGCGCCGGTAGGTGTTCCCGAGCGCCCGGTGCGCGTGGGATTCGCGCTCGCGGGCACCGACGGTCTTGCTCTCCTCGATGGCCTGCCTGAAGCGAGCCAGGGCCGTGTCGAGGGCCCCCACGTCGCGAGCGGTCACACCGAGATTGATGAGACTGTCGATGGCCTGCACCCGTGCCCCGATGGCGTGGCGGAGTTCGTGACTCTCCTCGAAGCGCTCGACCGCCCCAGCGAGGTCGCCGCGTTCGCGCTGGATCATCCCGAGATTGTTCCGGACGTCCGCCTCGCCCCGCAGATCGGTGAGTTCGTCGTGAATCTCCAGGGCGGCCTCGAAGCGAGCCTTCGCCTCGTCGACCTCACCACGGAGCCAGGCGACGACGCCGACCCCGTTGAGGGCCCGCGCTTCGCCCTGTCTGTCGCCGGCTTCTCTGAAGCCCTCGAGGCTGGAGAGTCCGTACTCCCAGGCGTCGTCGAAGTCACCGCGCCGGTCCGCGACGTAGCTGCGTATCTTGTTCGCCCGGGCCCTGAGCAACGCCGCCATGTCCGCGTCCGAGACGGTCGAAGCGACCTCGTCGAGGAACTCGCACTCGGCCATCGCCGCGTCGTAGTCGCCCGCGTCGCTGTACATCCGAGCCCGCGCGACCAGACAGCTATGGACTGTCTGCATCTGGCAGGCGTCGGGGAACTGGAGGTCCGCGTGGCGACCGTGGCCGTAGAGTGGGGCGAGTCCGGGCGTTTCGCGGCCGAGTGCGAACACCCGTTCGGCGACGGTTTCGGCCCACGTCTCGGGGGCGGCTTCGAGTTGCTCGAGCACGGGGGCGTCCCCCTGCCGAAGTGACCGGATGCGCTCGCGGCGCGCCGGGTCATCGGCCAGTGCGAGAAGCGCGTTGACTGCCCGGGCGAACCGGCGGTGGGCGACCGCCTGGTCCAGGGACGAGACGACCTCGTCGAGGAACGCGGTCGACCAGGCGTCGTGGACCGTCCGAAAGTGGCTGTTCTCCTGGCCGAACAGTACCTGTCCGTCGAGTCGGTCGAGTGCGGCATCGACCGTGTCGAGCGCCGGCCCGTCGGGGTCGACGGCGAGTGCGTACACCAGATCGCGCGTGACTGGCAGCCCGGCCGCGTTACAAGTGTTGACGAACATCGCGACGACGAGTTCGTCCGGGTCGTCCGAGACAGCCGCGTAGGAGTGCCGGACGTCCTGCGAGAGCGACGTGACGGCTCCCCCGTCGTCGAACGGGTCGGCGAAGAGGCCGTACCGGTGCGACAGAATGAGCAGCTCACCCGCCTCGGCGTCATCGTCGTCGTCCCACATCGCCGTCGTGAACTCCTCTCGCGGCGGGAACGACCCCGGAAGCAGGTCGGCGGCGTGCGCGTGGAATCGGTCGCGTTCCCTGTCGTCCAGCGGCGGCACCGAGGCAGTCGATATCTCGTCCTGCCTGAACACCTCCAGTCGGGCGTCGAGGAGTTCGTCCGGGTCGGCCCACTCCGACCGACGCGCATCGAGCAGGAACGAGACGTCGGCCTCCCCGGCGAGTTCCTGTATCACGGTGAAGATGCCCATCGCGTCACTTCGAGGGGCGTCCTCGACCACCACGAGCGCATGGCCGTCGGTCGCCTGGAGCTCGGCCGCCAGCTCTGATGGGTCGTCTATCGCCGACGACCGCCCGCCCTCACGATAGAACACCGGGCCGTTGTCGGCCGCCCACCAGCGGCAAGCGGCCTGCTTACAGCACGTACTCTTGCCGCTCCCCGGCAGTCCGAGGAGGACGGTATCCGACCCGTCTTCGATGGAGCTCACGAGGTGGTCGACGAAGTCCCGCCGTTCGTCGTCGACGACGTGCTCACGTGACAGCGTCATTCCAGCCGCGACCTCTGGGAGGCCGGGCCCCGCGCGGAGCATCGTCTCCGGCGGAAGCGTCTCTCGTGTGTCGAAGTACTCGGGGGTCAGTGCGAGAAAACCACTCTCGCCGAGCGTCTTGGGCAGCGTCGGTGCCGGTCGGTCGCCGGTCTCGGGCCCGCCCGCCGTGAACGTGTCCGCCCCACCGTTCGGGGAGACACCGACCGTGGCTCCCGTTCCGAGGTACCGCCGGAAGAGGTCGTCAGTCCAGCGGCGAGCCGACTCGGTCTCGGTCTCGACGACCGCGTGAATCCCACCGTTGGGAGAGTACAGTACGAGCATGAGGCGGCGGTCGCTGTCGGTCACACAGTCGATGACACCAAGACACTCGGGGAGGGAGTCGTGCGGTTCGACGGTCACCGTGCCCGCGTCCACTCCTTCGGCCACCCCTTTCGTCTCCCGGAGTCGGGCCGTCAGTTCGGGCTCGGCCGCGATGGCGAACTCGCCGCCACGGTCGGCCACCGCGGCGACCTCGGTCAGTGACCGGTCGTCGTTGGCGACCGGCCAGAGCGCCCGGAACGATTCGGCCCGCCCGAGCAGGTCGTGTATCTTTCCGATGAGTTCGTACTGGCGGTACTCGTCGGACCTGTCGATGGTCGCATCCGCGAGGATACCCGGTTCGAGCGGTGTCTCGGGCGGGAGCGGTTCGAACACGCCCTGGTTCGACTGCACCGCCTCCAGCGCCGCCCGGTGATTCCGGTGGTCGTTCAACACCAGTGCCCCCGCCGTGGTGACGGCGTAGCCCTCCGTCGTCCGTCGGATCCACCCGGCCTCTGAAAGTTCGCGGACCCCCCGGTTGACTGTCGACCGGGAGACACCAAGGCTGTCGGTCAGGTCACGAACGTGCGCCGGTCCCTCCTCGATACGCTCCAGAAATCGATACCGGCGGTCGAGGAGTTCGAGTGCATCCCCCACGTCGTCATCCTGCATACCACACGCTAACTACCTGCACGTTCAAATATGTATACCAGAAAACATCCCGTGCGGTGTCACGCGATGACATCGAGTGTCAGGCGGTGAGTTAAATCTACATCGTGATGAATAGACCGTAGAGGCCGACAGTGTCTGCCCCGTTGGGGGGAATGGGGGACAGTCTGGTCGGCGGCGGTGTAACCGTCTTTGGAGCCGGCAGGCGTACCCTGTCTGGCGACAGGGGTCGGCCTCGACATCGACCGAGTCCGGGGGCGCGTGCATTGGAAAGGTATGCACCCACGGACCCTTCTCAGAGACGCTCCAGTATTCCACAGGCTCGAGTGTTCCGCAGCAGTGTATCCCGAGCGTCGCCCACGGTACCAGCGAAACGACGCCATTGATGGGATAGGTACCGGGAAACCGGCCAGGTCTCACCAGCCCGGCGCCCTTCCGTATCGCGACATGTGGTTTACAACTCGTGCATGTTGCCTATCTGAACGCACACGAATCGTCACTCATCATCCTCGAACACTTCAGACAGCCGCTCTCGCATGTGTTCACGGCGAAGCGAGCGGACACGCGCATCCGAGAGGTAGTTCTGGAGCACGACCTCGGCGCTCGAGCTGCCTTGCTCGGCCGCGATATCGTCCAGTCCCTCGACCACGACCTCCAGCGACGAGGAGTAGGCGTCATACCAGAAGCGTCGCCCCATCTGTGGCACCGGATTCTCCCCATCGACGGCGTCGATACCGGCTTCGTCGGCGAGATCGGTGAACCAGTTCCAGACGGTCCAGCGGCTGACGTGGTCCCGGCCGGCAGTGGGTGACGGGAACAGGTAGCCACGCCAGTCTTCACGGTCAGCGAACCGCGCGAACCGACGTTTCACCGGGTCGAGACCGTACAGGAGCGACACCTGCCCAGGACCGTTCTTTCGCTCCTCGAAGCGGAGACGGGGCACGTCCTCGTCGAACACGAAGTTCGACCGGTGGAGCCTGGCGACCTCGCCCGACCGCAACCCCCACGCACAGAGCGCGAGCACGAGCAGTTCGTCCCGCTCACTGCTGGCGGTTTCGTACAGTCTCCGCACCTGTCCGTCGTCGAGATGGGGCGGGTCGGCGTCGGGCTCGCGCCAGTCGTACTCCTCGTCGAGCCCGGCTGCAGGGTTCGTGCGTGCTCGTTTCCGGCGCACGAGGTGGGCGTACCAGTTCTCGACGACCCCGTGGATACGCCGTTTCGTCCGCCCCGAGTCCAGTTCCTCGTGCAGACGGTCGAAGGCTGCCCAGCACTCGTCGATAGCCTCGTGAACCGGCATCTCGGCGTCTCTGGCGACCGGAGACAGGAGGGCCGCGTGGCCGTTGGCGTCCCGGTACGCCCGGACGTACCGGTCGAGCCGGTAGCGGAGCGTGTCGAGCGAGGACTCCGCGAGCCCCTTTCGGGTCCGTCGCGAGTCCAGAAACCCGGCCAGGGCGTCGACAGTCCGGTCGTCGTCGGTCGACCAGTCGTATCCCGCGTCGGGCGATTCGCAGCCGAGGTCGGCTGCCCAGAAGTCCCCGAAAGTCCGGTCGTGGTACGTCCGAAGGGCATAGAGGAGCGTCCCGAATCCGTGCTCGCGGAGCCAATCGTGCGTCGGTTTCTCGGTCTCGGGGTCGAGGCCGTCGGCCCGGAGTTCGGGCGCGACGACGTCCCAGTAGCGTTGGACGGTCTCGTCGATTTCGAGCGTAGTCCAGGAGACCGACTCCACGTCTCCCGCCGTCGACTCGGTCACAGGAGACCACCAGAGTGCCTGTCTCGACGGGTCGCGGCCCCTGCATCGAGGTTTCGACTCATCTGTCGGGCGTTCGTCGGCGGTCCGTGTAAATTCACGGGAGCGGGCGCGATTCGGAAGGAGAGTATGCAGACGAGTGTGCAAGCGTTTCACCGGCGAATCCGGACGTGGAGAGCCGATAAATCATACTCCGCTATACAGAGATTTCTGTATCCCCGCAGCAGCACAGTGCCGGAGGTTCGCACCGCGAGACAATCCTTATACGTCGGCGACCTGTACTGCTTCAGATGAGCGACGTATTTGTGGGTAGTTTGATGTCTTCACCCGTACACACTGTCGATGCCGAGACCTCCATCCGGGAGGCCGGACAGCTCCTGCTCGACAACGGAATCGGCTCGGCCATCGTCGTCGACGACGACGGCAAACTGGAGGGAATCCTCACGTCGACCGACTTCGTCCGTGTCGTCGCACACGGCGACGAGGAGTCGGCCCAGACCGTCGGCAGTTCGATGACCACGGACGTCATCACGACCACGGTGAACGAGTCCATCCGAACCGCGGCAGACGTGATGCTCGAACACGGCTTCCACCACCTGCCCGTGGTAGACGACGAGAACGCGGTCATCGGCGTGGTCACGACCACCGACCTGACCGCGTACCTGTCGACGACCGAGGGGCCTGACTCGCTGTAACCGCCCCAGGAATCCCATCGAAGGTGCCACAGGAGACCGTCCCGAGACTCCCGGTGACTCTTCACCGGACCAGTAGCCTTAATCGACCGGTGCTGTACTATCGACCCAATGACAGACCGCTGGCTCTACTCGTGGGCGCTCGGCTCGGTCGCCTTCGGGGGCGCGTCTCTCCTGATACCGCTTTACATCGTCCAGCTGGGTGCATCACCAGTCGAACTGGGCGTGCTCGCGGCGACCGCCGCCGTCATCGGTGCACCAGGAGCGATCCTGTTCGGGAAGCTGGCGAACCGCGTCGGGCATCGCAGGCCGCTGGTGCTGTCGACGCTTTCCATCGTTGCACTCGCACTCGCGGTGGTTCCCCTCGTGACGAGTATCGCGGCAGTCATCGTCGCCAACGCGGCGCTCTGGCTGTTCGTCGCGTCCATCGCGCCGGTCGTGACCATGCTCGTGGTGGACGACTCGCCAGAATCGGCGTGGAGTGAACGCATCGGCCAGCTGAACAAGTACCAGGGCTACGGCTGGGCCGGTGGGCTCGTTCTCGGGACGGTCTGGCCCTTCGTCGGCGCGCAACTGGTCGGTGCAACCGCAGTCACGCGCGTCCTGTTCTGGCTCCTCGCCGCGTGTGCCGCCGCGAGTGTCCTCGGGGCGGCACGGTCGCTGCCCCGGCCGACCGAGGAAGACCACGTCACGAGCGACCGTGAGGTCCGGAAGGTCGCACGACTCTTGTCGAGTTCGCGCCGCGGCATCAAGGGTGCGACCTTCGCGTTCTCGCCGAACCGGCTGTACTGGACGATGCAGTCGTTCCATCCGCAGCGACTCCGCGGTCGGCTGAACCCGGCGCTGGTGACCTACCTCGCGGCTGCCGTCTTCTTCTTCACCGGCTCGGCCGCGTTCTGGGCGCCGCTCCCGCTCTTCTTCACGGAGTTGAACTTCGACTCCGGACAGGTGTTCGCACTGTATCTCGCGTCGAGTCTCGGATCGGCCGTCCTCTACGAGCGCGCTGGACAGTTCGCTGGGAAACTCGACATCCGACTGCTCCAGTCTGGGGCACTCGCGGCCCGCGGACTGCTCTTTCCGGCCGTCGCCCTCATCACCGGCATCGGCGGCGTCACGTACGGTCTCGGTGTTTCGGGGGTCGGCCTCGCCGCCATCGGTGCGACGTGGGCCTTCATCGCCGTCGTCGGGACGGCCATCGTCACCCGGCTCGCACCGCCGGCGATACGCGGCGAGATTCTGGGTGTGCACACCGCCCTCGGGGCAGTCTCAGGCGGTATCGGGGGTGTTCTCGGTGGCTGGGCGGCGACCGTGGGCTACCTGTTCGCCTTCGGCGTCGCGGGTGGGTTGGTGCTGCTGGGAGCCGGGCTGGTTGTGTCGCTGCGGGCGCTCTCGGGCGGAGAGGACGCAACGAGAACGCCCGACAACGCTGCCGGCGACCGCCCGGATGCCGTCGCCGTTCCGGCGAGTGAGAGAGAACACAGGTCGGTCGATGCGGAGTGAGGGACCCAGGGCCCCAGACCTGTCAATTTCCCAGACATTTGAAACTCGCTGACGGCTGCTACCCGGTCGTGACCGATTCGTGCCCTGTCTGCAACACGGACGTGGCGTGCTGTGATACGGACCGTCTCTCGTCCGGTCAGCGGGAATCCGACGGCTTGACCCAGCACTCCTCGAACCCGAGGGCGCTCCGAGAACCGTCGTCACCCGTCCCCGCGAAGGATTTAACTCCGGGCGAGGTGATTGTTTCCCATCATGACTCACACTGGTGGTCTGACTATCCTCGTCCCGTTCGACGTCTCGGGAGAAGGTCTCCCCGCTCTGGATGTCCTCGACCACCTCGGTACCGTCGAGGTCGTACTCCTCGGGTACTTTCCGGTTCCGGACCAGGCAGAGCCGGCACTGCTCAGGGACCAGCACGGCACTGCGGCTGCGGACCGGTTAGCCGCAGTAGCCGGGGAGTATGACACGCTCGACGAAGTGCTCGTTTTCACGCACGGCCGCGATGCCACCATCGACCGAATCGCCGACGAGTACGACTGCAACGCGGTATTGACACCCGGGCGTTCGGAGACCGTCGACCGCGTCCTCGTCCCCCTTCGCGGGGACGTGAACCTCGACCGGATTCTCAGGGTCGTCGCCGACCTGTTGCTGGCGGGGGACGAGACTGCCACGTTGTTCCACTCCGTCTCGGAGGACGCCGACCCGAGCCAGGGGGAACTCCTTCTGCTGGGTGCCGTCGACCGCCTGGTCGAGTACGGGGTCGACCGCGACCGCGTTGACTGGCGGCTTGCAGAGGACGGTGACCCGCAGACGGAGATCGTCGACCTGAGTCGGGAGTACGACCTCGTCGTCCTCGGCGAGACCGAGCCATCGCTCCGGGAGCGGATCATCGGAGACGTGCTCTCGGGAATCGTCGACGCCATCGAAGCCCCAGCACTCATCGTGAGGGACGTCGAGTGACTCTCCGGACCGGGCACACGGGGGCGGACAGATGAGCGCCGACGGGGGTGAACTCGAGCGGACGCTCGGCTTCGTCGAGGCGATGACGCTCGGCGGCGGGACGATGATCGGTGCGGGGATATTCATCCTCCCCGGTATCGCTGCCGAGACCGCCGGTCCCGCGAGCTCGATATCCTACGCCATCGCCGGATTCGTCGCGTTGCTCGCGGCCCTCTCACTCTCGGAGCTAGCGACCGGGATGCCCATCGCAGGTGGGAGCTACCACTACGTCAACCGTGCACTCGGCGGGCTCTTCGGGGCTGTCGTCGGCTGGGGGATGTGGACCGGGCTGATGTTCGCGAGCGCGTTCTACATGATCGGGTTCGGACAATACCTCGTCGAGCCGATTCCGTTTCTCGACGGACGGGGCTTCATCGTCGGGCTGGGGCTCGTCGGGTTGGTCTTGCTTCTCGGGGTCAACTACTACGGGACCGAGGAGTCGAGCGCGTTCCAGAACGTCACCATCGGGACCGAGACCGCCATCATCCTCGTCTTCGTCGCCGTCGGCGTCTTCTTCATCGATACGGGGAACCTCGAGCCGTTCGCCCCCTTCGGGCCCGGTGGTGTCGTCGCCACGACCGGCATCGTGTTCATCTCGTTCCTCGGGTTCGAGATAATCGCCACTGTCGCGGGCGAGATCAAGAACCCGAGTCGGATCATCCCCCTGTCGATGATCCTCTCGGTAGTGCTGGTGACGATTCTCTACGTCCTCGTCATGCTCGTCAGCACTGGGGTGATACCCTTCGAGTCGCTCGGCGACTCCCCCATCCCTGTCTCGGACGTGGCCGTCGTCTACCTGGGTCCGGCGGGGGTGATCGCGATCGTCTTTGCCGCCATCATCGCAGCGATATCGAGTTCTAACTCCTCCATCCTCGCTGCCTCGCGAGTCATCTACGCCATGGGCCGGGACGGTGTCGTGACCGACTGGTTCAACGTGAGCCACCCCCGGTACTACACGCCCCACCGGGCCATCGCGGCCACTGGTGGCGTGACGGCGTTGCTCATCCTCGTCGGCCTCGAAGTGGAGACGATCATCGCGCTGCTCGCAGAGGCGGCGAGCTTCAGTTTCCTCGTCGCCTACTCGCTCGTCCACGTCTCGCTCGTCGTCTTCCGGAAAGCCGACCCGGACGGCTACGACCCCTCGTTCAAGCTGCCTCGACCGCTCTACCCGGTCGTCCCTGTGCTCGGCGTGATACTGTCGCTCCTCGTCGTCTCGCAGATGGCGACTGTCGTCGTCATCATCGGATCGGGAATCGTTGTCTTCGGAGCCATCTGGTACGTCACCTACACCCGGGGGCGCGTCGTGAGCGAGGGGCTTTTGCGCGAGGTGCTCCGCGGGGAGCCGGCCGAGCCGTTCCGCGTGGTCGTCCCGGTGGCGAATCCGGCGACACAGCACGGGCTGCTCCGCCTCGCGGCGGCGAGCGCACGCGCCAACGCGGACCGGGGGACGCCCGAACTCGTCGCGGTCAACGTCACGCCGGTCGCACAGCCCTCGCCGCTCCAGAACGTCGAGGCGGACCGTGCGGAACACCAACGTGAACTCCTCGAGAACGCCCAGGACATCGCGAGCGCGATGGACGTCACCCTCCGGACCAGGGCGATTGTTGCCCCCGATGTCGGCGAGGCGATTCTCGAGGTGCTCGAGGACGAGGAAGCCGACGAGGCACTCCTCGGCTGGGACGGGACGCTGGAGCACGACGGGCACGTCTTCGGCACGGCGGTCGACACGGTTGTCCGGAACGCCCGCTGTGACGTCTCGCTCGTCGACATCAAACACGAGACCATCGGGACACCGGTCGCGCTCGTCGCACCGGGACCGAACGCACCGGTCGTCGCGCATCAGGCGGTCGAGTTCGCAACCGTCGACGGGACCGTCCCGACCCTGCTGAACGTCCAGTCCCCCGGCGCTGGGGACGACTCGGATGCCGAAGCGCGGGGTCGAGCGGTCGTGGCCGACGCCGCCGAGGCGGCGGGGCTCGACCCCGGCGAGTACGACGTCCGGGTCGTCGTCGACGACGACATCGGACGGGCGGTCGTCGAGGCGGCCAGCGAGTACGACACCGTCTGTGTCGGGCTCTCGAACCGGCCCGAGCAATCGCGGATACCCTTCGGGACAGTCACGGAACGCGTCGTGAACGATGTCCAGGGCAACATCGCCCTGATACGCGGGTCGTGAGCGACTCGACTACTCCGCTTCTTCCTCGTCCGCCATCCAGCGCTGGCCGTACGAGCGATACCCGTCGAACTCGCCCTGGGTTATCTCGCGCTCGATCTCCTCGCGCGTCTCGCTGTCGAGTCTGACGAGGTGACACACGGGGTGGCCCGGGAGCGCGACGGGGTTCTCCAGCACGCCGACGATGAGGCCGGTGAACGGTGCCTCGATGACGTGCTCTTCCTCCTTGAAGTGGTCCGAGACGGTGCAGATGGTGTCGCCCTCGTGGACGAGCGGGTTCGGCCCCCACTTCATCTCGACGAGGCCGCCGGTGTCGGCCCGGAGCCAGCGCTTCTCCTCCTCGGGCCCCATGACCTTCCGCCACAGCGGCTCCTCGACGGTTCCCTCGGGATAGACCTCGTACTCGGCGAGGACGCTCTCGACGCCGGCCAGCGCCTTGTCGATGAGTGCGGGCTGGAAGCGGTGTGCCTTCCCCATCTCGACGGTGAGCGTGGGGATGCCGTTCCGGGACGCGACCGCCCGGAGCGAACTCTCGTCGCCCTCACCGGAGAGGATGACGTTCGTGCCGAACGCCTCCGCGAGGCGCTCGACCTCCGGACGCTCGATGTCGGCGCGGGCGTGATACATCGTGGTGCGGTTCCGGGTCGAGGTGTGGAAGTCCAGCCCGAGGTCGCACTGGCTCACGAATCGCTTGTAGACCTGGTGGGCGATGCGCTCTGCGGTCGTCGAGCGCTCCCGGCCGGGGAACGACCGGTTGAGGTCCTGGTCGTAGATGGGGAGATACCGCTGCTGGGCCTGGTAGCCGGGGACGTTCACGACGTGGAGGAGTACCAGTGTGCCGTGGATGTCGCTCGGGGAGTACCGGTCGGCGACCTCCTGGAGGACCTTCACCCCGTTGAGTTCGTCACCGTGGATAGCCGCGGTCATGAACACGCGCGGGCCGGGGTGTTTGCCGTTGATGATGGTGACGGGAATCTCGACGGAGTCACCGAGATAGGTTTCGCTCACCTCGTAGCGGAACTGCTTCTTCTCACCGGGGTCGACTTCGGAATCGTAGCGGAAGGGGCGGACCTGTTCGTTGGACATACCGGTATTTCAGCGGGGCGATAGGAAAACGTTCGTGTTGGGGCCATCCCTTTTGTGTGTCCTCTCGGTAGCGAGAGGCATGCCCACGAGCGAGTTCGACTCCGGCGGACACGCTGGTGCCCGCGACCCCAGACGGGGGCGGCGAACCCGAGCGCTTCCAGTATTCGCTCGTGGCCCTTCGAGCCGTCGAGACATCTCGTCGGTCGGTGGCTGTACCCGGGGTGGAAAGGTACTGATTCCGATAACTAAACACAGGCGTTGAATGGGCTGTCGGCTACGGGCCGGTCACACGTCGTCGGTTTCGAATCCATCGACGCCCGCGAACTCGAAGCGCGCCCCACCCATCTCGCTCTCGCTCACGGTGACGTCCCAGCCGTGGGCACCCGCGATGCTCTTCACGATGGCGAGGCCGAATCCCGTCCCATCCGGGTCACCCGTGTACCCGTAGTCGAAGACCTTCGCTCGGTCCGCCGGTGGAATCCCGGGACCGTCGTCCTCGACGAAGAAGTACTCGGGCGTCTCGCCGACGTGAACGGTCACCGTCTGCCCGCCGTGATCGACCGCGTTGCGGAACAGGTTCTCGAACAGGGTCTGGACGCGTTCGGCGTCGCCCTCTATCGAATCCGTGTCTGGGTCGACGTCGAGGGTGGCGTCGGGCGCGTCGACGGTGTCCCAGGCGAGCTGTGCACACTCGACCAGTGAGACCTGTTCGAAGTCACTGACGGTCTCGCCCTTGCGCGCGAGTTCCAGCAGCGATTGGATGAGGGCATCGATGCGGTCGAGTGCCCGGTCGGCGCGGGCGATGTGGTCGGTTGCCTGGTCCGCGTCCTCGGCCGCGAGGTCGAGACTGACCTTCGCGGTCGACAGTGGATTCCGGAGGTCGTGACTGAGGATGCCCGCGAACTCGTCGAGTTGCCTGACCCGCTGTTGGAGCTGGCGCTCACGTTCGAGCTGGTCGGTCATATCGCGGAGGACGCAGACGAAGCCACGATGGGCACCGTTCTCGTCGTTCACCGCGGTGAGGGTGAAATCAGCCCAGTACCGGAAGCCGCCCCGCCGCACCCGCCACCCCTTCTCGTGAACCGGTCCCTCGTCACGGGCGTGCTCCAACTGTCGTTCCGGAACCCCATTGGTGACGTCCTCAGTCGTGTATAATATCGAGAATTTCTCGCCGATGATCTCCCCGTGGTGGTAGCCGTTGATTCGTTCGGACCCGGAGTTCCAGGTGGTCACCAGCCCCTCGGGGTCCATCGAGAAGATGGCGTACTCCGTGATAGCTTCTATCAGCAGTTCGAAGCGTTCTTTCTCTTCGTCCAGCAGTCGCTCGGCCTCGTACTCCTCGGAGATGTCGAAGGCAACACATATCATCGTCCCGTTCTCGGCGTACGAGAGTGCCACGCTCACGTGAACCGGACTCCCGTCCTTGCGCCGCTGGACGAGTTCGTCGCTCCACCGGCCCTTGTGTGGGACTGCCGGCATAATAGTGTTCTCGATGTACTCGCGGTCCTCCGGGTCGAAGAGCAGCTTCCATCGCTCTTTGAGCAATTCCTCGGTCGTGTACCCGTACATCTCGGCGAAGGCCTGGTTCGCGTAGATGAACTGCCCGTCCTCGTCGAACATGGCGATGCCCTCGCGCGCCGACTCCATCGCCCGGAGCCGCCGGCCGACGATCTTCTCGGTCCGGTAGGTGTTCACGTAGTGCTCCATGCGACTCGTCAGGAACTCGTACGCTCCCGGGCCACTCTTTCTCAGGTAGTCGGTGACGCCGGCCGAGATGGCTTCCGAAGCGACCTCCTCGGTCCCACTCCCGGTGAACAGGATGAACGGGATGAAGGGGTCCCGTTCTCGCACCGTGCGCAAGAACTCGATGCCGTCCATCCCCGGCAAGTCGTAATCACTCACGATGCAGTCCACCCCGCCCTCGTCGAAGATCGCCAGTGCGTCGGTTGCACGCTCGACGGATTCGACGCGTGCCCGGTCGCAGGTCCGTTCGAGCCAGATTTTCGTCGTGTCCTGCGCCTCGGGGTCGTTGTCGACGTGCAAGACGTGAATCTGTTCGGTGTCCGACTGAGAGACGGCGTCCGTCGTCCGGTTGTTGCCGTCGGTGCGCATGTACCCGAAGAGAGGCAGTGAGCGCGGCTAAGCCTTCTCTGTGATTTGTTGTTACGTCAGGGGTGACAGTGAGAGAAACAGGAGACGGAAATCGGCTTATTGTCGCGCCTTCGCGACCGACAGCGACGCGAAGAAGCCGTAGTAGGCGACGACGCCCGAGGCGAGCGTCAACTGGTACGCCCACGACGGGCCCTGCACGACCTCGAACAGCAGGGTGACGAGGGTCACCCAGGCGAGCGCGAACGCGAGGTCGACCGCCATCCCGGCGTTGTGCTCGCGGACGTGGTTCCGGACCGCGGTACCGAGGTCGCCGAGTGAGCGCCCCGACTCGGCGTGCTCACTCATCGTCCTCGCCTTCGCGTTCGTCCACGACGAGGACCGGGCGGTGCGTCGAGCGAAGCACGCGCTCGGTGACGCTGCCGAGCAGGGCGCGCTTGACGCCGGAGCGCCCGTGGCTGCCCATCACGATGAGGTCCACGTCGAAGTCCTCGGCGAAGTCCGCGATGACCGAGTGCGGCCGGCCGCCACGGAAGTGTTCTTCCGCCGTGAGCCCGCGCTCTCGGGCCTTCTCGGCGACCCGGCTGGTGGCGCTCCGTGCCCGGTCTTCGAGGTCTTCCATCTCGCCGAACTTGCCGGCGCGGATTCGCTCGACCTGTTCGGTGCCGAGGCTGATGTCCATCGCGATGGTGTCGACCACGTAGAGGGCGAGCACCTCCGCGTCGTACAGCTCGGCCAGTTCCAGTGCCTTGTCGACGGCGACCTCCGCCGTCGCGCTACCGTCCGTCGGGATGAGGATTCGTTCCGTCATGTTCAGTCGTCTGCAGGGGTGTTCGCGCCGTCACTCACGACCTGTTCCGCCGACTCCATGCGCTGCATGGGTTCGGGGCTGTGACACTGGCGGACGAGCTTCTTGATGTCTTCCGGGGGCTCCTCAGTCGCCCAGGAGACGCCGACGATGACCGCGAAGACCACCGGAACCGCGACGAGCGCGGAGGAGGTCGCCGGGATGACGTTGGCCAGCGTCTGCGAGAGCACCTCACCGTCGATGAAGCCGACGTAGCCCGGCAGGACCTCGTTCACGATGCCGAGCAGGGAGAAGCCGAGCCCGGTGAGCATGCCGGCGATGGCTCCCTTCCGGTTGGTGTTCTCCCACCAGAGGCCGAGGAAGAACACGGGGAACAGCACCGAGCCCGCGATGGCGAACGCCATGGAGACGAGTTCGCCGATGAGCGCCGGCGGGTTGAGCGCGACGACGGTGACCAGCACGCCCAGCGTGACGATGGTCGCACGGCCGACGAGGAGCTGCTGGCGCTGGGTCGCGTCCTCGTTGATGATGTTCGTGTAGATGTCGTGTGCGGCGGCCGAAGAGGCGGCGATGAACAGGCCCGCGGTCGTCGCGAGCGCGGCGGCGACCGCCCCGGCGGCGACGAGGCCGACGAGCCACTGCGGCAGTTCCGCCAGCTGGGCCGTCAGCACGACCAGCACGTCGGACTGCGTGCCCGTGAACAGCGCCCCGTCCGGGCTGACGCCAGACTCCTGGGCGAGGATGCCGCCGAAGGCCGCGTAGGCGGCGGTGCCCCAGTACAGCAGGCAGATGAAGAACAGGCCCCAGACGCAGGACCAGCGGGCGGTCCGCTCGTTCTCCACCGTGTAGAACCGCACGAGGACGTGTGGTAAGCCACAGGTCCCGACGATGAGGGTGAACGCGGTCGCCACCCAGACGAAGTAGGAGGCGTTGGCGAACGGTGCCGAGAACTCGGCGGAGAGCTGCTGGGCGACGTAGGTCGCCTCGTTACCGAACTCGATGTAGGGCAGGACGGTCGAGTAGCCCTGCGACCAGCCGACCGCGTAGAGGCCGACGAGGAACGCCGCGATGAGGATGACGTACTGCACGGCCATGTTCTTCGTCGCACCGAGCATGCCCGAGAGTGCGACGTACACGATGGTGATGCCCATGAGGAGGACGACGCCGGTCGTGTAGTCGGTCCCGAACAGGTAGATGGACATCAGGCCCATCCCGCGACCCTGACCGACGGCGTAGACGAACCCGATGAGGATCGTCGTGAACGCGGCGATGGCGCGGGCCCCGTCGGAGTAGAACCGGTCACCGATGAAGTCCGGTGCCGTGTACTTCCCGAAGCGGCGGAACTGGGCGGCCATGAAGATGAGCAGGATGAAGAACCCTGCCGTCCAGCCGACCAGGTACGCGAGGCCGTAGTAGCCTGCCAATCCGACGAGGCCGGCCACCCCGAGGTAGGAGGCGGCGGACATCCAGTTCGCGCCGATGGCCATGCCGTTCTCGATGTTCCCGATGGAGCGTCCGGCGACCCAGAGGCCGTCGGTGTCGGCCACGCGGAACACGTACCCGATGCTCAGGAACAGCATGAGCATCCCGGCGGTGATGGCCGCGGGGATGGCCTTGAATCCGGCGTCGAGGCCGGTCTCACCGATCTGCAGGACGATATCTGGCATCACAGTTCCTCACCTCCATCGGTGGCCGCGGCCTGTCCGGCCGAAGCGGTCTCCGAGTCGTCCTCGTGGTCGATGCCGAACTTGTCGTCCAGCGCGTCGCGCTGGCGGGCGTAGACGACCGACAGGAGCAGTGCCCCCGCCGGCGCGCCGATGGCGGTCAGGAAGAAGTGGAGCTGGAAGCCCAGCACGATGGTCTCGGTCATGAACCCGGGCGCGATGGCGGTCGCCGTGACCGGGCCGAAGATGAACAGGACCCAGGCGATGAACGTCCCCCAGACGACCTTCAGGTGGTCGCGCATGAACGGGGTCGCCGGCTTGAAGATGTTTATCTCCGCCTCGAGGTAGTCGATGTTCTGTTCGCGTGCGGCCGCGTCGTCGCCCTGACTGGACTCTGACGCGGGTTGTGTGGCTGTGTCTGACATAGGTCTTGGTGTTCGCTATGGCTGTCGCTGTGTCGGTTCTGGAAAACCGGTGGTGTGGGTGAGCGGCCGGTCGCCGGTCACGCGCCGGCGTGCTCGGTGGTCGCCGCTCTCAGTCGCCGCTTACCTTCGCCGCGATGTCCTCGACCACGTCCGGGTTCCGGAGCGTCGAGGTGTTCCCGAGCTCGTCGCCGTTCGCGATGTCCTCGAGCAGGCGACGCATTATCTTGCCCGAGCGGGTCTTCGGGAGTTCGGGCGTGAAGATGACCGCCTCGGGCCGGGCGATTGGCCCGATGGCGTCCTCGACACCCTGGATGATGCGCTGGCGCAGTTCCTCGTCCTCGTCGTAGCCGTCCTCGGTGATGACGTAGGCGTACACTGCCTCGCCCTTGATCTCGTGGTTCCCACCGACGACGGCGGCCTCGGCGACGCCCTCGACGCCGACGATGGCGGATTCGACCTCCATCGTGCCGAGGCGGTGGCCGGAGACGTTGATGACGTCGTCGACGCGACCCAGGACGGTGATGTAACCGTCCTCGTCTATCTTCGCGCCGTCCTCCGGGAAGTACACCCAGTCCTCGGGGTCGTCGCTGTCGGTGTCCGAGTACTCGGCCCAGTACTCCTGGACGTAGCGCTCGTCGTTCTGGTAGAGGGTCCGGAGCATGCCCGGCCACGGCTTCTGGACGGTGAGGTAGCCGGCACGGCCGGCCTCGACCTCGTCACCGGCCCCGTCGACGATCTGTACGTCGAGCCCCGGGAGCGGCGGCCCGGCCGACCCGGGCTTCATATCCTTGATACCGGGGAGCGTGGTGACCATCATGCCGCCGGTCTCGGTCTGCCACCACGTGTCCACGACGGGGCAGGACTCGTCGCCGATGTGCTTGTAGTACCACTTCCACGCCCGCGGGTTGATGGGTTCGCCCACGGTGCCCAGCAGGCGCAGGCTGGAGAGGTCGTGGCGCTCGGGGTACTGCGAGCCCCACTTCATGAACGCGCGGATGGCCGTCGGCGCGGTGTAGAGCTGGGTCGCCTCGTACTCCTCGACGATCTCCCAGAGGCGGTCCTGCTCGGGGTAGTCGGGCGTTCCCTCGTACATCATCGTGGTCGTCCCGAGCGCGAGCGGGCCGTAGACGATGTACGAGTGGCCGGTGATCCAGCCGATGTCTGCCGAGCAGAAGTACGTGTCCTCGGGCTTGATGTCGAGGACCGCCTGGGAGGTCCAGGCCGCCCACGAGAGGTAGCCACCCGTGGTGTGCTTGACCCCCTTGGGCTTCCCCGTCGTGCCGGAGGTATACATGAGGAACAGCATGTCCTCCGCGTCGCGCTCGACCGGGTCGACCTCGGCACCCTCGTTGGCCGCGACGAGGGCGTCGTAGTCGTGGTGGTTGTCGGCCATCGGGTGGTCGTAGACGTCACCGAGGCGGTCGGCGACGACCACGTCGGAGACCTCGTGTTCGACGCCAGCGAGGCCCTCGTCGGCCTTCGCCTTGTGCTCGAGATGGTCGCCGCGGCGGTAGTAGCCGTCGCAGGTGACGAGGTACTCCGAATCCGCCGCGTTCATCCGGGTCGCGAGCGCGTCCGCGGAGAACCCTGCGAACACGACCGAGTGTGGCGCGCCGATGCGGGCACACGCCAGCATGGCGATGGGCAGCTCCGGAATCATCGGCATGTACATCGTCACGACGTCGTCCTCGCCCACACCCAGGTCGCGCAGGGCCGCGGCGAACTCGTTCACCTCGCGATGGAGTTCCTCGTAGGTGTAGCTCCGGTCCGCTTCGTCTACGGGCTCACCCACCCACTCGATGGCGGTCTCGTCGCCTCGCTCGTCGAGGTGTCGGTCGAGACAGTTCGCGGACGCGTTGAGCGACCCGCCCGTGAACCACTCGTAGAACGGCGGGTTCGAATCGTCCAGTACGGTGTCGTAGTCGTCGTCCCAGTCGAGCAGGTCGGCCGCCTGCTCCCAGCACTCGGGCCAGTTCTCCTCGAACTCCTCGTAGATGCCCGCGTCCGAGACGTTCGCCTGTTCGACGAACGACGCAGGCGGTTCGAACCGTTCCTGCTCTTCGAGCCGTGCCTCGAGTTCCACGTCGGTATCGTCCCCTGTCATGATACACCATAACGATACAACGACTCCCCTATAAAAGATGGAACTAACCATGCCACAGTACGGAATTCGGACGTGTTCGAATCCATCACGGTCGTTCAGCAGGAACTGCCGTTTCCATCGGCAATCGGAGCGTCGGTGAGCTCGACCGCGACCCTAGATAGTTAGTGGCGGCCGTCGGCCGGTCGCTCCGAGTCCTCGAACACGGCCGTCAGGAGCTTCTGCTGGGCTTTCCGGAGGTGATTGTGCAGCGTTGGCGACGAGATGTCCATCGATGCCGCCAGCTCCTCGGCGGTGCTCCCGCGGGGCCACTCGAAGTACCCGGAGAGGAACGCCGCCCGGAGGACGGTCCGCTGTTTCTCGGTGAGGTCCTCGTCGACGACCTGTTCGACCTGCGCCGTCGTCTGGACCGGCTGTTCGACCTCACGTTTGGCGAGCAGTTTCGCGTCGGGGAACGACGCCGTGAACGACTCGACGACGGTTCGCAGGTCCGTCTGGTCCGAGAACACGCTGGTCACGCGAGCGGTCCCGCCCTCGACGGTCAGACTCCGGACCGTCCCCCCTCGTTCGACCAGCGTCGGCGCGATGGCGTCGCCCGAGACGACGAACTCGAGGAGCGCGTGCTCGCCGTAGTCACGGACCAGTCGACTGTCCGTGACCGCCTCGCACCCGTCGACGTGTTCGAGCACGTCGCCGACACCTGCCCCCTCGACCGTCACGAAGTGCAGGAGGGAACCGTCGTTCCCCGGGACGACGCCCTCCAGTTCGAGGTCGCACTCGAGTACGGTCGCCGTGTCGACGAGGAACGAACTGCGGTCGGTGCACTCGAAGGCGAGTTCGACGCCGGTGTCCGCCAGAAGCAACCGTTTTCGGTCGACCGCGGTGAGCGTTCGGCCGATTCGCCGGCCGGCGTCGGCGAGTACCCGCTGTGTCTCCCGGTCTGCGGACCGGGTCGCGACGCAGAGCAGGCCGTCTACCGTCTCCCCGGACCGTATCGCGACGATACACAGGGTCTCGTCCCCGCCAGTGCCCAGCTCGTCGACGACATGGGAATCCAAGACGAGGGCGTCGTCGCTGCCGTCGGCCAGCCTCGATTCGAGGTCCTGCCCAGCGATTGCCTCGCCGAGTTCCTCATCGGAGAGCTGGTCACTCAACGTTCCAGCGCGTTCGCGTGGTGTGCCGTCACCGTCACAGAGCCAGACCCCCCCGAAGAAGTCCGCGAGGGCATTGCAGGCGGCGGTCTCGACTTCTTCACGTGTCGCCACGTCCGCCAGCGCCTCGCCGAGGGCCTCGACGCAGTGAACCAGTTCGGCAGTCCGCGAGGGGGTCTGGTGGTGATCAGCGGTGGCTGGTGTGTGCCGTGAGTCGTGTCTGACCGGGGGCGCACCGCCCTGCCGCAGTCCCGTCGAACCACGGGCGAAGGCCTCGACGATGGCCGCCGCAGAGGGTGTGTCGAGGTACTGGTCGAGGCTCTCCAGACTGTTCCAGCCACCGACCGCCTGGACGACCGGTGCGGGGACACCCTGGGCGTTCAGCGACCGATGGGCGAAGTGCTTTCGCAGGTCCTTCGAGGACACCGACTGCAGGCGCTCGTCGTCGGTTCGGTCGGCCACGTCGGAGACCAGCATCTGGAGCCGGCGCGGGCTCACGCCGAACAACGGTTCGTCGGCCGCGACACCCTCCACGTTGGCGAACTTCCGGAGGTCGTGAGCGACCGTGGCCGGCACATAGGCGAGTCGAGTCGCGGCATCGGCGGGTTGGGTGGCGTCGGTTTCCGTCTCTCGTACCGTGAGCAGGTGATGTGTCCGTCCGTGATGGGTCCGCTGGGTGAGGTCACCCGGGCGCAGTCTTGCCATCTCGGCCGGGCGAAGCCCGACCAGGCCGGCCAACGAGACCACGAGGTCCTCCCGGTAGGTCTCGGTCGCGTGGCGGAGTCGCTCGAACTCGGGGTCCGTCAGGAACGACTCGTGCTGGCCGGGTGACATCAGTCGTTTCGCACTTCTCGGAGAGCGCGAATAAATGTTCGGCATTATCACAGCTGTTTATGCCGGGTACCAGCCGCTGATGGCGTCATCTGGGGAAAGCACTCTCGAGCCAACTTCGCCGATTCCAGTATCTGTGAAATCACTCCTCGACGAGCGACTCGAGTTCGCCGACGACCTCGGGGTTGCGCAGCGAACTCGTGTCCTCCGGACGCTCGCCGTTGGCGATGGCTTCGAGGTAGCGACGGAGGATCTTCCCCGAGCGCGTCTTCGGCAGCGACGAGGTGAACGTTATCTCGTCGGGGATGGCGACGGGACCGATAGCGTCCTCGACGCCCCGCTCGACCTGCTCGCGCAACTCGTCGGTCCCGGCCACGTTCGCGGCCGGGCTGACGTAGGCGTGGATTCGCGTCCCCTTCACGTCGTCCTCGCCACCGACGACGGCGGCCTCGGCGATGCCGTCGACGCCGATGATGGCCGACTCTATCTCGGAGGTGCCGAGTCGTCGGCCCGAGACGTTCACCACGTCGTCCAGTCGACCCAGAAGCGTCAGGTAGCCATCCTCGTCCTCGACGGCCCCGTCACCGGTCGAGTACTGCCAGCGCGCGTCCTCGGGGTCACCCCGGGCAGTCTGCGCCCAGTCGGTTCCCTCACGGAGGGCGACGGGCATCCCGGGCCACGGTTTCGTCACGACGAGCTGGCCCGATTCGCCTACCGTCGCCTCCTCGCCGAACTCGTCGACGACCGCGGCATCGATACCGGGCAGGGGTCGGCCGACCGACCCGGGCCGCATCTCGTCGATGGCGGGCAGGGTCGACAGCATCACGCCCCCGGTCTCGGTCTGCCACCAGGTGTCCACGATGGGGCACTCGCCGCCGCCGATGTGCTCGAAGTACCATTCCCACGCGGTCGCGTCGATGCTCTCCCCGACCGAGCCGAGCAGCCGCAGGCTGGAGAGGTCGTGTCTCGCAGGCACCTCCTCGCCCCACTTCATGAACGCCCGGATGGAGGTCGGCGCGGTGTAGAACACGTCCACAGCGTTGCGCTCGATGACCTCCCAGAAGCGGTCCTTGCCAGGCGGGTCCGGTGTGCCCTCGAACAGGACGGTCGTCGCGCCGATGGCGAGCGGGCCATACACGACGTAGGAGTGGCCCGTGATCCAGCCGACGTCGGCGGTACACCAGTGGGTGTCCGTCGGTTCGAGGTCGAAGACGGCGTGGCTCGTCCAGGCCACGTGGGAGAGGTAGCCCCCCGTCGTGTGGCGGACCTCGGTGGGTTCACCTGTGGTCCCGGAGGTGTAGATGTAGAACAGCAGGTCACTCGCGTCCCGCGGGACGGGGTCGACCACCTCGCCGTCGTGAGCCGCGATGCAGTCCTCGTAGGCGTGGTGGTCGCCGGGGTAGCCCAGTTCGAGCCGGTTCACCACGACCTGTTCCACCGCCTGTGAGACCGAGAGACAGGCGTTGTCGGCCTTGCTCTTGAGGTCGACGGCGGTCCCGCGGCGGTAGTAGCCGTCGCAGGTGACGAGCAGTTCGGAGCCGGCGTTCTCCATGCGCGTCGCGAGCGCATCCGCGGAGAACCCCGCGAACACGACCGAGTGCGGCGCGCCGATGCGTGCACACGCCAGCATCGCCACGACGAGTTCGGGCACCACGGGCATATACAGCGTGACCACGTCGTCCTCCTCGACGCCGAGGTCCCGAAGGGCCGCCGCGAAGGCGTTCACCTCGCGGTAGAGGTCCTGGTAGGTGTAGGTCCGGGTCTCGCCCAGCTTACCTTCCCACTTGATTGCGGCGTGGTTCTTGCGCCCGGCCTCGACGTGACGGTCGACGCAGTTGACGGAAGCGTTGAGTTCCCCACCCGGGAACCACCGGATGGCGTCGTCGGTGGAGAGCACCGAATCGTACTGCCGGGACCACGTCAGCTGGTCGGCGGCGCGTCGCCACCCCTCCGGCCAGTCCTCCGCGAACTCGCGATAGATGGACGGGTCGGTGACGTTCGCCTGACGGACGAACGACTCCGGGGGTTCGACGGACTCCGTCTCCCCGCTTCCTGCCGTGGCGGCGGACTCACTCCCGTCCGACATTCGTCTCTCACTTCGTGCAGGCGGCAAAAAATCGTTCGGCCCTCAGTCGCTATCGTCGGGGCAGGGAGGACACCGCATACCACGTGCTTCCGGAGACGCAACACATTAGTTTCGGTTCGAAATAGTCCCGGTATGAGTCGCGTCCCGAACCCCATCCGGTTGCTCATCCTCTGGATAGGGCTCGGGCTCGCCCGTCTCGGCTTGCTCCCCCGGGAACACGTCGAACGGACCACCGACCTCTCCTGGCCCCGCATCGTCACCGGCATCGCCCGGATGTCGAAGAACGCCGTGGACGTGGCGATGGTCGGTATCGCGGTCGGCCCGCTCGCCATCTCCGGTGTCGGCCTGGCCTCGCCGTTCTGGGGTATCGCGTTCTCCCTCGGCGGCGGGTTCGCCGCCGGCACCATCGCCCTCGTCTCCCAGCGGTTCGGGGCCGAGGCCCACGACGACCTCGCGCAAGCGGTTCGGTCGAGCGTCCTTCTCGTCGTCGTCGTGACCCTGCCGGTGATGGCGGCCTTCCGGCTGTTCCCCACCGAACTCATCTCGGTGCTCACCAGCGACGCGCGGGTCGTCGAACTCGGCGCGCGCTACCTCGCGGTGCTCTCCTTCGGCGTCCCGTTCGCCGCCCTCAACCTCATCGGGAGCCGCATCTTCATCGGCGTCGACGACGCCTGGACGCCGATGGTCGTCCGCTCCGGAGGAGCCATCGCCAACATCGGGCTCAGCGCCATCTTCATCTTCGACATGGGGATGGGTGTCGCGGGTGCCGCCCTCGGCACCGTCCTCGCGAACGTCCTCGTCACCGGGGCCTTCGTCGTCGCACTGGTCGCCGGACGGCTCCCCGGTATCGGGGTCTCCCCCGTCCAGGTCTCTCCCGTGGGGCAGTACGCCGACCTCGGGAACCTGCGACAGCTGGTGAAGATCGGCCTGCCGGTCGTCGGCCGGAACATGGTGTGGACGGTCGCGAAGTTCCCGATGCTCGCCATCGTCGGGTTATTCGGCTCGACCGTCCTCGCCGCCTACGTCATCGCCCGACGTATCTGGGGCATCATGAACACGCCCGGCTGGGGCTTCGCGCTGGCCGCGAGCAGCCTCGTCGGGCAGGAACTCGGTGCCGGCGACGAGGCCGAAGCAGAGTCCTACGCCCGCGGCGTCATCATCTTCTCGGTGGCGACGTACACCGTCGCCGGGCTCCTCGTCGGCGTGTTCGCAGAACCCATCGTCCGGCTGTTCGTCGGTGATCCGAATGACCCCGCGATTCCCATCGCGGTGGCGCTGGTGTACGCCGCCTGTTTCGCCGTGGTCGGCCAGGGCGTCAAGTCGGCGACCGCCGGCCCGCTGGACGCCAGTGGCGACACGCGCTGGCCGTTCTACAGCCAGCTGCTGGGCATGTTCGTGTTCACCATCCCTATCGCCTACCTCGGTGCCACCACCGCGCTCGGTATCTGGGGACTCTACCTGTCGTTCACCGCCGAGACGTTCGTCCCCGCAGCGATCAACTACTATCGCTTCTCGACCGGGAAGTGGAAGGCCATCAGCCGGGAGTACCGCCCGGACCAGCCGATAGCCGACGATTGAAAAACGACCGCGAACCGTGGACCCTGCTCAGGCCCCGTGGAACTCCTTCAGGATGCGCAGGTCGGTCTGCGTCTGTGCGAACTCCGCCATCCGGCGGGTCGTCCCACAGTGCTTGCACGTGAAATCACGCTTCGGTTCGGGGAGCTGGGCCGGGTTCGCCTCCCACCCTTCGTCACACGCCGAACACTGGAGCTGAATCCACGCTTGTTGCATACATGTTACTTCGCGACGAAGCTTCAAAACGGTTGCTGGTGGTGAAGTGAGTGACTGAGATGCAGAAACTAACAGTCGTCTGTCTTTTCGAAAGCGCTCGCTACGCTCCGGATGCGCTGGTGTGTCAGAATCAGGAGCGCTGTGGCCGCGTGGGACGAACCACCCACGCGGCGCGGCCGACGCGAGTCGACCAGCACGCCGTGACAGGAAACGGAGCCGATAAGCGAACAGCACCCGGGAACACCCCGGAACGCGGTTCGGCACCCCCCACAGGCGGCCCATCGGCCACAAAGTACTTAGGTGTGAATTTGCCACTCAGTCGACGTCCGGCTCTGCGAGCGCGTCGTCGAGGCCGTTGTTCCGCATCGTCTCGGCGACGGCGGCACCTTCGTCGCCATCGAGGACGCCGTGGGCGTCTTCGTCCTGGCGCTCGACGACGGTCGTCTCGCCGGTCAACTCCACGAACAGCGTGGCAAGGTCGCGATCGGGGCTCTTGTTGACTGTCATTGTGTCTCGAACTCCGGCTATACCACAGTTATCGAAACGCATGAAGTGTGAGCATGATTAGCACACCCATTCAAATGGCACCGCGAAATCACCCCACAGAGACACGTCATCGAAACAGAATGTCAGCAACAGAGTTGACACCGTTCGCCACGTACAGAGTGTAGAAGTCTCATGTACGAGAGGATACTGGTGCCGACGGACGGGAGCGATGCCGCGCTTGTCGCGGCCGAGTGTGCGACCGCCCTGGCACGACGGTTCGGGGCCGCCGTCGACGTGGTACACGTGCCCGACCGCCGGGAACGGGTGTTCGCACCGTCGGAAGCCGAGGCCGACGCCGCCGCGGAAGCAGTCCTCACAGCGACCCGCGACGTGGTGACCGCGGGCGGGATCGAGCCGAACGCCGTCATCATCGACGAACCGGACCAGGTTCACGAGGTACTCTGTCGATACGCCGACGAGCACGGCGTCGACTGCATCGTCATGGGCACCCACGGCCGGACCGGGTTCGACCGGTACGTCCTCGGAAGTGTCACGGAGCGGATGATACGTGCCGCCTCGGTCCCCGTGCTCACCGTCCACGAAGACACCAAGGTTCCCGACGGGGCGAACTTCGAGCGACTGCTCGTCCCGACCGACGGCAGTGAGTGCGCCATCCAGGCCACCGAACACGCGACCGACCTCGCCGAGGCGGTCGAGGGTGACCTCCACGCGATCAATGTCGTCGACACGACCGTCGCGCCCGGCGGCGTCGAGTCCGGGTTCATCACGGGCGAGCTGGAGGCCGCCGGTGAACAGGCGTTAGAGACGATGCAGAACCACGTGCAAGCCGGAGACGGCGTGACGGTCCACACGAGTGTGGTCCACGGCCCGCCCTACCGCGCCATCATCGACTACGCCGAGGAACACGACGTCGACTGCATCGTGATGGGTACCCACGGGCGGACCGGGCTCGACCGCTACCTGCTCGGGAGCGTCACGGAGCGCGTGGTGCGACTCGCTGAGGTGCCGGTCATCTCGGTCCGTGGTCCCGACTCGTCGTGACCGACGTGACGGCGAGGGTCCCGTCGACGACGATGGTCGTGGTTCCCTCCGGGCCATCGACACGGAGTTCGAGTTCCAGCGGGTCGGTCCGCACGACTGTCGTCGTCGGGGTCGGCAGGTTCCAGTGATATGCGTCCTCGACGGGGAGCCCGATTTCTAGAAGTCCCGCGGCGACCCGAGTGTGCGAGAGCAACGGCAGGTAGAAGCCCGATTCGACGACCCAGGTACACGTCTCACAGGAGATGCCGACCGGGAACGCGCCCTCCCGGTCGATGGATTCAGGGTCGACGGTGACGGTCGTGGTCCCGGCACAGTCCGGGCACTGCCCGCGGCGGGCCAGTCCGACCTGCGTTCTGGCGCGGTCGTACACCGTCTCGAACACCACCTCGTCCGTGCGGTTCCGGAGCCCGTTCTTGGGGAACGGGTAGGTGAAGCCGCCGACGAGTTCGTCACACGCCGGGCAGCGAAGCGAGAAGAACTCCCGGTCGTACCTGAGCGTCGTCGGCCCATCACACTCGGGACAGGCCACGCTGGTGGCGAACTCGTGTCGTGACACGGACTCGGTCGGCCGGTTGGCCAGCACCGCCCGGTGGAGCGCCGTCGAGCTGGCCGTCGGAACGTAGCCGTCTGCCGTCTTCCGCAGGTAGACGCCCCGGAGGCGGCCGAGGTGGTAGTTGAACTTCCCACTGTCCTGCATCTCGACCGCCCGCATCAGGTCCGAGTAGCCCTGTGGCTCCGTCTGGGCGGCGCGCCACCGGTCCAGCAGCGCCAGCAGTATCTCGAGCCGGATGTCGTGGCCGAGGAGGGCGAACGCCTCCCGGGTCTCGGGGACGGTCTCCGCTTCGTCCGACATGGCTGGGCTATCACCGGACCGGGAAATCAGCGTACCGGTCGGGACAGCGGCGAGTCGACCGATCGCGCCCCGTGATGTATGCTAGCACGACTTGTGAACTGCATCTCTCAAAACCTCTACTTACCACCATCTCGAACCGTGAAAGCATGACCGAGAAGACAACGGCCAGCACCGGACAGTCCGGGCGGCCGGCCCCGGTCGAAGCACTCCAGTCGACGGCTCGCCGGGTCCTGCAGTGGCTCGCGGGGCGAAACATGTTCGTCGTCATGGGCGGCTTCTTCCTGTTGGGGTTCGTAGTGCAGCGAATCGGGCCCCTGGCACCGCACGACTGGGTGTTCTTCCTCATCGGCGGTATCCTCCCCATCCTCCTCGCGACGGTCTCGACCGAGGCGGACGGCTACGACCACGAGATTTCGAACGCGGACCGGCTGAAGTTCCTCGTCTCACAGCTTCGCTGGGGGTTCACCCCGTGGGGCATCCTGACCCAGATTCTCCAGATAGGCGGCACCGCGCTTGCCTACGTGCGGTACCTCGGCCGCCTACCGAGTCGCACCAGGCACGTTCCCTCGACCCGGCTGACCGTCCCGTTCTCGGGCGAGTGGACGACCGTCAACGGCGGCATCACCAAGCCGACCTCGCACTCGTGGGGAATCGTCTCCCAGCGCTACGCCTACGACTTCGTCGTCACCGACGAGGACGGAGACACCCACGACGGCGAGGGCGACGAGCTGACCGACTACCACGCCTTCGGCGAGCCGATTCGTGCCCCCGCCGACGGGACCGTGGTGAAGACGAAGGCGTCGCTCCGGGACTACCCGAAGCCGGGGTCGGGGTGGCTCGAATGGCGGACCTGGGACATCGCTGGCAACCACGTCGTCATCGAACACCAAAGCGGGGAGTACAGCCTCGTTGCGCACCTCAAGCAGGATAGCGTCCGCGTCGACCCCGGCGACGAGGTCACCCGGGGCCAGGTCGTCGGCGAGTGCGGGAACTCCGGGTTCTCGAGCGAGCCGCACCTGCACTTCCAGCTCCAGGACAGCGCGAACTTCTGGTTCGCTGCCGGCCTCGTCCCCCGGTTCGTCGGAACCGCCGTGAGCCGCGACGACGACCGCCGGGGCGAGCACGCGGTCTACGAGCAACTCGAAGAAGACCGGGACGAACTGTACCTCTGGGCCGGCGACACGGTCGCGCCCGCCGACGGCTGAGAACTGGACCGCTGCGGTTGACTGGACCGCGGCGGCTCAGTGAGCGGTCCAGCCCCCGTCGACCGGGACGTTCGCGCCCGTCACGTACGAGGCGTCGTCCGAGGCGAGGAAGGCGATGACGGGAGCGATCTCCTCTGGCTGTGCGGGGCGATTCATCGGCGTGTTCGTCTGCAGGAACGACTGGAAGCGCTCGGATTCGAGCAGGTCGTCGGTCATCGGAGTGTCCACGAATCCAGGGCAGACGCTGTTGACCCGGATACCGTCGCGGGCGTAATCGATGGCAACCTGCTGGGTGAAGTTGACCACGCCGCCCTTCGCCGCCGAGTACGAGGCCGCGCCGCGCCCGCCGACCAGCCCGTAGATGGACGCGACGTTGACGATGCAACCGCCGGACTCGCGAAGATGTGGCAGTGCAGCTTTGGTCCCGTGCATCACCCCCGTGAGGTCGGTCGCGATGACCGCGTCCCACTCCTCGAGTTCCATCTCCTCGACCGAGGTGACGCTCCCGATGCCGGCGTTGTTCACCAGGACGTCCAGCCCACCCGTGGTCTCGACGGCGTACTCGACGAGCGCGACCACCTGGTCGTACTCCCGCACGTCGGTCTCGAAGAACTCACAGCCCAGTTCCTCGGCGACCTGCCGGCCAGCGTCCTCGCTGCGGCTGGCGACCACGACCGACGCGCCCGCCTCACAGAACCGCTTCACGGTGGCGCGGCCGATGCCGGAGGTGCCGCCTGTCACGATGGTTCGTTTCCCTTCGAGCGTCATGTCGGAACAGTCGCGTTCCGGTGAGATACCGCCGTCCCTGATTCCTGAGCGCTGCCAGGCCGGGCGCACAGCATTTGTAGTTGCCCGACGAACCCCTCGGCCATGGCCCTCACACGTCTGACCACCGTCGACGAGATACCCGAGAACGGGTCGTACCTGTTCACCGTCCGCGAGTCCCACGGTACCGAACAGGAGGTCATCCTGGTCAAACAACCGGACTGCATCGAGGCGTGGAAGAACTTCTGTCAGCACGAGACGGACCAGCGCCTCGACCGTGGGATGGGCGCGGCGATGCGCGACGGCGAGATAATCTGTCCGAAGCACGGCTCCATGTTCAACGCCTGCTCGGGCGACTGCGACAACGGGAAGGCCGAAGGGCTCTCGCTCGTCCCGGTCGACATCAGCGTCAACCGGGGCGTCGTCTACCTGACCGACGACGACTGCGAGTACCTGCACGACGGCGGCATCGACGACGGCGACGACGGGATGCCCGGGTCGTCGTCGCACCTCCAGTTCTGACTGGCCAACAGAAGGCGGAAGACCCTTGCTCGCGAGCGCCCTTGCGAACAGCAGAGAATGACGGAACTCCGCGTGGCGACGTTCAACTGCCGGTACGATACACCCTACGACGGCCCGGACGCCTGGCCGAATCGGCGCGAACAGGTGGTCGACCTGCTCGCCGACATCGACGCGGACCTGTTCGGGGTACAGGAGGCGACGCCCCACCAGTTCGACTACCTGCAGGACCAGCTCCCGGGCTACGAGTGGTTCGGCGTCGGTCGGAAAGGTGGCGAAGAGGGAGAACACGTCCCGGTCGCCTACCGCCCGGAGAAGGTCGAGGCGCTCGAGACGGGCGCGTTTTGGCTCTCGCCCACGCCAGACGAGGTGAGCGTCGGCTGGGACGCGGCATACCCCCGCGTGGCCACCTGGCTCAGCGCCGAGGTCGATGGACAGCCCCTGCGGTTCCTGGCGACTCACTTCGACCACGAGGGCATCGAAGCCCGGTACGAGAGCGCTCGACTGCTTCGTGATACCTTCCTGACCGGGGAGGGACCCGAACTCGTCGTGGGCGATTTCAACGCGACACCGCAGTCCCGCCCCGTGACTCAACTCACGGCAGGCGGGCTCCGGACCGCCCGGGAGGCCGCGGCGACGGTCGAAGGACCACAGGGGACCTTCCACCAGTTCGACGGCCACGCCGACGACCGCATCGACTACATCTTCACCAGCGACGACTTCGCCGTCTCCCGATTCGAGACGGTCATCAGTCGTGCACCGTATCCCTCCGACCACTGGCCAGTCGTCGCGGACCTGGTTTTCTGAGACCGCACTCCAGCTCGCCTGCACGGTTTTTCGTCACAGGAGGACGAACGAGGGGAAGTACAGCAGGAGACAGAACACGCCCGCTGGCCGGGAGAGTCCCCGACGCCAGTAGAAGAGCGCGAGGACGACCAGTGAGACGCCGAGCATGTACGCGCCGGAGAGGCGGAGTGCGGCGACGTTGTTCACCGTCACGTCTGCGAACAGCGCCCCGATGCCGAGCGAGAACACGGGGTCGGTGATGTTGCTGCCGAGGAGCGACCCGACCGAGATGCCGGCATCACCCTCTTTCGCCGCGATGCCGGCGACCGCGATCTCGGGGAGTGTCGTTCCGAGGCCCGTCAGGACTCCGAGAAGGTAGGTCGGAACGCCGAGGGTAGCCCCCAGTTCGATACCGTTCGTCACCATCAGATGGCCCCCGACCACGACCATCAGCAGGCCCGCGAAAATCCGCGGAAGCGTCTTCGCGGGCGGCGCGCGCTCCTCGATGACCTCCTCGGTGATCTCCTCGCCTCCCTCGTTCGAGTACAGGTCGTGGATGAAGAATACGTACGCGAGCATCATCAGGAAGCCCTCGGAGCGGATGAGCAGCCCGTCTTCGAGCGTCAGGAGCATGATGATCATCGAGAGCGTCATCGCGCCCCCGTAGATGGCGACGTTTCGGCGCTCGGCCTCGATGGGAGCGATGAGGGCGACGATGCCGATGGCGAGGGTTATCTGGGCGGTCTCGGAGCCGACGATGTTCCCGACGACGAGGTCGCCAGCCCCGTAGAGTGCCGCGTAGATCGAGGTGGTCATCTCCGGGATGGAGGTGCCGACCGAGATGACGGTGACGCCGACGAAGAACGTCGAGATACCGTAATAGAGCGCGAGTTCGCCGGCCGAACGCACCGTCTGGTCCGCGCCGAGAACGAGGAGCGCAAGCCCGCCGACGAACAGCCCGAGTTCCACGAGCATCGTGCTCACCGTCGATTCGAGGCGGCATAATACACGGCCATGGCAGTCGAGAGTGTCGGGTAGAGACGTATTGGAACGAGCCCGTGGGGGGTGGCTCGTTCCGGAAACGGTTGGTGGATGTGGGTGCTCCGGGGCGGTCGTATTCCCCCAACGACCGCTGTCTCAGGTGACGACCCCCGAACGCACCGTATTTAACTTGACATTTCTGTTATTTAACTACACCGCATTACTACGAAAGACCGACACTGCCAGCCGGTACGGGGAGAACCAACCAGCCAAGACGCACTACTCGTATCGTGACTGGTCTACTGGCCGTAGGATTCGAACTTCTCCTCGACCGTCTCCAGTTCCGCGGTCGTCAGTTCCGTCGGTTCACCGACGTTCCGGGCCTGCAGGTAGACCTGGCAGAGGTTCTCGATATGGCCGGTGTTCTCGACGGCGGTCGGCAGGTCCTCGGCCGTGACGACGAGGCCGTGGTTCTCGATGAAACACGCCTGCGAGTCCGCTTCCTCCATGGCCTCGACACAGTTCTCTGCGAGCTCCTGCGAGCCGTAGGGGGCGTACTCCGCCACCGGCACCTCGTGGCCCACGGAGACGATCATGTAGTGGACCGGCGGGAGAGGTTCGTGCAGGACCGACATCGTCGTCGCCCACGTGGAGTGGGTGTGGACGATGGCACCCGCGTCGATGTCGCGGTAGAGGTAGCGGTGCATCGGCACCTCGCTGGAGGGCTTCATGTTCCCGGCGAGTTGCTCGCCCTCGAAGTCGACGACCGGTACGTCCTCGGCGTCGAAACTGTCGTACGGGACACCGGTCGGCGTCACCGCGAACGCGTCCTCTGCGCGGACGCTCAGGTTGCCGGTTCGACCCGGGGTGAGGTCTGCGAGGTCGGGGGCCCACTGGACGACGGCGTCGCGTTCCTGTTCGAGTGTCATAATACCAACTCTGTGAGGTCCGCGAAGTTAGCAGTTCGGAAATCCGGCCGGCGGCGACCCTGTAGATCGGCCTCCGCCTCGGTTCCCGCCTCGAACAGGACCGTGTCCAGCCCGACAGCGTTCCCGCCCTCGACGTCGGCCTCGACGCTGTCGCCGACCATGACGACCTCGCTCGGGCGCAGGTCGAGCTGGGCCAGCGGGAGCGTGAACATCACCGAGGCGGGCTTCTCGGAGCCGGTCTCCTCGGAGGTGACCACGAGATCGATGACGGACTCGAGGCCGAGGTGTTCCAGCTTCTTCAGCTGGATTCGGGTCGTGAGGTTGCTCACGACGGCGACCTTGACGCCCTCGTCGTGGAATCTCGCCAGCGTCTCCTCGACGCCGTCGAACAGCTCCATCTCCTGGATGTAGGTGTCCCAGTACGCCTCACCGAGCTCCAGCGCGTGGCGGGACTTGTGGGTCCCCGTGTATATCTCGATGAGTCGCTTGAAGTAGAGGAAGCGCTCGTGGGCCGAGGCAGTCCCGGCGAGTTCGCGTTTCACCTCGCTCCGGGCCGCCTGGTAGTACTCCCTGAACTCCGCGCGCTCGAAGTCGTACCCCAGGTCCCGGGCCGTCTCCAGCGCGGCCTCCTTGCCGGCCTCGTTGCACGGCTCGTACGGGTAGAGCGTGTCGTCGAGGTCGACGAAGACCGCCCGGTATCGATAGCTCATATCCATTTCCTTCTCGGGCGGGGACACATTCGTCTATCGTTCCGTCGTCAGGCCGGCGAGGAGACGAGCGTGAACAGCCAGACTGCGAGCAGGTAGCCGTACATCCCGCTGGCGAACGGAATCGCCGTCAGCGCCCGGACCGGCGCGGCCACGACGTACGCGGCCGTCCGGGGGCCCCGCGGCAGGTTCCCCGCAGTTCGGAAGAGCGAGGCGGTATCGCTCGGACTGGGAACCGCCGTCAGGGCGAAGATGGCCCCGAGCCAGCCGAACAGGTAGGCGAGGCTCGAGCCGGCGAGAGCGCCGAAGACAACAAAGGCGGCCGCACCGAGGAGCGTGTTCACGACGAGCGGCGCGACCGCGATACCGAGGTCGGCGACGAACGAGTCGACGCGCTCGTGGTCGACGTAGGCGTCCTCCGCGAAGGGATTGAGGTAGCGACTCGCGGTGACGCGGACGCCGAACAGCCGGCACGCCTGCACGTGGGCGAACTCGTGGCTGACGATGCCGGGCGCGAGCACGAGTGTGACGAGGACGTTGTAGAGGGACTGCAGGGCGGACACGAACTACCCGACTCTACGCTGCCATCCATCAAAAGTCCGTCCGGTTCGACCACAGACCCTTGACCGACGGGCACCTAATCGGGGTATGGGCCGAGGTCAAGACCTCCACGAGTTGTTGGCCGGCGCGGAATCGCTCGTCATCGTCTGTCACGACAATCCCGACCCCGACAGCCTCGCGTCCGCGATGGCGCTCCACGAGATCGCCAGCGACGCAGGCGTCGAGGAGGTGACGGTCCTGTACGCGGGCGACATCTCTCACCAGCAGAACCGCGCCTTCGTGAACCTGCTGGAGCTGGATCTTGAACAGTTCTCCATGGAGTCGTTGACCACAGGTGATGTCATCGCCTTCGTCGACCATTCGGTCGCCGGACAGAACAACAGGGTCCCTGCGGAGGTCGACGTCGATGTCGTCGTCGACCATCACCCCGCAGATAACGTCGTCGCGGACTTCATCGACCGACGGGAAGGCTACGGCGCGACCGCGACCATCTTCGTAGAGTACCTCGACGAACTCGATATCGACGTCGATACGCGGCTCGCGACCGCCCTGATGTTCGCATTGCGACGCGAGACCCTGGAGTTCCTCCGGGGCGTCTCCGGACCCGACTTTGCCGCCGCCGAGCGCCTGCAAGAGGGGGTCGACATGGACCTGCTACGCAAGCTCGCCCACCCGTCCATCAGCGAGGCGACCATCGACGCCATCAGTGACGCGATCGACAACCGGATCATCCGGGGCTCGGTCCTCATCTCGCACGCGGGCCGGACCACGGAGCGCGACGCCCTCCCGCAGGCGGCGGACTACCTCTCGGACATGGAGGGCGTCGACACCACGGTCATCTTCGGCCTCATCGACGACATGGTCGAGATAAGCGCCCGGTCGACCGACTCCCGCATCCACATCGGCGACGCGCTCAAGGCCGCCTTCGGCGACGTGGGAAGCGCGGGTGGGCACCGGCAGATGGCCGGCGGACAGATTCCGCTGGGGCTGTTCGCCGACTACGCCGACGACGGCGGCCTCGTCGACATCGTCGAGACCATCGTCACGCAGCGGCTGGTCGACGAGTTGCACCTGAGTGACCGGAACGACGACACCGAGTGAGCCGTCGACCGCCGTCAGATGCGCGGTCAGTTCTCGACCGTGGCGAACGCGCCCTCGTCGATCGGTTCACCACAGACGATACAGCCGTCCAGCATGACGAGTTCCCGGACCTCCCGGTCGACGACCGTTCTCGCCTCACAGTTCGGACAGTCGAACTCGAAGTGTCGGGACACGGTTCGACCCTGCCTCCCTGAAGGGGAGATAGTACAATGAGACGATACCCATCGAGTGATGGCCGTTTTTGTCGGCACCGACTCCCCAGGCCCCAGCAAGGTTATCGCCGAACACGACGTAGGACTCACATGATAGACGACCGACTCCTTCGCCGCCTCGACTGGCTGCTGGCCGCCCTCTCGGTGTGGCTGGCACTCACGCTGGTCCTCGGCAGCTTCGCCCTCATGACCGTGAACCTCGGTATCGGCATCGCGGCGCTCGCGACCATCGTCCTGATCGGAACCGTCGCGGTCATGTCCTACCTCCGCTCGGCCGCCCCCGACACGGACCTCAGCGTCGAGGTCCGCTGAGGCCGGAAGCGAACGGAATCCAGCTAGTGGGTGAGGATGTCGTCGAGTAACTTCTTCTGTGCGGCGGCGAGGTGTTCCGCGAACGTCGAGCGCGTGATGTCGAGGCAGTCCGCGACCTGAGTTGCGTTGGCGTCGCGCGGATGTGCGAAGTAGCCCTCTTCGTGCGCGGTCTCCAGCACCTCGCGCTGGCGCTCGGTCAGCGACTGTCGGTCGACGAAGACGAGGTCGGCCGCGTCCTCGCACGGCTGTGACCGCGTGAGCCGGCGGACCGCCACGCCGTCGAACTCGTCGCGGAGGTCCGTGACGACCGCCCGGAGCGATTCCACGTCCGAGACGTAGAACGTGAGGTGGATGACGCCGTCTTCGGCCCGAAGGTCGCGGACGGGACAGCCGTGGCGTTCGACGTGCTCGCAGACGCAGCCACAGCCACAGTCGCGCGTGAACCGGTAGACGTGGTCCGACCCCGTGCTGTAGACCTCCTCGAGGTCGTCCTCGTCGTCGAGTGCCTCGCCTATCGAGAACTCACCGACGACCTCGCCGTCGCCCGGGTGGCCACTGCGGGTGACGGTCTCGACCGGCGCGTAGTCCGAAGAGACCGCCGCGACCCTGCAAACGGAGGGTTCGCGTATCGATACCTCCGCGCGGATACCACTCGCCATGACGCCTGATATTTCCCGTGCTCGTCTGTTGTTCCTTTCCCCGAACATGTTCGGCCAGATATAGCACTTAAACCCCCTCTATTCTGTGGTCCGCGAGTTACCGGGGTGGAACGGGAAGACCCGCACATGGCTTCGAACGACGGCAGGTTGCGGTCGAATCGCCCGACTGGAATCGAGTATCGAGGTGAGTCGGCGGTGAAACTATGAGACGAGGAACCATCGTCATCGCGGTTATCATCGCGCTGGTGCTCCTGCCGATGTGGTACGTCGCGCTCCACGGCGAGCCACCGAGCGAGGAGATCGAGATCGACCAGAGCGTCTCGGAGATGCGGCCCCTCCAGGAGATAATCGATACGCCGAACAAGCTCTCGCCGAGCCAGGTCGGCGTCATCGTCTGGGTCGCCCTGTTCGGCCTCGTCGGCGCGTTGACCGCGGTCCACCGCTTCATGAACGAGGCCGTCAGGCCAGACGATTCGGCGGACGCCGCGGTGGCCGACGGCGGGCAGGTTGGCTTGCCCTGGTTCGACACCGAGAACCGCTGGGTCGTCGAGTACCACGACGCCTCCGACGCGGTCGAGGGAATCGTCGCGATGGGCGGGTTGACAATCCTCGCCATCGTGTTCGCGGCGCTGTTCACCGGTGAGTACCTCACCCTCGCCCGCACCCAGTACTTCGGCGTCTACGCCGCGGGGATGTTCACCTCGCTCGCCCTGCTCACGGTCAGCTACTACGCGTTCTTCATGCCGCACGTCGAGGTCGCCGAACGGAGGGGTCACTCATGAGCGGCGACGACTGCGACGGCTGCTGTTCGGACTGCGGCGACGGCGCTGGCGTCTCGGCACCGACCATCTACTCCGACAGCCGCGCCGAACTCCAGCGCCGTGACTTCGCGAAGGTGATGGCGACCGTCGGCGGCCTGACCGCCGTGGGCACGCTGGCCGCACCACTCGCCGGCCTCACGCAGGTGTTCGAGCGGGACTACACCGGGCCCATCTACTCCGACGGCATCTACCTCGTCGACAGCGAGGGCGAGCGAATCACCGAGAAGGCCCTGGGCGAGGGCGAGAAGATGACCGTCTTCCCGGAACCCCGACCCGGCATCGAGGAGGCACCGACCCTCCTCGTCAGGTATCCAGAGTCCGCCTACGGCGGCGAGACGAAACTGGAGTTCACGACCGGCGGCTACGCGGCCTACTCCAAGGTGTGTACCCACGCTGGCTGCATGGTCTCCAAGGAGGAGGGCGACACCCTCGTCTGTCCGTGTCACTTCGGGAAGTTCGACCCCAAGAGCGGCGCAGCCGTGGTCGGCGGCCCGCCACCGCGGGCGCTGCCACAGCTCCCCATCACGGTGTCGAGCGACGGCTACCTGATGGCGACCGGCGACTTCGAAGCGCCCGTCGGCGCGGGGGGTGAGTGATGTCGCGACTCGACTCCCTCCGGCAAGGCGCGACCGACGCCCCCAGCCGGGCCTACGACTGGGCGGACCAGCGCTTCGAGCTCGACAACAGCCGGAACGCGCTCGGGAAGGCCTTCCCCGCCGAGGACTCGTTCCTGCTCGGCGAGGTCGCGCTGTTCTGCTTCATCGTGCTCGCGCTCACCGGGATTTTCCTCGGGATGTTCTTCGAGCCGAGCACGAGCAGTGTGACCTACGAGGGCAGCGTCGAGAAGTTCCAGGGCCAGGAGCTGCCCGAGGCGTTCGTCAGCGTCCTGCAGATAACCTACGACATCCCCTACGGGATGTTCATCCGGCGGATGCACCACTGGGCGGCCCACCTGTTCGTGGCCTCCATCGGGCTGCACATGCTCCGTGTGTTCTTCACCGGGGCGTACCGGAACCCGAGGGAGGCGAACTGGGTCGTCGGCTCCGGGCTCGCCGTGCTCGCGATGGGCGCGGCCTACACCGGGTACGCGCTCCCGTTCGACGAGTTCGCGAGCACCGCCACCGGTATCGGCTTCAACATCGCGAACTCGATACCGGTGGTCGGTGGCATCGCCGCGAAGGTGATGTTCGGCGGGGAGTTCCCGTCGAGCGCGACCATCCCCAGGTTGTACTTCCTCCACGTCCTCGTCATCCCGGTCCTCATCGGGGTCGGGTTGGCGCTGCACATGGCCATCCTGATACGCCAGAAGCACACCGAGGCACCCCGAGACGGTGACGTGGAGTCGGGACGCAAATCCGTCGACCAGGACGACGGTGACGTCATCATCGGCCTGCCGGCGTTCCCCAACCAGGTCGCCGTCAGCGCCGTGGTGTTCTTCCTGACGCTCGCCACGCTGTCGGTGCTGGCCGGCTTCCTGCCGGTCCACAACATCGCCGAGTACGGCCCGAACGACCCGGCGGGCACTCCGGAGCTCATCATGCCCGACTGGTTCTTCATGTGGCTGTACGGCTTCCTGAAGCTGTTGCCGACGTGGCTGAGCTTCACCATCCCCGTGGTCGACATCCACGTCAGCACCGAGTTCCTCGGCGGCGTGGTGCTCCCGGGACTGGTGTTCCTGGCCGTGTTCGCCTGGCCGTTCATCGACTACCACAGCCAGCAGACCCACTTCACCTCGGACCCGCTGGAGCGACCCTGGCAGACCGCGACCGGCGTCGCCGCCATCGTGTTCATCATGATCGCCTCCATCGCGGGGATGAACAACATCCTCGCAGAGGTGCTCGGAACGACGACCAGCGCCGTCAACCCGTTCCTCATCGTGGCGCTGCTGGTCGCCCCGGCCGCCTCCGGTGGTATCGTCTACCGGGTGCTCTCGGACGGGAGAACGCCCAGCGACGAGGGGCAACAGGAGGTGCCCTCCGATGACTGAGGTCGCCGTCTCCCAGCGGACCTACACCCGGCTCGACCGGGCGACGAAGCTCGGCGGGCTGGCGCTGGTCGCCATCGGGCTGGAGTTGGGCGGGAGCGACCCCGCAGGTATCGCGTTCGGCGTGGCTGGGGCCGCGCTCGCACTGACCACCGTCTTCGTCACGAAACATGAGTAAGCAAGAACCGACCCACGACGAGCGAGACGAGAGCGACGTGACGCCGTCCAGACGCGGGTTCCTGAAGGGACTCGGCGCAGCGACGGCCGCAGGACTGACCGGCATCGGCTCGGCCGACGACCTCTTCCAGATGGAGGGGCTCCAGGTCGTCGACGACCCCATCGGGAACTACCCCTATCGCGACTGGGAGGACCTCTACCGCGAGGAGTGGGACTGGGACTCCGTCTCCCGGTCGACCCACAGCGTGAACTGCACCGGCTCCTGCTCGTGGAACGTCTACGTCAAGAACGGGCAGGTCTGGCGCGAGGAGCAGTCCGGCGACTACCCGCGCTTCGACGAGGACCTCCCGGACCCGAACCCACGCGGCTGCCAGAAGGGTGCCTGCTACACCGACTACGTCAACGCCGACCAGCGCATCAAGCACCCCCTCAAGCGCGTCGGCGAGCGCGGCGAGGGCAAGTGGAAGCGTATCACCTGGGACGAAGCACTCGCCGAGATCGCCGACCACGTCATCGACGAGGTGCAGGCCGGTCGGTACGACTGCATCTCGGGGTTCACCCCGATTCCGGCGATGAGCCCCATCTCGTTCGCCTCCGGCAGCCGCCTCGTCAACCTGCTCGGCGGCGTCTCCCACAGCTTCTACGACTGGTACTCGGACCTGCCGCCGGGCCAGCCCCTGACGTGGGGCGTCCAGACCGACAACGCCGAGAGCGCGGACTGGTACAACGCCGACTACATCATCGCGTGGGGGTCGAACATCAACGTCACGCGCATCCCCGACGCGAAGTACTTCCTCGACGCCGGCTACAACGGGACGAAGCGCGTCGGCGTCTTCACCGACTACTCCCAGACCGCCATCCACACCGACGAGTGGATGAGTCCCGAGGGCGGGACCGACACGGCCCTCGCGCTGGGCATGGCCCGGACCATCGTCAAGGAGGACCTGTACGACGAGGCCCACCTGAAAGAGCAGACGGACATGCCGCTGCTGGTCCGCGAGGACACCGGGAAGTTCCTGCGCGCCAGCGAGGTGCCGGGCCTCGGCGAGGACGTCGAGGACCCCGGGAAGGTGTTCGTCATGCAGGACGAATCGGGGAACCTCCAGGTCGCCCCCGCTTCCCTCGGCGACCGCGACGGCGAGTACGACAAGTCCGCGAGCATCGAACTCGACTTCGAGCCCGACTTGACTACCGAGCGGACGGTCGGTGGTGGCGAAGCCGACGGCGAGATTCCAGTCCGCACCGTCTGGCTGAACCTGCAGGACGAACTCGCGAAGTACGACCCGCAGTACGTCTACAACGAGACCGGCGTCGGCGAAGACACGCACCAGCGTATCGCCCGCGAGTTCGCCGAGGCCGAGCGCGCGAAGATCATCCACGGGAAGGGCGTCAACGACTGGTACCACAACGACCTCGGGAACCGCGCCCTCCAGTTGCTCGTCACCCTCACCGGCAACCTCGGGCGGCAGGGCACCGGCCTCGACCACTACGTCGGGCAGGAGAAGATCTGGACCATCCACGGCTGGAAGAAGCTCTCGTTCCCGACCGGGAACGTCCGCGGCGTCCCGACGACGCTCTGGACGTACTACCACGCCGGTATCATGGAGAACACCGACGAGGACACCCGGGCGAAGATACAGGAATCCCTCGACAAGGGCTGGATGCCGCTCTACCCCGAGGAACGCGACGACGGGTCCAGACCCGACCCGACGACCATGTTCGTCTGGCGGGGGAACTACTTCAACCAGTCCAAGGGGAACGTCGCCGTCGAGGAACAGCTCTGGCCGAAGCTCGACCTCGTCGTCGACATCAACTTCCGGATGGACTCGACCGCGATGAACGCGGACATCGTCCTCCCGACCGCGAGCCACTACGAGAAACACGACCTGTCGATGACGGACATGCACACCTACGTGCACCCGTTCACGCCCGCGGTCGAGCCGCTGGGCGAGTCCAAGACGGACTGGCAGATATTCCGCGAGCTCGCCGCGAAGATCCAGGAGGTCGCCCGCGACCGCGGCGTCGAACCGGTGCAGGACCGGAAGTTCGACCGCGAGATCGACCTCACGACCATCTACGACGACTACGTCCGCGACTGGCTCGCCGACGAGGAAGGTGCCCTCGAAGAGGACCGTGCGGCCTGTGAGTTCGTCCTCGAACACTCCGAGGAGTCCAATCCCCACGACAGCGACGAGCAGATCACCTTCGCCGACACGGTCGAACAGCCTCAGCGGCTCAAGGCCGCCGGCGACCACTGGACCTCCGACATCGAGGAAGGCGAGGCGTACACGCCGTGGAAGCGCTTCGTGCAGGACAAGGAGCCGTGGCCGACGTTCACCGGCCGCCAGCAGTACTACATCGACCACGACTGGTTCCTCGAGCTGGGTGAACAGCTGCCCACGCACAAGGGGCCGGTCGCCGAGCAGGACCGCGAGGAGTATCCGCTGAAGTACAACACGCCCCACGGCCGGTGGTCCATCCACTCGACGTGGCGCGACTCCGAGAAGATGTTGCGCCTGCAGCGCGGCGAACCGCTGGTCTACCTGCACCCCGAGGACATGGACGAACGCGGCATCGAGGACGGCGACACGGTCGTCGTCCACAACGACCTCGCCGAGGTCGAGGTCCAGGCGAAGGAGTACCCGAGCAGCCAGCGCGGCACCGCCCGGATGTACTTCGCCTGGGAGCAGTTCCAGTTCCCCGACCGGGACAACTTCAACTCGCTCGTGCCGATGTACATGAAGCCGACCCAGCTCGTCCAGTACCCCGAGGACTCGGGTGAACACCTCTACTTCTTCCCCAACTACTGGGGGCCGACCGGGGTGAACTCGGACGTCCGCGTCGACGTGCGGAAGAAGGGAGGTGATGACGAATGAGCAGCCAGTCCGACGACGGCGTGAACCTCGCCGACGGCGTCGACCACCAGGTCGCGATGGTGATGGACCTGAACAAGTGCATCGGCTGCCAGACCTGCACGGTCGCGTGCAAGTCGCTCTGGACCGAGGGCGGCGGCCGCGACTACATGTACTGGAACAACGTCGAGACCCGCCCCGGCAAGGGCTACCCGAAGAACTGGGAGGAGAAAGGCGGCGGCTGGAAATCCAGCGAGCACAACGAGCGCAACCCCGGCGAGATTCCCGAGCAGGAGGACTACGGCCACCACTGGGAGTTCAACCACGAGGCCATCATGTACGACGGGAGCGACGAGCCCCTGCGCCCCCAGGGCGACCCCGAGTGGGGCCCGAACTGGGACGAGGACCAGGGGGCCGGCGAGTACCCCAACTCGTACTACTTCTACCTCCCGCGCATCTGCAACCACTGCACGCACCCCTCCTGTGTCGAGGCCTGCCCGCGCAAGGCCATCTACAAGCGCGAGGAGGACGGCATCGTGCTGGTCGACCAGGAGCGCTGCCGGGGCTACCGCTACTGCGTGGAGGGCTGTCCGTACAAGAAGGTGTACTACAACGCGGTCAAGAAGACCTCCGAGAAGTGCATCTTCTGCTACCCGCGGCTCGAAGGCGAGGGGCCGAACGGTGAGACGTTCAAACCGGCCTGTGCCGAGGAGTGCCCGCCACAGCTCCGCCTCGTGGGCTTCCTCGACGACGAGGAGGGCCCCATCCACAAGCTGGTGAACGAGTACGAGGTCGCCCTCCCGCTGCACCCCGAGTACCAGACCGACCCGAACGTCTACTACATCCCGCCCTACGCGCCGCCACAGCACTCCGAGGACGGCGAGACGGTCGACGTGGACCGCATCCCCCGAACCTACCTCGAGGAGCTGTTCGGCGAGGAAGTCCACGACGCGCTCGACACCATCGAGCGCGAGCGCGACAAGGTGAACCGCGGCGGCGAGAGCGAACTGCTCTCGATGCTCACCGACGAGAACCCGGCCCAGAAGTACCGCATGGAGGTGTTCGACGATGACTGAGCGGGGACCGTCCCGGCAGTCAGCGGACGCCGACCGCGAGACCAGACAGACCATCGCGGTCACGCTGGCGCTGACGGCGCTGGTGGTCGCGTCGGCCCTGCTGGTGCCGATGCTCGCCAGTGCCCGCCCGGCCCATCAGATTCCCGTCCACGAGCCGGTGGGCGAGACGAGCGCCGCGAGTCCGGACGCGGCCGTCTGGGACGAAGCACCTCCCGTCGAGGTCCCGATGACCAGCGCTCCGAGCGGGGTCCCGAACGCCGATACGACCTCGGTCGAGGAGGTGAAGGTCCAGTCCATCCGGACCGAGGAGCGGTTCTACGTCCGGCTGTCCTGGCATGACGGGACCGCGGACCGGAACGCGAGCAGTCCCCGCGAGTTCGCCGACGCGCTCGCGGTCCAGGTTCCGGTGAACCAGAGCGCCCGCCCGCCCATCGCGATGGGCAGCACGCGCAACCCGGTCAACGTCTGGTACTGGAGTTCGCCCAGCGGGGCAGAGGAGCTACTGGCCGGTGGGCCCGCAACGACCACCGAGTTCGAGCAGCCCGCGGTGAACGTCTCGACCAGCTACGAGGACGGCCGCTGGACGGTCGTGGTGGCTCGTGACCTGCAGGCTACCGGCCAGAACCGGGCGGACATCCCGACGGACCAGGACATGGACGTCGCCTTCGCGGTCTGGAACGGCTCCGAGATGGAGCGCTCCGGCCGGAAATCCGTCAGCGAGTGGTACCACTTCGCGCTGGGTCCCGGCCCGCAGGGCCCACCGTACGAGACGCTGCTGTGGTCGGTCGCTGGCGTCTCTATCGTCGGCGTGGCGATCGCGACCGTGACGGCGATGCGACGAACCTGAGGTGAGCCGATGCAAGAGCAACCTGATACCACGCGAGACGACGAGGAATCGACCGCAGAGACGACGAGTGACGAGTCACCGATGCCGGACCAGACGGACAGGGAGGCCGCGGCCCGCGGCGCACTGTACGGGCTGTGTGCGACCCTGTTCCGCGAACCGAGCGCGTCCGTCCACGAGCGACTGGCCAGTGGCGAGGTCACCGAGACCGGTGCCGAACTGGTCGCCGTCTCGGGACTGGATATCGACCCGCCGGAGCTCGGGACCGACGACGACCACGACACGCTCTGTGCCCGCTACAACGACCTGTTCACGGTCGGCTACGCGGAGTACGAGGACCGGACCGACGGGTCCCTCGATTCGCAGGGGCCGCCGGTGTCGCTGTACGAGTCGCGCTATCGGTCGGAGGTGTCCTGGAACGACGTGAACCTGGACCTCGCCCGGGCCTACGAGTACTTCGGCGTCGAGGTGAACCAGGAGACTCGCGACAACCACGACTTCCTGCCCTACATGCTGGAGTTCGCGGGCTACCTCGCCCGGCAGGAGGCGGTCGCAGCCGACGACGATGACCGCGATCTCGCCAGGGCCCGCCTCGACTTCCTCGACCGACACCTCAGGGTGGCGGTCCCGGGAGTCGCCGAATCGATGGCAGAACAGTCCGGGACCGGCCTCTACGGGGAGCTTGCCGAGTTCTGTGACCGGCTCTCCCGGGCCGACCAGCAGGCGCTAGCCTCACGCTTCGAGGGGCCGCCCCCGGCCGACGACCAGCGAGGTGACGACCCGTGAGCAGTTCGACGTTCGACCACTGGGGGACCCGGACGCGCGGCGCAGTCGCAGCCCTGGCAGACGGCCTCCCCGTCACCACCCGGACCGCGGCCGCACTGCTCGCGGTCGTCCCCGCGACCACCGTGTTCGTCCTCAGGCTGGCGGTGAACGCCTCGCTCCAGGGGCCGGTGGTCGACGCATCCCTGTTGCGGCCGGTCCTGTTCGCGGCGCTCCTTGGGCCCGCACTCGCGGCACTCGTCCTCGGCGCGAGTACGGCTTCGACCTCGCCTGCCGAACGCGTCGGCCTCACGTTCGTCGGCGTGTTCGGTGTCCTCGCCGGACTGTCCCCGGCGGCGTGGCTGCCGGCTTCGGGGGCGGTCCTCGGCGGCGGTTCGCTCGCCGTCGCGTCCCGGATCCGCGAGGCGGACCGGCAGGTCACCCCGCTGGAACTCGTTTCGAGTACGGTCGTGCTGCTCGGTATCGCGCTCTCACTGGCGGCCTCCTCGGGCGTCGCCACCAGCCTCCGAACCACGGGCACGACCGTGGCACTGCTAGGAATCGCCCTGGCACCGGCGTTCGCCGGACGGAGCCTCTCGTGGCCGGACCTCGGTGCCGGCGCACTGGCCGCGGTGGCGGTGTACCAGGCCGCGACGAGTGCGCCCTTCGTCGCCGGCGCCGCGCTGCTCGTCGGGAGCAACGTCGTCGGCGGGTCCGTGGTGCTGGTCGCGCTGGCGGCCGGCGGCGGCGTCGCCGCGACCGTGGCTGGTGTGAGAACCGGACGCTGGCCGGTCGCCATGGGAGCCGTCCTGTTGCTCGTCTCGGGCGTCCCGGCGACGCTGGCCGGGGCAGTCGGGGCGGTGGTCGCGCTCGCACTGCTCGTCTCCGATGGTGGTGCCGGTACCGATATTCGGGGTGGTCCAGCGTGAGAGACGAGGAAGAGGCCACCGACGGGCCGCCGGACCCGCAACTCCACCCCGAGAACAGTCCCGGCTTCGGCGAGGACCCGGTCGGGCTGGAGGATATCGAGGTCTCCCGCGAGGACGTGACCATCGGGGAGGCCGACCCGGCCGAACTCGCGGCCAGCGATACGGAACCCGTCGAGGACGCGGCCGAGCACGACCTGCTCGCCACCCTCGCGGGCGACGACCCCATCGAGCGCCGTCGAGCCGCGCTCGCACTGGCCGACCGCGACCCGAGTGACGCCGCAATCGAGGGGCTGGCGGCGGCCGCGGCCACCGACGACGAGCCCGAGGTCCGCCAGTTCGCGGTCGAGGCCCTCGGGAAACTCGGTGGTGACATCGCCGCACAGACGGCCCGAAAACTGCTGGAAGACCCCGAGCCGTGGGTGCGCGCGGAGGCACTGGTCTCGCTGGACCGGCTGGACCGGGAGAGCCACGAGGAGGCGATCGAAGGCGCACTGGACGACGAGCACCACGCGGTCCGCCGGAACGCCGCCATCTCGCTGTTCAAACTCCGCGGCGAGGGGGCGAAGGACCTGCTGCTCGCCCAGACCGACGACGAGAGCGAGCGCGTTCGCGAGTGGGCAGCGCACCTGCTCGCGGGCGTGGACGACGACGACGCCAGGGAGCGCCTCGCGGCACTGGCTGATTCGGACGACAGCGACATCGTGCGCCGAACCGCGGCCAGGGCGTACGAGGCCGACCCTGGCGCGTTCCGCCGGCAGTTCAGCGGCGCGCTCGACGAGGTGGAGACGACCCTCCCCGGCGAGGACCGCCTGAACCGCCGGCCCGACCTGTGACCATGCACGAGACAGACCACCAGACGGACGAGGACGAGGGAGTGGACGAACAGCCCGACCTGCAAGCACGCGTCGAAGCCGCACTCCGGCAGGTCCGCGACCCCGAGGCCGGCGTGAACGTGTTCGAGGCTGGCCTGGTCGAGAACATCGTACTCGACGGGGGGAGCGCGACCGTCGAGGCGGACCTCGCCGACTTCGACCCGGTCGGCGAGCAGCAGGTGGTCGGGGCAGTCCTGCAAGCGGTCCGGTCCGTCCCCGGAATCGAGTCGGCCCACGTCGAACCGGTGGCTCCGACGCCGGATTCGGACGTGGACCGCGACAGCGGGACGGCCGCCTTCGACACCGTCATCGCGGTCGCCAGCGCGAAGGGCGGCGTCGGCAAGTCGACCGTCTCGACGATGCTGGCGTGCGCACTCGCCGACGACCAGGCGGTCGGCCTGTTCGACGCGGACGTGCACGGGCCGAACGTCCCGACCCTGCTCGACATCGCCGGCCCCATCCACTCCGACGAGGACGGGCACCCCTTGCCCGTCGAGGTACCCGGAGAGGGCACCCTCGAAGCCATGAGCATCGGGCTGATGGAGCAGGGCGCACCACTCGGCTGGCGCGGCGCGATGGCACACGACGCCGTGACGGAACTGTTCGAGGACACAGCCTGGTCGAACACGGACACGCTGGTGCTCGACCTCCCGCCGGGAACCGGCGACGTGGTGCTGACGACGCTGCAGGAGGTCCACGTCGACGGCGTGGTCGTCGTCACGACACCGTTCCCGTCGGCGGTCGAGGACACCGCGAGGAGCGTCGAGCTGTTCCGGGACAACGACGTGCCGGTGCTCGGGACCGTCGTCAACATGGGCGGGTTCACCTGCCCGTCCTGCGGCGACACCCACGACCTCTTCCCGGACGGGTCGCCCATGGACGACCTCCAGACGACGACGCTGGCGGAACTCCCGTTCGCCACCGAGTTGCAGGAGCCGCCGGTCCCGGGAGCCGTTCCCGAGGTGGTCGAGCCACTGGGTGACGCCGTCACCGAGGCCGCCGAGACCGCCTGGGACGTCGACGCACCGGAGTCGGCGGTCGATATCCGCGGGCTCGCACCGCAGGACCGGAAGCAGGCGGTCCGCGAGGCGTTCGCTGACCTCGAGTCTGGCGACCCCTTCGCGGTCGTCAGCGACCGAGACCCCTCGCCCATCCGGGCGTTCCTCGCCGAACTCGCCGGCGCGAAGCCGTCGGCGTTCGACCCCTTCACCGTCGAGCGGGCCACTCCACACGACTGGCTCTTGCGGACGACCAGGCCATGACGGGCGACCGGGAGACGTCGATGCTGCCAGCGTCTTCGCTCACCGGTGTCGTCCTCGCAGGCGGGACCAGCACGCGGTTCGGACCGACGCCGAAAGCGACGGCGACACTCGACGGACGGCCCCTGGTTGACCGGGTCGTCCGCAGACTCTGGCGGGTGACCGGGCGACCGCCGGTGGTCGCGGCTCGCAGTGCGGCAAAACGCGAGCTGGTCGCCGACGCCGTCTCCGAGCCGGTCCGGTTCACCCCCGATGCGGACTGGTGTGGCGGGCCGGTTGCCGGTCTCGCCGGGTCGCTGGATGCGGTCGAGACCGACCGCGTGTTCGTCTGTGGCTGTGATATGCCCCTGCTCTCGCCCGCAGCGGTTTCGTGGCAGGCGGCCCGGTTGCAGACGGCCGAAGCGGACGCGGTGGTTCCCATGGACGAAGAGGGACAGCCACAGCTCCTCCACGGGGTATTCGACCGTGACGCGCTCGCGTCGCTGTTCGAGACGCGACCCGGCGACGACCGGCTCCGGGTCGTGCTCGACCGGCTGACCGTGGACCGGGTTCCACAGCACGAGGCACCCCAGAACATCCCACTCACCCGGTCGACGGTGAACGTCAACACCCGGTGCGACCTGCGTTCGATACCGACGATGGAGGCCGCAATCGGGCACGCCCCCGACCCGGGCGAACACGTTCGGAACTAAATCGAGGGGGCCCGCGGTCCTCTATTCACGTATGCGACCAGCCGTGACCGACCTCGAGACGGGACAGGGGCCCCCGACGGCCATCCCGCTGCGCCACTTCCTCGTCGCCCTCGCCTTCCTCGCCGGCGGGATGGGCCTGTGGGTGATTCGACTTTACCCGACGCCGCAGCGGGTAGTCCCGCCGCTCGCGGTGGTACACGCGGTCGTCGTGGGCTGGGTCTGTCTCACCATCCTTGGCGCGATGACGCAGTTCGTCCCGGTGTGGTCGGGAGTGGAACTCCACTCGACCCGGCTGGCCAGACTCCAGTTACCACTCGTCGCCGGCGGGGTCGTCGGACTCGTGACCGGGTTCTGGTCGACGACGCTCTGGCTGGTGCCCGCGGGTGGTGTCCTCGCCGGTCTCGGCCTCTGGCTGTTCAGCTACAACATCTGGCGGACGCTCCCGCCCCGTGGCGACCGCGACGTGACGGAGACCCACTTCGCGGTTGCTCTCGCCTTCCTCTCGGTGGTCCCGGCGGTGGGAATTGCACTCGGTGCGGGATTCCTCGACCCGGCCGTACTCGACTCGCTCCCTCCCAGGGACAGGCTCGTGTCGGCACACGCCACCATGGCGGTGTTCGGGGTCATCCTGCCGACGGTTTTCGGGGCGCTCTACCAGCTCGCGGTGATGTTCGCCGGGACGAGCCTCGACGACCGCGACCGACGATTCCAGCGCGTGGAGACGGCGATCTACCCACTGGGTGTCGCTGTGCTCGCGGCAGGTCGACTGCTGGATTCGTCGCCGGTCGCCCGAATCGGCGGTGCCCTCGTCCTCGTGGGTGTGGCCGCCTTCACCGTCGTGTTAGGTCGAGTGCTCAGTCGACGGACCGTCGATACCACGCCGACGCTGGCCCGGTACGGGGTCGTCGCCGTCGCCCTCGCGTGCTGGGTGGTCCTGACAGCCCCAACGTGGGTGGGCGGCGACGCGACGGCGGCGGCGGCCCGGTACGGCGGCCCCGGTGGGGCTGCCCTCCTGCTGTTCGGCGGTGTCGCCGTCGTGGTCGTCGGGAGCCTCTACCACGTGATTCCGTTCCTCGTCTGGCTGGAGCGCTACAGCGACCTGCTCGGCTACGAGCCGGTGCCGATGGTCGAGGACCTGTTCGACCACCGGCTGGCGAGAGCCGACTTCTGGCTGGTGGTGGCCGGGACCGGAATCGTCGCCGGAGCCGACCTGCTCTGGATTCCCGGAACCCTCGTCACCGGTGGGGTCGTGTTGCTGCTGACCGGCTTCCTGCTCGTAGCGGCCAACATGGGACTGGTCGTGCACCGTGATGCCGGCCAGCCCGACCGGGGCGCTGTCGAGGCGGACTGAGCCGGCGACCCGTCGGAGAACGAGGTATATCACCCTGACAATCGAGGCAGGGCACTGTTATTTTGGCTGGGACAACGTAGAGGTGCATCATGACAGACATCGCCGACCTGAACGAGTTCGAGTCGACCCCCCACGCGGAGGTCTTCGCTGCCCCCGGTCCTCGCGTGGTTCGACTCCAGCTCGAAGCCGGAGACGAGATGCCCGAACACAGCCATCCGGGTGAGACCATCGTCCTGCACGTGCTGGCTGGTGAACTCGACCTCAGGCTCGACGGCGAACCGAACCATCTCCAGGGGGACGAACTGATCCGGTTCGACGGGGACCAGGACATCCAGCCGCGCGCCCTCTCGGACACGAAAGCGCTGCTGTTCTTCTGTACGACCGAGTGAGCAAGACGCGAATCGAGTGGGTGGGACGAGACCCTGCACCCGGTCGGGGTCCTGCCCGACCCCAGTTGTCTGCACCGATCAGCGGTTCGCGCGCTCCCGAAAGAGACCCCCGAGGAGCCAGACGTGCGCCACGGCTCCGGCGAGTGCGATGACACCACCGAGGAGTTCGATGCCGGGGGCGTCGAACGCGAGGCCGGTCACTCCCAGCACGAGCCCCACCAGCAGGCAGGCGATTGCACCGAGTGCCGTCCGGTCCCCAGCGCCCGGGAAGGTCCCGACCGCAGGCGGGTAGAACTGGTAGCTCACGCCGACGATGGTCAGCCCGAGGAAGCCGACGAGGTTCAGGCGGGCATGCGCGAGCCCGAGGCCGGGCTGGAGACCACCCAGCGCGAACTGCAGGCCGAGGCCGACCCCGAGGCAGCCACACACTGCGCCCGCGAGCACGCCGCAGAACCCGACCCGACGGCGTTCGGACCGGTAGGAGAGCACCCCAAGCACGATGGCGAAGGCGACGACGGCCGTAGCTTCGAGGACAGCCCCGAGCCGGAACCACTGCCCGCTCGGGAGGTACGTGGCGATGAGCAGCGGTCCACCTGCGGCGGCCGGAAAGACGAGCACAGGGGCGAACCGTGGCGGGCTGGCGACGAAGAAGCGCGGCAGCAATCGGAACCCCACGGCGAACACGAACAGTGCGCCGGTCCCCGCCGCGAGCAGATGGCTGGCCCGGGCGCCGCCCCCATCGAACAACACCGGGAGGCCGGTCTCGACCGCGAGCACCCCGTAGGACCCGAGCAGGAGATACACGAGGGCGACCGGGACGAACGCGTTGGCGACCCTGTCGAGTGCCTGCCGGTGCGCGTTCACGGAACCGGTCCCGGTCGCGGCACCGGAGAGGTCACCGCGGACCGTCCAGAGAAGCGACCCGGCGAAGACGAGGACGCCGAGCGACCAGCAGAGCGCGCCGACCGCCCCGGCCCACGCCGGGGAAGCTCGCAGTCCGTCGAGTGCGAGCAAGGCTGTCCCTCCGACGGACAGCGGAAACTGGACGAGGGGGGCACGCGCCACGGCGAGTTCGCGGTCGAAGTACACCGGAACCAGCGAGTAGCCCTTCCCGAAGACGGTGTGCAGGACGAACCCGAACAGGACGAGGACGACCTCGACGCGTCTCGGGGTGCCGACGAGCGCGGCGAGTGCCCAGCCGAGGAGGAACAGCGCGCCGGTGAACACGAACCGGCGAGCCCACCTCGAGACCGTGGCTGTCGTCATCGCGGTCAGTACGGTGCCTGCGGGCCGGGGCCGGCCGGGCCGTCGGCACCCGTGGGTTCGAGGGAGTCGAGTTCGTCCGGATGCGGAATCTCACCGGTCTCGCGTAACTCGGTTTCCAGAACGGAGAGCACGTCGTTCGCGGTTGCACTCGCCTGGTGGGACGGGTCGATTCTGACCCGCACGAGGTCGTAGTCGTGTCGGTCGGAGAGTCCGTTCAGGGCCCGGAACGCGGCCGTCACGAGGGTCTGTCCCTGCGGACAGAACTCGGTCGTCGGGGTGAACTCGACGCGGAGGACGCCCTCCTCGTCCGACGCCTCGGCATACCGGAAGCCTGCGTCCGGGTGTCGCCTGTCCCGGTTGAGGCGCGCGAGGTTGTAGCCGAAGGTCACGTCGTAGACGCCGCGTTCCTCGAAGCACTCCCTGGTCATCGAATGGACTCTGACGTGCGCATCGCCGGTCAGCACCTCGTGGCCGGCGAGGAACGGTCCCGGGTCGGGGAGGTGGTCGAGGACGAAGGCGTCCTGGGGGTCGAAGGGCTCCTCCGTGCCATCGTCGTCGCTGCCGGAGAACGGTGATGGGAACTGCATCTCGTCCGTGCCTACGGACGCCTGCGTGGTATGGTTGCGCACGAACATGTTCGTGCTCGGGGGAGACAGGGACGGGCGTCACTCGAAACGGGTGACCCTCAATCGGCTGGGCTGCCGGTGCCCGCCGCAGGGTGACGGTCCGGGAGCGGTCCATCGTATCCCTTCGGAACGTACGGACAGAGCGGGTCGGCGGCGAGTGGGTCACCGGTGACCGCGGCGGCGCGGGACCGGCTCCCACCACAGACGCCGCGGAAGGGGCAGGCACCGCACTTGCCGCCGAGTTCGTCGGGGTCGCGCAGTCGCCGGAAGAGGTCGGCGTTCCGGTAGACGTCGACGACATCGTCCCGCCTGGCGTTCCCGGCGGAGTGTGGCAGGAACCCGGACGGGTACACCTCGCCGACGTGACTGACGAAGGCGAACCCGTCACCGGCCTTGATGCCTGCGCGACGCCCGATGGCGTCGGCCGCCGGCCGGTCGGTTCCGTCGTCCTCGCCGGCCGATTGCTGGATGGCGACGCGTCGGTAGTGGGGTGCCTCGGTCGTCTTCACCCCGAAGTCCGCGGACTCGCTCACCTCGTGGAGCCAGCGCATCACCGATTCGGCCCTCTCCGGCGAGACCGGGTCCAGCAGGGCACCGCGCCCGACCGGCACGAGGAAGAACACGGACCAGAGGACCGCACCGAGGTCGGCCACGAGCTCGCGGATCGCGGGGAGTTCGTCGACGGTCTGTGCACACACCGTCGTGTTGACCTGCAGTGGCAGTCCCACCTCGCGGGCGGCCCGCGCCGCTGCGACGGTGTCGGCGAAGCTCCCTTGCTCGCCCCGGAAGGCGTCGTGCGCCTCGGCGGAGCTGCCGTCGATGCTGAGGGCCATCCGGCGAAGGCCGGCGTCGGACAGTCGCTCGATTCGGTCGGGAGTGAGCGAGGACGTGCCGCTGGGCGTGAGCGTCATCCTGAGCCCCTGCTCCGTCCCGAAGGTGACGAGTTCGGCGAGGTCGCCACGTGCCAGGGGGTCGCCGCCCGAAAGTACGACGAGCTGGCCGTCGCCGAACTCGGCGGCGTCTTCCAGGAGGCGCTTCCCTTCCTCGGTGGTCAGCTCGTCGGGGTGACGCTGTGGCTTCGCGTCGGCGCGACAGTGCTCGCAGGCGAGTTCGCACGCCTGCGTCACCTCCCAGACGAGCACGAACGGTCTTTCCTCGGTGTCGATGGTTGCCGGGTTCATGGTCACTCGACGGAGACGCGGGTGACGTGCCCGCCACAGCCGCACTGTTCGACGTACTCACAGCTGATGTCGTCGCCGAAACGGTCGGCGAGGTGCTCGAAGAGGTAGGTCTCGGGATGCCCGTGGTCGCCGTGGGTCACCAGGTTCACGTGGTTCCCGGCTGCCGTGTGCTCGACCGCCTCCACAGCCTGTGCGAGCACGAGGTCGCGGTCGTCGGCGTGGGCCGGCCGCTCCAGGTTCGCCGACCACGAGTTGTCGTGGACGGTGTCGGTGACCGGGTCGACTGCGTCGTGCGAGACTGGTGCCATACGCGAGAGTCGTCCCGGAACCCACGAAACCCTCATCGCGAACATGTTCGTCGACACGGGATGCGAACATCTTCGGGGCAAACGACCTGTGTCAGCCACCGGAATGGACGAATATGGCGGCGAAGACAGACCCACCGACGCTGTCCGCGTTCCTGGAACGGAGCAACGCGCCGACCGACAGCAGCCTGGACCGGCTGGACGTGGCGGACCTGCCGCCACCACAGCCGCTCACGAAGACGCTCGAGCACCTCGCGGACCTCGACGGCGGCGTGCTGGTGCAGTTCAACGACCGAGCGCCGAAACACCTCTACCCAAAGCTGAACGAGCGCGGCTTCCGATACGAGACAGAGGAGATCGCCGGGCGCATCGTGACCCTCATCTGGCGGGGGTGACGGTCGCCCGACATCGTTTCCTCACCACCCCACCTCACCTCGGAGTCACCGCGGCCTCGGACCGCCGCCGGTGACCCACCTCACCTCATTCGTTCCTCACACAGACTCACCAGTCCTCACCCTCACCCTCGTCACTCCTCCCATTCACCCCACCATTCCTCACCTTCACACTCAACAGTCCTCAGGCTCACACTCACCAGTCCTCACACTCACCGCTTCGAAAAAGAGAGAAACCGGGCAGCGCCAGCTGTCACTGCTTGGGCAGCGTGGCGATGAACTCGGTGTCGCTCACCTGGTCGAGTTCGTAGCCCTCGGCGTCGAAGTCGTCGCGCTCGGCCTGAAGCTGGTAGTACAGCGGCTGCGGGTCGTGGTCGTTGACCAGCGTCAGCGCCTCTCCAGAGTCGAGCGCGTCGAACGCCTCGAATATCTTCTCGTGGCGGTTCCGCGGTGCGTACTCACGTGCGTCGATGGTCGTCTCGGTCACAGATGAACGGTCTCCGCAGTCCGTCGAAGTCGTTCTGCCGAACGTGTTCGTCGCCCGCGAGAGACAACCCAACCGTTCGACCGAACATGTTCGTCGTCACTGTTTCCTCCCCGGCCCGAATACGTTCGGGTAGGAACGATGGCTCGAGCGAACCTGACTATCACCGTGCCCGAAGACGTCTGGGTCGGCCGCGTCTCCAGAGCGTACCCGAACGCCCGAATCCGCATCCTCGCCGCGCTCCCCGACGGCGACCACGGGGTCGCCCTGGCGGAGGTGACGAGCGACCAGCTCCCCGACCTCGTCGGTGACATCCGGACCGCGGACATGATCGTCGACCTGGACCTGCTCCAGCATCACGGCGAGACCGCCCTGATCCAGTTCGAGACCACGACGCCGCTGTTGCTCCAGCCCATCAAGAGTTCGGGCATCCCGCTGGAGATGCCGTTCGACATCCAGGACGGGCAGGCGAAGTGGGAAATAAACGCCCCGCAGGAGCACCTCTCCCGGCTCGGCGAGAAGCTCGAGGAGTTCGGTATCCCCTTCGACGTCGAAGAGATCCGCCAGCAGGTCGAACCCGACCCGGCACTCACCCCGCGACAGCGGACCCTCGTCGTCGAGGCAGTGGAGCGTGGCTACTACGACACGCCCCGGCGGTGCACGCTGACCGATCTGGCCGAGGTGCTCGACCTCGCGAAGTCGACCTGCAGCGAGACGCTACACCGCGCCGAGGAGACGATAATCAAGGAGTTCGTGGCGGAGCTTCCCGACTCGCAGGTGCCGCGAGAGGACTGACGGACCGGCTGGGTTCGGCGAGCGGGGCGAACACGTTCGGACACCTTCTCAGGTCGCGATAGCTGGCCTGTGGTGCATTAATACACCTGCTCGAACCACCAGATGAGATGCAGATACGACGACAGACGCTCGCGAAGATACTGGTACTGGTCTTCGTGTTCAACCTGGCCGTCATGGGCTTCGGTGCGTGGTACTCCACCGAGAACGCGCCACCCATTCCGAAGGAGGTGGTCGGCCCGGACGGCCAGCAGGTGGTGACGGACGAACAGGTACGCACCGGCAAGACGGTGTTCCAGTCGGACGGCATGATGAACCACGGCTCGGTCCTCGGTAACGGGGCATACTTCGGCGTGGACTACACCGCCGATGCGCTGGACCTGAAGGTGCAGTACATGCGGCAGTACTACGCCCGCGAGCGCCACGGCGAGTCCTACTCGGCTCTCTCGTCGCCCGAGCAGGCGGCCATCGACGAGGTCGTCCAGCGTGACCTCGACTCCGGGACCGTCGACGAGACCATCGAGTACTCCGCCGCGGAGGTGTACGCGCACGAGCAGGTGCGTGAGGTCTACGTCGAGCGCTATCACGAAGGCAGTCCCGAGCGGGGCGTGCCCGAAGGCATGGTCGCCTCCGAGGAGGAGGCCCGTCGGTTCGCGGACTTCGCGATGTGGACGGCGTGGATGAGCCACACCGACCGGCCGGGCAGCGAGCACTCGTACACGAACGAGTGGCCGTTCCAGCCCGCTGCCGGGAACACTCCCGGTGCTTCCGCGATGACCTGGAGCGTCGTCGCGATGGTGCTGCTGGTCGCGGGTGCTGGTATCGGCGTCTGGCTCTACAAATCGGTCGACCTGCCCGAACCATCGGCCGCCGGTATCGAGGTTCCCAGACCCGACGAGACCGACCTGCTCCCGAGCCAGGCCGCGGCGGTGAAGTTCGTGCCGGTCGCCGCACTCCTGTTCGCCGGGCAGGTCCTGCTCGGAGGGTTGCTGGCGCACTACTACGTCGAGCGCGGGGCGTTCTTCGGCATCGAGTCGGTGTTCGGCATCCCGATAATCGACCTGCTGCCCTTCGCACTGGCGAAGACGTGGCACATCGACCTCGCTATCCTGTGGATCGCGACGCTGTGGCTCGGCGCGGGGCTGTTCCTCGCGCCGCTGCTGACGGGGTACGAGCCCGAGAACCAGTCCCGGTACGTCTACGGCCTGCTCGGCGCGCTGGTGGTCGTGGCCGTCGGCGGCCTGACGGGCATCTACCTCGGCGCGAACGAGTTCTTCCAGGGTGACCTCTGGTGGCTCCTCGGGAACGAGGGGCTGGAGTACCTCGAGGTCGGGAAGGTCTGGCAGTTCGGCCTGCTGCTCGGCTTCGGCGCGTGGGCAGTCCTCGTCGCCCGCGGGTTCGGGCCACTGCTCGACCGTGAGCCCAAGTTCGGCCTCGCGCACATGATACTGTACGCCGGCGGGTCCATCGGCCTGCTGTTCGTCGCCGGCTTCATGTTCACTCCCCAGACCAACATCGCGGTGACGGAGTTCTGGCGCTGGTGGGTCGTCCACATGTGGGTCGAGGGTGCGTTCGAGTTCTTCATCGTCGCCATCGTCGGCCTCACCCTCGTCTCGATGAACCTGCTGAAGAAGCGGTCGGCCGAGAAGGCGGTGATGTTCGAGGCGCTGCTCGTGATGGGGACCGGCGTCATCGGTGTCTCGCACCACTACTGGTGGGTCGGGATGCCGGACGTCTGGGTGCCCATCGGGAGCGTCTTCTCGACGCTCGAACTCATCCCGCTCGTGTTCATCCTCTACGAGGCCCTCAACGAGTACGGGGCACTCTCGGCCAGCGGCGAGGACTTCCCCTACCGGCTCCCGTTCATGTTCATCATCGCCAGCGGGGTGTGGAACTTCGTCGGGGCCGGCGTCCTCGGGTTCTTCATCAACCTCCCGCTGGTGAACTACTACGAGCACGGGACCTACCTGACGGTCGGGCACGCCCACGCCGCGATGTTCGGCGCGTTCGGCTTCCTCGCGCTCGGGATGGCGACGTACATGCTCCGCATCGCCACCGAGAACTGGGAGCCCAGACGCCTCCGGGCGGCGTTCTGGCTGTGGAACGTCGGCCTGGCGCTGATGGTGTTCATCTCGGTGCTCCCCGTCGGCTTCCTCCAGCTGGAGGCCGCGTTCAGCGCGAACTACGACGCGGCCCGGAGCCTGGCGTTCTACAACGGCGAGCTGGTCCAGTTGCTGTTCTGGGCGCGCCTGCCCGGTGACACGATGCTCATCGCCGGGACGCTGCTGTTCGCCTACGACGTGGTCGAGAAGCTGTTCGCCCAGCGCGAGGTGACGGCCGCCGACGAGTCCGATGGCGTCGTCGCGACCCGGATGGCAGCCGACGACGACTGACGGCCCGCGCACGGCCTCGATTTTCACGCATACCTAACCTGTTCCGGTACAAGTCGATACGTCCTGAACACGTCCGTATATGTAGATGCGAACGGCCCACCTCGCCGTCGTGCTCGTGCTGGTGCTCGTGAGCGCCGGCTGCGTGGGCTCGTGGCCGGGACAACCGGCTCCCGATTCGCCCGCCGGTGAGGAGGCCGGGACGACCGCGACCGTCACACGCGTCATCGACGGTGACACCATCGAGATCCGGTACCAGAACGGGACCGTCGATACGGTTCGACTGCTCGGCGTCGACACCCCGGAGGTCCACAAGGGGGTCGAACCAGAGGAGTATCCGGGCATCCCCGACAGCCTCGCGGGACGTGACTGGCTGCGCAACTGGGGCGAGAACGCCAGCACATTCGTCAAAGAGAACCTCGCGGGCGAGACGGTCCGGGTCGTCGTCGACCCCGACTCCGACGTACGCGGCTACTACGGTCGCCTGCTCGCCTACGTCTACTACGACGACGGCGTGATGCTCAACGAAGAGCTGCTGCGGCGGGGCCTCGCACGCGTGTACGACTCGACGTTCTCGAAGAAGGAGGCGTTCTACGCGCTGGAGTCGGAAGCCATGCAGAATGGTGTCGGGCTCTGGGGCTTCGGCGGGGCGGACAGGGTCAGCGCCTCGTCGGTCGAACTCGCCGTGGTGGCCATCCAGGCCGACGCCCCCGGGAACGACAACGAGAACCCGACGGGGGAGTACGTCACCTTCCGGAACACCGGCGACTCGACCGTCGACCTGTCCGGGTTCGTCGTCTCGGACGCGGCGAACCACGAGTTCGTGATTCCCGAGGGTGTCACCCTCGCGCCGGGGGCCGAACTCACGGTCCGGAGCGGGAAGGGTACGAACACCAAGTCCACCCTCTACTGGGGGAGTGACCGCGCCATCTGGAACAACGGCGGCGACACCATCACGGTTCGGACCGCCACGGGGCTGGTCGTACTCGAGGAATCCTACAGTTCGACGAGCTCGATTGTGGCTGGTTCTGTAGATAGACAGGCCGAAACGCCAGAATATTCGTTTTCTACTATCGTAGTAGTGTAGGGGAAACTATTAAGATAGTCAACGCCATAGAGATAGTTGCGAAGGCCGAGCGCCCCCGCTCGGAGGTTCACCATGAACGGAGCCAACCAGACCGTCAAGACGACCGACAACCGCCCGACGACCTACCGGTCAAACGGTGCCCGAACAGAGACGGACGAGTCCACCACTGCGGAACGTGAGGAGACCTCCTGTCCCGAGTGCGGTGCCGACAGCATCGCCGACCAAGAACACGGCGAGACGGTCTGCAACGAGTGCGGCCTGGTGCTCGCCGAGGATAACGTCGACCGCGGACCGGAGTGGCGCGCGTTCGACAAGGCCGAGAAGGACAAGAAGTCCCGCGTCGGCGCGCCGACGACCGGAATGCTCCACGACAAGGGCCTCTCCTCGGTCATCGACTGGCAGAACAAGGACGCCTACGGCAGCCAGCTCTCGGCGCGCAAGCGCCAGAAGATGCAGCGCCTGCGCACCTGGGACGAGCGCTTCCGCGCCACCAGCGCTCGGGACCGCAACCTGAAGCAGGCGCTCGGCGAGATCACCCGGATGGCCAGCGCGCTGGACCTCCCCGACAACGTCCAGGAGACCGCGTCGGTCATCTACCGCCGCGCCCTCGAAGAGGACCTCCTCCCCGGTCGGTCCATCGAGGCGATGGCGACCGCGTCCCTCTACGCGGCGGCCCGGCAGAGTAACGTGCCCCGGAGCCTCGACGAGTTCGCCCCCGTGAGCCGCGTCGACCGCCGTGAGTTCGCCCGGGCGTACCGCTACATCGGGCGCGAGCTCGGCCTCGCCGTCGAGCCCGCCGACCCGGCGGAGTACCTGCCGCGGTTCTGCTCGGAGCTCGAGGTCTCCCACGAGGTCAAGACCCTCGCCCACGAGCTCATCGAGTCCGGCAAGCGCCAGAGCGTGCACAGCGGCAAGTCCCCGGTCGGGCTCGCCGCGGCGGCCATCTACGCCGCCTCCCTGCTGGCCAACGAGAAGTTGACCCAGAAGGAGGTCGGCGAGGCCGCCGAGGTCAGCGAGGTCACCATCCGCAACCGCTACAAGGAGCTCTTGCACGCGAACGACGAGAGCCAGCAGCAGGCGACCGCCTGACCCGCCCGTCGGCACGCGCCGACGACCCGATTCCACTGTCCCATCCCTCGAGACGCGCCATCCCACTGCCTGTCATCCACCCCAACCCCACTTCCCGAAGCCATGTCGCGCGTCTCGCTATCCCCCGTTTCCATACCTGACAAGCGACCAGCACGCGCAGTCGAGATCGACTACGACGGGAGTCCCTGCGGAGAAACGATTATAGAAGTCCCTTCCCAAGCCCCGGCTATCCACTCCACCGAGCCATGACCGACAGACACACCGATTCACCCGAGGAACTCGCCACCGAAGCCGTCGACCTGCTCAAAGCCTTCGAACTCACCGAGTACGAGGCGAAGTGCTTCACCGCCCTCTGTCGCATCGGGCAGGGGACCGCCAAGGAGGTGAGCGAGGTCGCCGGCGTCCCCCAGGCCCGTGTGTACGACTGTATGGACTCGCTGCAAGAGCGCGGCCTCGCCGACGCCCAGCAGTCCAAGCCCCGTCGCTACCGCGGGACTGGCCCCGACGAGGCCGTCGACACCCTGGAGCGTCGTGTCGACGAGAAACTCTCTCGGCTCGGGGAATTGCTCCCACAGCTCGGTGCCGACGCCCGCGAGGAGAAGGGCGGCGAGATATGGGTGACCGAAGGTGACGCGGAGGTCGCAGAGCGCATGGCTCGGCTCGTCGGAGCTGCGGAGACGGAGGTGTTGCTCGCGGTCGCGGTCGAGGACCTCCTCACCGACACCCTCCTCGACGCGCTCCGCGCGGCCAGCACCCGCGGGGTGTCCGTGACGGTCGGCTCGCCCGCCCCGGCGGTCCGCGATACCGTCTCTTCGGACGTTACCGGTGCCACCGTGGTCGAGACCTGGACGTGGTGGGAGTCACACCCCATCCGACCCGGCGCGATGAGCAGCGTCCTGATGGTCGACGGCCACTCGCTGCTCGTGAGCGCCGACGCCCCGACGGACCTGCCCGGGGTTCGAACCCATCGCGCGGTCTGGACCGACGGCGACGACGCCCCGCTTGTAAGCATGATGCGGCCGCTGCTCTCGCAGGCGATCGCTGGCGACGAGACGGCGACCATCTGACCGCCGAATCCGCGTTCTCCGCAGACGACAAACGGTCAGAAGCGCTTTGTACTAGTTCAGCCGACTGTAGTCATGCAATTTTCACGACGACGGTTCCTCGCGGCGGCGACAGGCGGACTTGCGGCGACCAGCGGCTGTCTGGACATGGTCCTTGGCGAGGAGCAGTCCTTCGAGGCGACGGCCGCAGAGGTCGGGGCGGCCGCACTCGGCGAGACGAACTACGAGCACCTGGGGACCGAAGCAAACACCATCTCGGAGACGTTCGAGATCCAGGGGAACGAGCGGACGGTCACCCTGACGAACTACATCAGCACGTACCAGCGCATGGTCGACATCCCCGGAGTCGGCGAGCAGCCGGCCGCGGTGTTCGCGACGCTCTCGACGCCGAAGTTCGAGATCCTCGGCCGGACACTGAATCCCATCGCGGAGGTCAAGAAGGAGGAACTCGCGAAACGGGCGCAGGATAGCTACGGGTCGCTTCGCGTAAAGGAGCTTCTCGGGACCCAGCAGGTCGACGTGCTCGGGGCGGCCCACGAACTCGCGACCTTCTCGGGCATCGCGGAACTGGCGAGCACTGAGTTCGACGTGCACCTCGACATCGGCACGGTGCCACACGAGAAAGACATCGTGGTGCTGTTCGGGGGGTACCCCGCCGAGATGCAACGGGAGGCGGAGAACATCCTGACGATGGTCCGGGGCGTCACGCACTAAGCTGGGGGACGAGACGAGGCGGGGCGGGGCGGGGCGGGATAACCCGTCAGCTGCCGCCGTACTGTGTGACCGTCGACTTGCCCCCGACGAGGACGAAGAACAGCCCGACACCGGCGAAGATGAGCGGACTGTTGGACTTCTCGTTCTTCAGGAATGCGTTGCCCGGCTGGTCGGGAGAGACGTACGCGGTGACCGTCGCGCCCTCGTCGTAGTCCGCCACCGCGTCCCGGGCTGCCGACCGCGTATCGTAGCTCGAAGTCGTCTCCGACGGGAAGAGGTTGGTACTCGTGTACGACTCACCCTCGTAGGTGTACGAGAACTCGACGGTCGGGGTGTATTCGACGTCGGTGCTGCTGCCGGCGGAATCGGCCTCGATACCGACCTCAGTCATCTCCGCCTCCACCGAGACGGCGTTCTCCATCGCGTCGGACTGCTGGACGTAGTCGTACACGCCGAAGCCGGTTATCGCGAGACCGACGACCAGGAACAGTACGGCACCACGGAACGTGCTCGGCCCGTCGACCGAGATGCTCGAATCACCGGACATCAGACTGGCGTCCGTCGCCGGACTCTGGTAAGTGAATCATCATAGCTCTCCGTGAAGCAGACCATGGATACTGATTGCGGTGCGAGGGGCTACTGTTCTCTGTCTTATCTTCTTTGTGATTCGATTCTGTCCGGAGTATTCCCGCCGGTGGGACGACGAAACGGAACCGCCTGCCGAGAGTTTCGAGTTTAAATACTCGGGAGCGGAAGCACGGGACATGGAACTCGACTACGTTCCCCTCGGTCGCACCGGGACGATGGTGAGCGAACTGGCCTTCGGGACCTGGCGCTTCGGTCGCGAGACCGAGGATGGACTCGAAATCGGCGAGGACCGCGCCTACGACCTGCTGGACGCCTACGAGGAGCACGGCGGCCGGTTCATCGACACCGCCGACGTGTACGGTGGCGGCAAGTCCGAGACGTGGATCGGCAACTGGCTCGCCGACCGCGACCGCGAGGACTACGTCATCGCCTCGAAGATATTCTGGCCGACACGCGAAGAGGACCCGAACGGGCGCGGCCTCTCGCGAAAGCACCTCCGACGCCAGATCGACCTGATGCTCGACCGCCTCGGCACCGACTACATCGACCTGCTCTACATCCACCGCTGGGACGACGACACGCCCGCCGAGGAGTTCATGCGCACCCTGAACGAGTTCGTCGATGCCGGGAAGGTCAACTACCTCGGCGCGTCCACGTTCTACCCGAACGCCTGGAAGGTGGCGAAAGCGAACGAACTGGCCGAACGCCGCGGCTACGAGCCGTTCACCGTGACCCAGCCCCGGTACAACCTCGTCGACCGCGAGGCAGAGGTGAACTACCTCGACATGTGCGCCGACTACGACCTCGGCATGTGTCCCTGGAGCCCCCTCGGCCAGGGCTTCCTGACCGGGAAGTACAGCCGTGACGACAGGAACCCGGAGGACTCCAAGGTCGCCAGCGAGGACCGGTTCCGCGACAACTACCTGACCGAGGAGAACTTCGATGCACTCGACGAACTGCACGCGGTCGCCGACGAGGTCGAGGCATCGCCGGCACAGGTCGCGCTCGCGTGGCTCATGCACCACGACCAGGTCTCCGTGCCGCTCATCGGCGCGCGCACGGTCGAGCAGCTCGAGGAGAACCTCGGCGCGGCCAACGTCGACCTCACGGAGGAGCAGTTCGAGCGACTCGACGAGTCGAAGGCCCACCCGCTTGCCGGTCTCTGAGCGCCAGAAAGGTCTCTGAAGGAAACCGGCAATCAGGTCCGGAAAGAACGTGGCGTGAACCGAATCCCTCCCAATGATTCCTCGTTCTCCCGCCGACCCGGCATCGACACCTCTGGAGGACGACTGACGCCGGACGGCGGGCGAACCGACCTAGCGTTTCGCTTTGGTCGCGAACTTCTCGCGAACCTTCTCGATCTTCGGCTGCGCGTGGAACGTGCAGTAGGTGTCGTTCGGGTTCTTGTCGTAGTAGTCCTGGTGATAGTCCTCGGCCTCGTAGAACGTCTCCAGGGGTTCGACCTCGGTCACGATGTCGTCGTCGTAGGCTCCTTCGGCTTCGAGTTCGGCGATGAAGCCCTCGGCGAGTTCCTGCTGGTCGTCGTCGTGGGTGAAGATGGCCGAGCGATACTGGCTGCCCACGTCGGGCCCCTGCCGGTTGAGCTGGGTCGGGTCGTGGACGGTGAAGAAGACCTTGAGCAGGTCCTCGTACCCGAGTACGTCCGTGTCGTACTCGACCTGGATGACCTCAGCGTGACCCGTGTTCCCGGAGCAGACCTGTTCGTAGGTCGGGTCCTCGACGTGGCCGCCGGCGTAGCCGGAGGTGACGGACTCGATGCCGTCGAGTTCCTCGAACGCAGCCTCGATACACCAGAAGCAGCCACCGCCGAACGTGGCACTGTTCGTCGTCATGGGACGAAGTAGGCACTCGAAGCCTAAAGACACACAGGCATCGGAAAGGTACGGGCCGGACCGACCGGGACGAGAGTGCTAGCTGGCACCTATCATGCTAATGCGCAGAACTAAGTCACCCCCCGGAGTGTTCTGTTAGAAATGGGCCCAGACGACGCAACCCGGCAGGCGGAACGCTTGCGGGACGCGGCCATGGACGACCCGGCAGACCCGATGGGGCTGGCGGACGACCTCGCCGCGCTCGCCACGCACGACCAGCCTGCGGTCCGTCGTCTCGCGGTCGAAGGACTGTGCGAACTCGCCGAGACCAGTATCGACCCGGTCGAACCGGTACTGGACGTGGTGTTCGACGCGCTGGACGACCCCGATTCGGAGACGGTTCGAGAGGCCGTGAACGTGGTCGCGATCGTCAGCGACGAGGACCCGTCGCTGGTCCAGCCGGTCGCCTCCGACCTCTGTCGGCTCCTCGAGGAGGACCGCAGGGGGACCAGCGAGGCCGCCGCCGTCGCACTGTGGCCGATTGCCTGGACGACGCCCGGAGAGGTCGTCGAAGCGGTCGACCCGCTCCGGCGGCTCCTCACCCGACCGGAGCAGCCAACTCGCCTGAGTGCGGTCGCGGTGCTCCGTGGCATCGCCTCTGAGCACCCGGAGGCGTGCGTCCGAGCGACCGAGGACCTCATCGAGCGGTGTTTCGACCGTCGGCAGAACGTCCGCGTCATGGCGACCGCCGCGCTCGGCCCGCTCGCGACGGTGTTCCCGGGGCGAATCCAGCCAGCCGTCCCACGGCTGGTCCGCTGTCTCGACGACGGCGACGGTCGGGTGCGCCAGAACGTCGCCGCGGTCGTCCAGCAGGTCGTCAAGGCCTACCCGGAGGTCTCGCTGGACCACCACGCCGCGTTCGTCTCACTGCTCGACGACGAGAACGAAGAGACCCGCACGAGCGCCTCGAACGTCCTCACGACGGTCGCCGACTACCGGCCGGGTGTCCTGAACGACCATCTCGAGACGCTGGTTCGTGCCACCGGCGATGACGATACACGCGTCGCTGCGAACCTCTACCTGGGGCTGGCGAGCATCGGCTGGACGCAGCCGGAGCAACTGGTAGACCACCTCGACGCGCTCGCCGACGGGTTGAGCCGAACCGAGGACGTGAGTCACAACGCCGCCTACCTGCTCGGTGTAATCGCCGAGACCTACCCGGTGGTCGTGACGGACTACCTCGACGCCCTGTTCGAACAGCTCACCGACGGTGTCGACCGGGTGAGCCGGAACGCGGCCTGGGCAGTCGCGGTCATCACAGAGGACCAGCCAGCCGCCGTCGAACGGTACCGGCACCTGCTGGTGCAGGCCCTGGACGACGAGTACGTCGCCGTCAGGGGGAACGCCGGCATCGCCCTCGGCCTGCTCGGGAATCCACCGGAGACCGCGGTCGAGGCCGTCCTCGACATGCTCGCCGACGGGGGCGACCCCCACGACGTTCGCCTGGCGAGTAGCGGTCTCGTCGCGCTGACCGACGCGAGCACGCAGGTTTCCGTCGGCGACCTGCCGGTCGAAGCCGTTCTCGACCTGCTTTCGGCCGACAACCCACAGGTCAGGGCCAACGCGTGTATCGCGCTCGGTAACCTCGGCGTCCAGACCGCCCTCGACGACCTCTACGAGTGCCAGACCGACACCGAACCGGAGGTCAGGGACGCTGCAAAGTCCGCCGTGGAACAGGTCCACGGTCGGCGGGCGGACTAAGGGGAAAAGCGGCGACTGGCGACGGGTGTTTTTATTAACTCATCGTGAGTAGTCGCTGGGGCTGAGCATATCGAATCGCCTCTAACGTGCTTTTTCGCCAATCTCGATAGAGAATTGTCATCGAGTTTGTTAATTAAAACTGAATCTCTGGGTGCTTCGGGAGCGTCACAGAATCGGTCCCCAGCCGACGAAATCAGTCCGAGTTACGTTCGGAAATCAGTCCGAATTGCGCTCGGTTTCGACCTCGCGCTCGCCCGACTCGGCAGCGTCGGTTTCGGGTTGCGCGTCATCGACGGGTTCGGCCACATCGTCGTCCATCGCTGCCGGCTCCTCGGCCGGGGCAGCGTCGACCGGCATATCCTCGTCCATCTCGTCGCCGACGACGGCGCGTCGAGTCTCCTCTTTCACGCCGGTGATCTCAGCCTCCAGTTTCTCTCGGCCCTTCTGGTACTCGCCCATCGCTTCACCGCTCGCTCGTGCCAGCTTCGGCAGTTTGTCCGCGCCGAAGAGGAGAACGACGAGCAGAAGAACGACGATGAGTTCGGGGCCGCCGATGCCTCCGATGAACAGCGGTATCGTCACCATTCTATGCTCAGAGAAGCGATGCTCGAAGATAACCCTTCTACCGAGGAAATCCGATAACTCGTGGCTCAGGCGCTTACACGTTCGAACGGGCCGGGTTCAAGACCGGGTGTCACCGGGACTGCCGAGGTTGCTCAGCGCCAGACACGCGAGTAGGGCTTGACCTGGACGTCGGTCCGAATCTCCGACAGCTGGTCGACGGTCGGGGCGTTCACGATGGTGACGCGGGTGCCGTCGAGGGTGACGTGGAAGGCGTCTGCGAACGGGCCGCTCTCGATGACCCAGGTGTTCTGGCCCACACGGTCGGCACGGAACTCCTCGAGGACGTCGGTGTACGCCTCGTAGAACTCCTGTGCGTCGTTGGTGGTGTCCCACTCGGTCGCCCAGACGTAGCCGTACTCGCCGTCCTTGTGGTACGGGACGATGCGGTCGCCGGCCCAGCCGGCCGAGGGCTTGCTGACGTAGTTGTAGGTGTCGTACTGCGACTCGACGTTGGTGATGTCGTAGGCGCTGATGACGCGGGAGTTCCCCTCCTTCGCGAGATGGTAGAACATCGCGTAGATGGACGCCTCTCCGAGGACGTCCGCACCCTCGTCACCGGATTCGAAGCGGGCCCAGCCGCCCGTGGTCGCGTCGGTGACCTCGACGCGGGTCGGGCGGTCCGTGTTGGCCGGGTGGATGACCGCCTCGGTGGTCGTCGGCATGTTCTCGAACGAGTACGTCACGGCCTGCCAGCCCTTCTGCTGGACCATGTAGTCCATCCAGACTGGGCCGTCGGAGTAGGGCTGGAAGATGGCGATGAGCAGCCCGGTCGCCGGGGACTCGCCGCTGGTGTCCGCGCCGGTGTTCGGCGGGCTCTGGGTGCAGGTCCAGGTGGTGCCACAGTGCTGCTTGTAGAGGGCCGTGACGTAGTTGGCCTCACCCTCGACCACGCCGTTGCGGGCCAGTTGTTCGTCCTGGACGTCCTTCAGCGACGAGGTCAGGTCGAAGTGCTGGTCCTGCAGGGCGTGGACCATCTCGTGGACGAGCACGTTCGGGTCGACCGTCGGCTGGTCGGGGTCCGTCGAGACGATGATCATCTCGTCGGTCTTGGGCGCGTAGTAGCCCAGGACGTTCGAGCCGAACAGCTTGTTGAACTCGTCGGAGATGTTCTCGTCCTCACCGACGATAAACAGCGCCTCCCAGACCTGGTTGTTCCACAGCGAGTGGTCCTCGGTCTCGTTGGAGCCCTCGGCGAGCTGTGCACGGTACTCCGCGCGAGAGATGATCTTCACGTCGACCGGTTCGAGGTACTCCAGCCCGCGGATGTACTCCACGCGAGCCATCGTCACGGCGACGAGGGCGTCGAGTTCCGCGTCGGAGACGCCGTCGCTCTGGTCGATGATGACGGTCTGGTTGTACCAGTAGCCGGCCTCGTAGCCGATGATGCCGTCGTCCTCGCTGCCGACGGGGACGGGGTCCTCGCCGTCATCGACGGGGACGCCGCCATCGGTCGTGCCGCCGGTGTCACCCGGAATGACGTCGGGGTCGCCACCGGCATCGCCGTCACCGCCCTGCTGGCCGGCGTCCGAGCCGCCGTCGGTTCCTGGGGCGTCGTCCCCGCCGGAACCACCGTCGGTGACAGGACTGTCAGGTGTCCCGTCAGGAGCGGGGTCCACGGCCGGGTCGCCGCCGTCGCTGCCGCCAGCGTCAGGGTCGGAGACGTCGGGCTCACCCGCACCGGAGCCACCGTCTGTGACAGGCGTGTCGGGGCTGTCCGGGTCACCAACGGCCGGCTCGTCGGGCGAATCGACATCGGGCGCAGGGTCGTCAGCACCGGTCGCCGGGCCGTCCACGTCGGGGCTCTCGTCACCGTTGCTCCCCTCGCCCGCAGGCGGTGTCACGTCCGGTGTGGGTGCGGGGTCATCGACGACCGGTGGATAATCGTCGTCTGGTACGGCACTCACGGGCGCGTCGTCGAACGAGACGAAGACCACGGTACCCGAGAGTAACACGAGGAGTGCGAGAAGCACTGCTGGGACCCCCTTCATGCGTATAAAAACGGTATTTTGTCTGATAAGGCTTTCACGCCGCGTCGTAACCGGGTAACGACAGCTAACCATCAGGTAAGTAGAAAGGATATGAAGCCTGTGCGTCTATATCACACACGAGTGATGTACCGATCAGACCATGGAAATCGAGAAGGACAACTCTGAGTTAGCTGCTAGTACCGACACCCCGCCCACGAACAGGGAATACGGGCCGTTCCCGCCAGCGCCAGCGCCGGACGACGACTCCGACGAGGCCACGGCCGAACTGCTCGGCGGCCTCGAGGTCGAGAGCACCGCCGACGTGGAGGTCCCGCGCATGCTCATCGACCAGGTCATCGGGCAGGACCGGGCCCGCGATATCATCGAGAAAGCCGCGACACAGCGCCGGCACGTGATGATGATCGGCTCCCCAGGGACCGGGAAGTCGATGCTCGCGAAGGCGATGGCCGAGCTGCTCCCGAGTAGTGAACTCTCCGACGTACTCGTCATGCACAACGAGGACGACGGGAACCGCCCGAAGGTCGAGATCGTCCCGGCCGGTGGCGGCGAGCTCGTCATCAGGGAGCACCGCCAGCGCGCCCGGAAGGGCCTCCAGCTCCGCTGGTTCGCGATGTGGACGACGATACTGCTCGTGTTCATCTACACCATCATCGTCCAGCAACTGCTGCTTGGCATCCTGGCCATCGCAGTCATCTACTACATCTTCCGGAGCGGGGCCCGGAACCGGAACCGGATGGTCCCGAAGATACTGGTCGACAACAGTGAACGTACAAGTGCGCCGTTCCAGGACGCGAGCGGCGCTCACGCGGGGGCACTCCTCGGCGACGTGCGCCACGACCCGTACCAGTCCGGTGGGATGGAGACGCCGAGCCACGACCGCGTCGAACCCGGCGCAATCCACAAGGCCGACAAGGGCGTGTTGTTCATCGACGAGATCAACACGCTCGAGGTCCGCACGCAGCAGAAGCTGCTGACGGCGCTCCAGGAGCGCGAGTACTCCATCACCGCCCAGTCAGACACCTCGTCTGGTGCGATGGTCCACACCGAAGCTGTCCCGTGCGAGTTCGTCATGATCGCCGCAGGGAACCTCGACGCGATGGAGAACATGCACCCCGCACTCCGGAGCCGTATCAAGGGCTACGGGTACGAGGTCTACATGGACGACACCATCGACGACTCGCCGGAGATCCGACGCAAGTTCGTTCGGTTCGTGGCCCAGGAAGTGGCGAACGACGGGCGTCTTCCCCACTTCACCCGGGGGGCCATCGCGGAGATAGTCCGCGAGGCACAGCGACGTGCCGGCCGGCAGGACCACCTGACCCTGCGGTTCCGTGACCTCGGCGGCCTCGTCCGCGTCGCCGGTGACATCGCGCGCGACGAGGGAACCCTGTTCACGACCCGTGAGCACGTCATGCAGGCCAAGCGCCGGGCGCGCTCCATCGAGCAACAGATCGCAGACGACTACATCGACCGCCGCCGCGAGTACGACCTCACGGTCAACGAGGGCGCGGTCGTCGGTCGGGTCAACGGCCTGGCCGTCATGGGCGAGGATAGCGGTATCGTGATGCCCGTCATGGCCGAGGTCGCGCCCTCCCAGGGCTCGGGCGAGGTCATCGCGACCGGCAAGCTCCAGGAGATAGCGACCGAATCGGTCCAGAACGTCTCCGCGGTCGTCAAGAAGTACTCCGACGAGAGCCTCGACCAGAAGGACATCCACATCCAGTTCGTGCAGGCGTACGACGGCGTCGAGGGCGACTCGGCCTCCGTGACGGTTGCGACCGCCATCCTGTCCGCATTGACCGGTGTGCCGGTCGACCAGAGCGTCGCCATGACCGGCTCCCTGTCGGTCCGGGGCGACGTGCTTCCCGTCGGTGGCGTCACCCACAAGGTCGAAGCCGCCGTCAAGGCCGGAAGCAAGCGGGTCATCATCCCGTTCGCCAACGAGCGCGACGTGCTCGTCGAGCCCGAGGTTCGCGAGCAGGTCGAGATCATCCCCGTCAGGCACATCGGCGAGGTCCTGGACGCCGCCATGGTCACCGAGACGACGAAGCATTCGATGCTCGAACGGCTCTCACGGGCCGCGAGCGACACTCTCGGTGAGTTCACGTTCGGCTCGGGCGCGGGCGAGGCTCGCGTCGAGAGCGAGCCCGACTCGGGCGGCCAGTGACCGGCGTGGTCTGACGTCGGTACGACCGTCGATTTCTTCGAAAAAGCTGAACCGCTGTGACCGCGAGGTCTACGCCTGCCCCGGCTTGCTGACCGGCGGCGTCGTCTCCTGCTCGGTCGTCTCGCGTGCACCGAGAGCGAACAGGGCGAACGAGAGACCCGTCGTGAGCAGGTTCACACCGAACAGGAGCCCGATGGCCCACACTGCACTGCTCGGGAACTCGGCCAGGATGAACGACGCGAGCACCAGCGAGAGGACGCCACTGGCGACGAGCCAACCCCAGTTCGGCTCCTCGCGGAGCTTCAGGCCGAGGAATATCTCGATGATGCCGTCGAGCATGAAGAACCCGACCAGCAGCAGCGTCAGCGACGTGAGTCCGATGACCGGGTTCGCCATCAGGAATATCCCGGCGACCGCGTAGAGCACGCCGAGGAGGCTCTGGCTGACGAACCCCTTCCAGTTCATCTGTGATATCCCGTGGCCGACGTTGACCAGGCCGCCGAGCACCAGTACCGCACCGAGCAGCACCGATATCGAGATACCCGTGACGAACGGGAAGATGATGGCCAGGACGCCCCCGATTGCGAGAGCGATACCCGCGAACAGCAGCGGTCGCCAGTCGCCCGAAAGCGTCGTCATCTGCGGTCCCGATTCGAGCTGTTCTTCGATGTCACCGAACTCGTGTGTCTCTTCACTCATTGTACTCCCTCTGTGTCGGACGTAGGAGCGTCCGTGGGAAGAATAATGTTCCACGAGTATGGGGAGTGTCCGCACCATCTCCCGGTGAACTGCGAGCTCATCGACACCTCAGCATCGCAGGGGTGAGTCGTGTCCACGACCGGGTTCGACGGTGCCCGGAACCGGCCGGGTCTGCAGTATCCAGCGCGACTGAACCTGTAGTCGGTGGTCTGGAATCGTTCGTTTCTTCGACGAAACGATACTACTACTCGGTCAGTTCGGCTGGTACTTACGTATCTGCGAGCAACTTCGTGGTACGGGTGTAACGACGTTACTACCTCGGCGCTATATCGCGGGATGGCCTACTCCTCGCCGAGGGGGTTGAAAATGACTCACAACGTCTCTCGAGGGGTGTATCGTCGGAAAGTGCTGAAGACCGTCGGCATCGGCCTCGCCGCCGTCACCGTCGGCAGCCAAGCCGTCTCCGCGAAAGCGGGCCAGGAGCCCAGCGTGGCTCCCGGTCAGCAATCCGGTGAACAGCCGTTCCACGGTGGTTACTACGGCCGTTACTACCGCCCGTATGGATACTACCGTCCGTACTACCGCGGCTACTACCGTGGCTACTACCGCCCGTACTACCGTGGCTACTACCGCGGCTACTACGGCTACCGTGGCTACGGCTACGGGCCGTACATCCGGTTCCGCGGACGCGGCTTCCGCTTCCGGTACTACTAGTCGAACCGTTCGTCGAGGACCGGGCCACTCCGGGTGGCCCGACCGTTTTTTGGAGTTCCGGGCGGCCGGGAGGTCGGCCGTCTTCGCACAGCTCGTGACAGACCTGTTGGAGCTGGTCCTTTCGTCGGGGAAACCTCGTATCGGCTTGGTCGTTTCGGGTCGTGATTACGTTTCGTCGGACAACTCCGTGGTACTGATGTAACGTCGTCACTACCTCGTGATTATATTTTGATACCTCCTATGAGTGTGGCGAGGGGGTTGCAATTATGACTTACAACGACTCTCGGAACATGTATCGTCGCAAACTGCTGAAGACCGTCGGTATCGGCCTCGCCGCCGTCGCCGTCGGCAGTCAGGCCGTCTCCGCGAACGAGGGACAGACGCCAGCCGTCGAGCCCGGACAGAAGCCCACCGACGAACAGTTCGGTGCGTACTGGGGCGGCCCCTGGGGCGGAACCTGGCGTGGCTACTACCGCGGCTACGGGTACGACCCGTGCTGTGGTGTCGGTGGCTCGTTCTATCGGCCGTACGGTTATCGTGGCTACGGACTCCGCGGGTACGGCATCCGCGGCCGTGCCCCGTTCTACGGCGGGTTCGGTTCCCGTGGTGGGTACTACCGCTTGAGCGGCTCGCCGAACTGGCGCTACCGCGTGTACTGAGTAGCCGACCATCGGCGGCCGGCCGATCGCCGGAATCGTCGGTGCGTCCAGACCCGCGATCGACCGCGGGCGTGGTAGTTCCGGGAGCTCGAGGGGCTCCCGGTTTTCTCGTTCGACTCCGTCCGGAATGCCGACAGTGAACTCGACCTGCCCGCGGTTTCCTCCGGGATACGTTCTTTCCGGGTGGTTAGTTCGGCAGGTGATTACGTTTCGTCGGACAACTCCGTGGTACTGACGTAACGGCATCACTACCGCGAAATTATACTTCGTAATCGCCTACTCACCCCGAGGGGGTTGAAAATGACTCACAACGACTCTCGAGGAGTGTATCGTCGTAAAGTGCTGAAGACCGTCGGTGTCGGCCTCGCAGCCGTCGCAGTCGGCAGCCAGGCAGCCTCGGCCAAGGAGGGGAAAGCGCCCGCCATCGCGCCCGGCCAGAAGCCAACCGAAGAACAGTTCGGTGCGTACTGGGGCGGCCCGTGGGGGGCCTACTGGCGCAGCTACGGTGCGTACAACCCGTACTGTGACCCGTGTGCCGGTGCCGCCTACTGGCGTGGCTACGGCTACCGTGGCTACTACGGACGCCGGTTCTACGGACGCGGCTACTACGGACGGTCGTACCTCCGGTTCCGTGGCCGTGGGTTCCGCTTCCGGTACTACTAGTCGAACAGCCAGACGGCTCGCTTTCCAGCCGTCGTCCCATCCTGCTTTCTTTGTCGTCTCTCACCACGAGAGCGCTCGCGGCGTAGATCGGCCAGAGTCCCTGAAAGTACCGCCCAGCTCCGCAACCCCGTGTCGCCGTTACCCGGCGGTGATACCGGCGGCGAAACGTGACTACGGCGTGCTCGTTTCGACTGGTAGTTCCGTGTCGTCGTGTAACTTCGTGGTTCGCTCGTAACCAGATTATTACCGTGTGATTATGTTTTAACAACCCCTACAGTGGTGCCGAGGGGTTGAGAATTCATGACTCATAACGATACTCGGAGTATGGGACGCCGCAAGCTGTTGAAGACCGTCGGCATCGGCCTCGCCGCTGTCGCCGTCGGCAGCCAGGCTGTCTCCGCGAACCAGGGCCGGTCCGTCGAGCACAACGTCGGCACCGGCGCACCCGGCACCGGCCAGCCGTATCACCGCGGGTACTATCGCCGGTACTATCGCGGCTACTACCGCCCGTATGGGTACCGCCGCTACGGCTACCGCGGCTACTACCGCCCGTACGGCTACTACGGCTACCGCGGCTACGGCTACTACGGCTACGGCCCGTCGTACTTCAGCTACGAACGTGACCGCGACGGATCGGTCGAGATCGACTTCTACTAGTCGAACCGATACGACGGGAGCCGACCCGTCTGTAACTCGGATTTTTCGGTGGCGATGTGGGGAGAGCGAGCGCCAGCACACCTCACTGCAGAGCCACGAGCCATCGATGCCAGCGCGGCCGCTTCGCGTACGCGAGGCCCCATCCCTCGCCGTTACGACGTCCCTGTGATGAGATGGCCCCAGGGAGATTCCGCCGGGGAAACGTGCTTCCCTGCTGGTCGTTTTCGCTGGTAGTTCCGTTACATTGTGCAACTTCGTAGTACCGAAGTAACAGAATTATTACCTCGGAGCTATATTTTATTAACTCATATCGAAGTGCGGGGGTTGAACTCCAAAATGACTCAAGATAACACTCGAGGAATGTATCGACGAAAGCTGCTGAAGACCGTCGGTGTCGGCCTCGTTGCTGTCGGTGTCGGAAGCCAGGCTGTTTCTGCGAACCAGGGCGCATCGCCGAGCGTCAAGGGTGGCCTCGGTGAGGAACAGTGGTACGGCCGTCGCGGCTACTACGGTGGCCGCTTCCGGTTCCGCCGCCGTGGCTACTACGATCGCCGGTTCCGTGGCCGCCGCTTCTACGGCCGCCGCTTCGGCTACCGCGGCCGCATCGGCTACTACGGTGTCGACCCCTGTGGCGTCGACCCGTGTGCTGTTGACCCGTGTGCGGACATCGACCCGTGCGCAGACCCCTGCGCCGACGTCGACCCGTGTGCGGACGTCGACCCGTGTGCAGATCCCTGCGCCGACGTCGACCCGTGCGCTGACCCGTGCGCCGGCGGGCTTGGCGGGCTCTACACCCGCCCTGTCCCGTACCGCGGGCGCTTCCGCTACCGCCGCCGCCGGTACGGCCGGCGCACTCTCTACTGAAATCGCCGTGTAAACTGTCGAAATATCGACTAGAGCAACTCTAGTCGAGGGTGATTATTTTTCGCTCGTCTGAACTTGACCGCCACCGAGCGACTGCAACCACAGAACTCGTTGGACGGTAGTCGGAACCGCTCATCCTGGTGAGAGCGTCGATCTCTCGGAGCGTGCCGAGGGGCTCACCCACATCCTTCACGACCAACTCCCACCAGAACGGGCAGTTCGTTCGTCAGTTGCGTACCCGCCGGGACATTCCGAGCCGGTTCGGGCGTGACGCCGCCGAGATTCCGGGACGGAGAGATGATTCCCCGCTGGTCGTTTCGGCTGGTAGTATCGGTACGTTGTGCAACTTCGTGGTGTCCGGGTAACCAGATTGTCAGCTAACCAATATATCTCAAAAGCCCATCTGTGAGGGTGAGGTTCGAACAACAATGACCAACCAAGATTCTCACGGAATGTTCCGCCGCAAGCTCCTGAAGACCATCGGTGTCGGCCTCGTGGCCGTCGGTGTCGGTAGCCAGGCAGTCTCCGCGGCCCAGGGTGGAAAGAGCGACGGCTCCGAGATCCTCCGGCCGTACTGGAGCCGGCGCGGATACCGTGGCTACTACGGCGGCTACCGCGGCTACGGCTACCGCGGCCGCTTCGGCTACTACGGCGTGAACCCCTGTGGCGTCGATCCCTGTGCCGACCCGTGTGCGGACATCGACCCGTGCGCCGACCCGTGTGCGGACATCGATCCCTGTGCTGACCCGTGTGCAAACGTCGACCCGTGCGCCGATCCCTGCGCTGACGTCGACCCCTGTGCGGTCGACCCCTGTGCTGACCCGTGCGCCGGTGGCCTGTACCGCCGGGGCTTCTACGGTCGCGGTCTCTACGGTGGCCGCTTCCGCTACCGCCGCCGGTTCGCTCGCCCCGCACTCTACTAATCTCGTCGCCTGAACGAACGAGCGGCTGGCATCGCCCAGCCGTCGTCTCCGCGTATTTTTCGAGCGACCCGTCACCAGTACAGCGCCGCCGGTGAGCGCTAGCCAGGGAACCTCACGAGGACGTGAGTACCGGGCAGTAGTATCCTCTGGAAGGTCCAGATTCTCTAGTAACTTGGTAGTGTTCTGGTAACGAAAGTATCAGCTGGTGATTATCCCCGGATAGGGCCTAAGACTCGATGTAGATCCAATCATGACGTTACGTTCATCGCCGTCGGGACTTCGACGGCGACTCATCAAGACAGTCGGGTTCGGCCTGCTGAGCCTCGGCAGTGGGACCGCCGCGGCTGCCGGACCCCAGGGAACGCTGCAGCACCAACAGGAGCGAGACCGAGATCGCCGACGCCAGGACGGCGACGGTCGACGAGGTCGTCGCAGTGACGGCCGCCGTGGCCAGGGTGGCGACGACGGGCGACGGCGCAGACGCCGGCGTTACGACGATGGCGATGGCCGACGCCGGAGACGCCGCCGCGACGACAGTGACGACGGGAGACGCCGCAGACGAAGACGCCGCCGCGACGATGATGACGATGGCAGACGCCGTAGACGAAGACGCCGCCGCGACGACGATGACGACGGGAGACGCCGCAGACGCCGCCGCCGCGATGATGATGACTACCGCCGCCGCCGCAGACGACGCCGACGTGACGGCGACGACCGGCGGCGGAGACGCAGACACCGCAGACCCCGCTACGGTCACCGGTTCTACTACCGGCGGTACTACCCGCGTCGGCGGTTCACCTACACCTTCATCCCGATGTACGGGTACGACGTCTACTGGGACGACGACTACTTCGACGTGGTGTACGTCGACGGTCGTCCGTGCCGCGTGACGGGTGTCGACTACGACCAGGGCATCATCGAGCTCGAGTACGGCTACTGTGGCTACGTCGGGTTCGACGGCGTCTACTACCGGGTCTGACCGCCGACTCGGTCCTCTTTCTCGTCTGTCGCTGCAGCGAACACCGGTCGGTCTCCGTGCGGTTACGTCCCCGTGGTGAGGACGTTTCAGTGAGAGATTACGTGTGGTCGGACAACTCGGTGGTGTCCCGGTAACCAATTCATCACTTCAGAGATATATTCGAAGCTCGCATAGCTTCTGTTCGAGAGGCTTTCACCCATGAAACGAAATTTCATCGAGGGAACGTCCCGACGAACCGTCCTCAAGACCGTCGGCATCGGGCTGGTGTCGCTCGGTCTCGGAAGCGGCGTCGCCGCAGCGGCCGACCGGTCCGGGCCCAACCAACCGACCGTCCAGTCCGGCGAGCTGCCGACCCAGGCGTCACATCGTCGTCGCTACCGCCGACATGGTCGACGCCGCTATCGTCGCTACGGCCGACGGTACCGCCGGCACGGTCGCCGTCGCTACCGCCGCTACCGCCGCCACGGTTACGGGTGGGCCGGCTATTACCCCGGCTACTACGGTGACGACGTCGAGATCAGGGTGTACGGTGACCCGTACTACTCGGGCTACTACGGCGGCTACGGCCCGGTCTTCGTGGACGACGACGAGTACATCTACTTCGGCCCTGGCGGCTACGTCGAGGTAGACTTCGACTAACCTGGTCGTCTCGACTCCAATTAATCGGGGGACCGAACGCGGGGAGCGCCGACCGAACCGTCCACAGGACTACGTTTCTGGATGGAAACTTCGTGTCGTCGTGCAACTTGGTGGTAGCCGCGTAACCCCGTTACTACCGCGTTATTATCCGGCGATGCCTCCAATTTTTACCTGGAGGGAGTTGAAAATGTATCCCGAAAGCGATCAGGGAGTGTATCGACGAAAGTTGTTGAAGACCGTTGGAATCGGTCTGTTGACGGCCAGTGTCGGTAGCGGGGCCGTCTCCGCAGCCGAGGGTGGCCGACCGAAGAGCCCGGCCGTCGAGCCGGCCGCGGGCCACACCGAAGGTGACCAGTTCCAGCGCGGTGACGGTGGCCGTCGCGGTGGTCGCCGTCGCGGTCGCCGTCGTGGTCGTCGCCGCGGTCGCCGTCGTGGTCGCCGTCGCCGGTTCCGCCGCCGCCGTCGCCGGTTCCGCCGTCGCCGCCGCCGGTTCCGCCGTCGCCGCCGCCGGTTCCGCGATGACGACATCGACATCCGCATCTACGGTGGGTACTACCCGTACTACTACCCGTACTACTACCCATACTACAGCCGGTACTACTACTACGACCCGTACTACGGGTCCTACTGGTACTGAGCTGGGTAGCGGGTGACCGACCAGTCGGCTGGCGGCCACCCAGAACCGGTATCGAGCACGACCACCCGGGAACAGCCACGAGACCGATTTTTTGTTCGTCAGAGTGATGGAACTCGTAGCGCTGCGTTCACCGCCTGCACATCCCCCGTAGGCGTGACTGGACGGGAAGGAACCGTCTCCAGACTCGTGATGCAGCGGTTACGTCATCTCCGATTGCACCTTCCAGCTGGTAAGTCCATTCGGTCGGACAACTTCGTGGTACCCGTGTAACCAGTTTATTAGCTAACATTATATTCCCGGACACTGCCTAGGTACTGGCTGAGAGGGAACTACCACCATGAAACAACATTCCTCGACGCAAAGCACGCGACGTACCCTGCTCAAGACCATCGGCACGGGCCTCCTCACCATCGGGGTGGGTTCCCAGGCGGTCGCCGCGTCCGACGACGGCGGCTACCGTAGCCGCAACTTCCGGCGGAACCGCCGCAACTACAACACCCGCGGTGGCTACCGCCGCAGCAACAGTTACGGTGGCCGTGGCTACAACCGCAACAACAGTTACGGCCACCGCGGCTACGGCCGCAGCAACAGTTACGGCCACCGCAGCGCTCCCAGCCGGAGCTTCAGTTCGGGCCACGGTCCTGCCGGGAGCCAGAGCATCGGCGCATCGAGCCACAACGCCCCGGCCCCGTACTACGGCAGCAACTACGGTCCGTACTACGGCGGCTCGTTCGAGTTCGACCACGGTGAGGTCGAGGTCCGCGGCGACATCCTCGCCGGCGGGTTCGAGTACGAACGTGACGACTACACCGGTGACATCGAGTTCGAGAGCGCCGAGATCGACTTCGAGTACGACTACGCCTACGGCGACATGGAGTTCGAGACCTTCGGTCGCTGTGACGTGATCAAGTTCGAGGTCGAGGGCGACGACCTCGAGGCGGACTTCGGCGCCTGCTACTGAGAAGGGCTAACTGGGTCGACCGGACCCGGGGTACTCCTTGCTGTCTGAACCATAGCCGGTCGTCGATTTTTCTGTGCGTCTGTGTCCAGAGCGACCGCAGTCGGTGGGTCGGTCACTGAAGTAGTGTCTCCCGCGCGAGGACTTCCCTGACGAAACGAGCGTCAGGTGTCGACGTATCCATCCGGAAACTGAGCTATTCATTACCATGGCACACCTATGGGTAACTGAGACGGACGAAATCACACGATAGACAGCACCACCGACTCACGAACGCGGAGAACAGCCGATTCGAGACTGCCCATACGTGCCACACCTGGTCTGGTTGCCCGCGAATCGACCGTTACCGGTCGAGCGGGCGCGAGACGCTACCACCGGCCCAACCGTCGTCACCACCGACGCCGACCTGCCATTCAGTGCCTCGGTGACCGACGACGACCGCGGCCACACAGACCGCGTACGGTCTGCCTTTTCAGTACCCGGATTCCGTGAACCGGTGGTTCGGGACTGCAACACCGCTTCTTCGGCATCACCGCAGCGACCAGCCGAGCTCTCCTCACGATGTCCTGTTCCCCGTCGAGGCGCGGCTCCCCACCGCGCTGGAACCTGCCAAACCACCGGTTTGGCCCATCTGTGACCAGATGTATCGTCGTCTCGTCACTGCGGAACTTCCATTCCATCGGTAAACTTCGGCGTACTGTCGTAACTGGTTGGATAGTAGACGTGTTATCTGTGGAGCCCACCTATGAGTTAGTGAGAAGGAGGAAATCACCCAATGGACAGCACTACCAACTCAGGAACCTCGCGACGCACGCTACTCAAGACCCTCGGCACCGGCCTGCTCACTGCCGGCACCGTGGTGGGCTCCGCTTCAGCCGCCGTCGGTAACACGGCGACCCCGACCGCCGACGTCGGTGGGACGTTCGCCCGCAGCAACTACTATCGTGGTGGCTACTACGGACGTCGGTTCGCCCCGTACCGCAACGCCTTCCGCCTCCGCGTGAACGACTACTGCGGCACCGGGGCGACGTTCGACTTCGACTCGATCGACGCGTGGGCGTCCGGGGACACCGAGGTCGAGTTCGTCGGGCCGTACGGGTCCGCGTACTTCAAGCAGGACTACTACGGTGGCTTCGAGTTCGAGAGCCCCAGCGTCTACATCGACTGTGACTACAACGGCCTCGACGTGCAGCTGCTCGACGGCGGCCCGTGTGCGGTCGCGCACTTCGACATCGACGAGGCGGCCGGCGAACTCGACATCCGATACGTCGACGGCGGCTTCATCAAGGTCGACAGCGTCGACGGCTACTACGGCCGCCGCTACTGGTACTGAGCACAAGTGCGAGGTCATATCGCCGAACTCCCTGACGAGGCGGTCGTCCCGGTCACCCGACGGGCGTAGTCGCTGTAACACTGACCTGACATTCTCCACACCCGTCGGGGGCCCCGTTCGTATTTTCGACGTGATTCCGTGACTGCACAGTTATGGAGAACTTTTCCCCTTGCTGCGTCTCTGTACTGCCATGAACGTGCGAAGCGAGTCCCTGATACTCGTCGCTATCGTCGTCGTACTGGTCGCGGCCGTCGTGCTCCAGGGTGGCGGACAGGCTGCAGTGAACCCCGGAGACAGCCAGGACCCGGTGACAGATCCCGGCGCGAACAGCTCCGGTGACGACATCATCCTCCCACCCATCGGTGACGAGGGGAACGAATCACCCACCAGCTCGGACGACGACTTCGGGCCGGACGTGACACCGCCAGTGGACCCCGGCAGTGACGGCGCTCCGGACGACGGGACCACCGTGCCGCCGACGACGACCCCGCCGACGACGGCGCCGCCGACCACCACGCCGGACACGGGCGGTGAGAGCGAGTTCACCAACGAGGGAACCGCCATCTTCGTCGTGGACGGCTTCACCGTCGGGAGCGCGACCCTCGAGGTCGCCGACACCCCTGCCGAACAGGAAGCGGGCCTGAGCGGACGGACCGCACTGCCCGACCAGGCCGGGATGGCCTTCGTCTTCGACCAGGAGTACCTCGTCTCGATGTGGATGAAGGATACCACGATTCCGCTCGACCTCATCTTCGTGAACGCGGAGAACGTGGTGGTCAACGTCGAGCAGGCGAACCCACAGCCGGGCGTCAGTGACGACCAGCTCGCTCGCTACGAGAGCGACGCACCCGTACTGTACGTCATCGCCGTCAACCAGGGCTACGCGGACGAACTCGGCATCGGTGCCGGGACGACCGTCGAAATGGATATCTGACCACTTCTTCCCAACATATCACCGGTTCTTCACTTTTCGACGGTAGCTTTTAATCCCCAAACCGGATAGGTATCCCTGTGACTTCCCCCAGCGTTTCGTCCAGCGACCACGCTCGCAGCAAGGTTGGTCGCGTCATCGAGTCCTACGGGCTCGATACCCTCGGGGACGACCTCGAACGACTCTGGACCACCGACGGCGACGATCAGTACAGCCTCCGCGAGTTGGCGGACTACTTCAATCTCGAAGTGCTGCAGGCCGCGCTCGAGCGCGAAGGAATCTATCTCTCGGACCCCGAACTCGAGACAAAATACGAGCTGTTGACCGGCGACGAGGTGGGGCCGAGCGCCCGGACACAGGCCGCCCGCAATCTCGAACGCGAGGGCGTCGACGTCGATGGCGTGACGGGCGATTTCGTCTCGCATCAGGCCATCTACCGGTACCTGACGAACTTCCGGGGAGCCTCCCACGAGACGGAGGAACGCGACCCGGTCGAGTCCGCGACACAGGCGATCCAGCGACTCAAGAGCCGGACGACAGCGGTCGCCGATTCGAACCTGGAACGACTGGACGACGGCGGTCATCTGTCGGTCGCGGAGTTCGAGATACTGGTCGACGTGACCGTCCTCTGCACCAACTGCGGCCGGTCATCTGACTTCGGCGAGTTGCTCGAGCACGGTGGCTGTCCCTGCGTCGGTGAAGCCGACTGAACATTTCGTTACAGGCGTAACTCTGTAACGCCGAGGTGTGTGATACCACGCCACATTTCTGTTGGAGAGCGCCGACACCAGAGATATATCGGAGGCCCGTGAAACCTCTAAAAATGAGCGAACGAGACGATACAGCCACGGTCACCGTCCACGCCGAGAACGTCGGCGGTATCGACGAGACCGATGTCGAGTTCTCACCGGGGGTGACGGTACTCTCTGGGCGGAACGCGACGAACCGGACCTCGTTCTTACAGGCGCTGATGGCGGGCCTCGGGAGCGAACGGGCATCACTCAAGGCAGATGCATCAGCCGGGCGGGTAGACCTCACCATCGGAGACGAGACGTACACACGAGAGCTCAGACGGGAGGGAGAGGGAGTCTGGACCGGTGGCGAGCCGTACCTCGCCGATCCGACCCTCGCGGACCTCTATGCCTTCTTGCTGGAGTCGAACGAGGCCCGGCGCGCGGTCGCGCTCGGTGACGACCTCCGGGAACTCATCATGCGACCGGTCGACACAACCGAGATCAAGGCCGAGATTCAGCGTCTGGAGGCCCGGAAACGACAGCTCGACGAACGGCTCGCGGCGACCCAGGACCTGCAGGACGAACGAGCACAGCTCCGACAGCGCCAGGAGGAACTCGACGCCGAGATCGCCGAGAAGCGCGAGGACCTGCATGCGACCGAGGAGACCATCGAGGAGATGGACGCGAGCCTCGCGGAGGCAGGGGCCGAGACGGACGAACTCGATGCCAGGCTCAGCGAACTGAGGGACGCGCGAGGGGAGCTCGAAGACGTCCGCTTCCACCTCGAAACGGAGCGCGAGAGCCTCGCGTCGGTGACCGACCGGCTGGCCGAACTGGAGGCCGAAGAACGCGACGAGACGGCGGGCCTCGACGAGGACCCTGCCGACATCGAGCGCCGCGTCGACTCGTTGCACGACCGGATACAGTCCGTCAACAGCACGATAAACCGGCTGCAGGGCATCGTCGAATTCAACCGAGAGATGCTCGACGGCCAGAACGACGAGGTCGTCGCGGCGCTGGACGAGTACGACGGGACCGACGGCGGGACGCTGACCGACGCGCTGGTACCGGACGAGACCGTCGTCTGCTGGACGTGTGGAAACGAGGCGGACAGGAGCGCCATCTCGGAGACCGTCGAGCAGCTCGAATCGCTCTGTAAGGACAAACTCGAGGAGCGACAGGAACTGGACCGGGAGCGAGCAGAACTCCAGTCGACGCTCGACGAACTGGAGGCACAGCGAGAACAGCGCGAGCAACGGGCGCGAGAGCGGGCACAGCGACAGGCAGAGCAGGGCGAGCACGAGGAACGCATCGAGGACCTGGAGGCCCGGGAGACCGCTCTCCACGACCGTATCGAGGACCTCGAACAGGAGGTCGAAGCCCTCGAAGCGGAGGAGTACGAGGACATCCTCGAACAGCACCGGGAGGCGAACCGGCTCCAGTTCGACGTCGATCGGCTCGTGGACGAACAACAGGAGGTGGCCGACCGAATCGAGGAGATAGACCGCGAGCTCGGCGAACGAGAAGAGCTCGAATCGACGCGCGAGGAGGTCACGGCGGAGCTGACCGACCTCCGGACCCGCATCGACCGGCTCGAATCCCGCGCCGTCTCGGCGTTCAACGAGCATATGGAGACGGTGCTGGAGCTCCTCGGGTACGAGAACCTCGAACGCGTCTGGATAGAACGGGTGGAGCGGACGGAACGAGCGGGCAGACGGAACGTGGAAAAGACCGCCTTCGAGCTTCACGTGGTCCGGGAAACCGCGGACGGCGAGGTGTACGAGGACAGTGTCGAGCACCTGAGCGAATCCGAACGAGAGGTCATCGGACTCGTGTTCGCCCTCGCGGGCTACCTCGTCCACGAGGTCCACGAGACCGTCCCCTTCGTCCTCCTCGATTCCATCGAGGCGATAGACTCCGACCGGATCGCGGCGCTGGTCGAGTACTTCGAGTCCTACACCGACTACCTCGTGGTCGCGTTACTCCCCGAGGACGCCGCCGCGATGGACGAGTCGTACACTCGCGTGACGGAGATATAGCGTCTATCGAAAATCACTGCCGACCGCACCCTACGAGTATTTAAAGGGCGTCTTCAAGTCCGACCGCACACGTCGATTGTATCCACGCCTTGTGGTTCGTCGTGTCGTAGATGATGACCTCTCCCTGCGTCAGGAGCAATGCAGCGTACGGGGGAATCGTCGCCGGCAATCCCGCGTTCGCCTCGAGCTTCGGTGCGTCTTCTCTCTCCTTCTTTGAGTATCTCATGGTCCCCCCTGTGTGTCGCCGTGCGCGTGTCGCTTCGCGCGTATTACTGTATACGGCACGTAGCATGTTAACTGCTAGCTTACAACAATGTTAGCCAGACACCTCCGTCTCCCTTACCACGTTGAAACATACCCCACCGAACCGGAGTTATCCCGCTTCCCCCAGGTGACGAAGTCGAGGTGGGGTACTTCCGAACACGTTAGAAGAACGTTAAGATGCTCTGTCGCCAAAGGGTCGCAAGGGCGGAGAGGCCGTTCAGACGTCCGCCCGGTCGCCTATCGACGCTGCAGTAGCGACAGGTATGGTCGGCCGGTGGTTCGAACGAGCATCGACCGCGCGAGGGGGCAGCGACGTTCCAGTACGGAGCGTCGACCATCCCGATTAGAGCAGATATACTATGACACGAAAGGACAGCATCGGAAGCGACGTCCCGTCGGGTCGCGAGAACGCACCACTCCAGTGTCCGGAATGTGGTGGGTCGCTCCTGAACGACGATACGCATGGTGAGACGGTTTGTATAGACTGCGGTCTCGTGGTCGCGGAAGACGAGATCGACCGCGGCCCGGAGTGGCAGGCGTTCTCCTCTGACGAGGCCGACCAGCGCAGCCGCGTCGGTGCGCCCGTCTCTGTTCTCTGGCACGACAAGGGGTTGTCGACGACCATCGACTGGAAGAACGCAGACAGCAGCGGCGCGCCGCTGAGCCACAACCAGCGTCGACAGATGGAACGCCTCCGCGTGTGGAACCAGCGCTTCACCATGGAGAACTCGAAGAAGCGCAACCTCCGGCAGGCACTCGGTGAGATCGACCGGATGGCGAGCGCGCTCGGGCTCCCGACCGACGTTCGCGAGACCGCCTCTGTCATCTACCGGCGCGCGCTCAAGGAGGACCTGCTCCCGGGCCGGAGCATCGAGTCGATCGCGACGGCGTCGCTCTACATCGCCGCCAGACAGGTCGGCATCCCGCGAACCATCGACGAGGTCATCGAGGTCAGCCGCATCGAGGACAGCGACTTCCGCCGAGCCTACCGGACGCTCGTCCGGGAGCTGAACCTCGTCGTCCAGCTCGCCGACCCGAAGGACTACGTGCGCCGGTACGCGTCCCAGCTCGGCCTCTCCTCGGAGGGCGAACGTATCGCGTACCAGCTGCTCGACAACGCCCAGCAGAAGGGCCTCGACAGTGGCAAGAGCCCAGTGACACTCGCAGCAGCCGCCGTCTACGCCGCGTCCGTGGTGACCTCGGAGGACATCACCCAGCGGGACGTCTCGGAGGTCGCGAACATGAGCACCGTGACCATCAGAACCCGGTACAAAGAGCTCCTGAACGCGACCCCGGAGTATAGCGGCTTCACCCAGTAAGCACCCTCGCCCCCTTCCCCAGCTCTTTCTCGGTCCGTCTGTTTCAGACAGTGGCAACTCCCGTCTCTCCGTGACCCTGGTCGAGTCGTCGACCGCCGTTCGTAGCCGTCTTCGTGGTGAGCAACAAGCACCAACCCCTGGCTCGTCGAGCAGGAGGGGAGTCTCCGTACGTTCACCGTACGAACGCCCCAGTGCGGGTCCTCATCTACGGGAACCGCACTCGGCGGAACAGCCACCGACCAGTGCGGTCCTGACCCATCGCCCAGGAGCGTTCGTGTGTGCGGCGAGACGCTGCAGCAGGGGAAGACCAGCCTGCCATATCCCTCGAGGGTCGCGGAGGCTCACGGCGGCGGTGTGGCGGGCTCACACGGTGAAGGGCCCGAGCTCTGACCGTCGACGAGCAGCGAGGACGAGAGAATCGGGATCGCTGGGACCCTGCCAGAAGCGCTGGAACCGCGTCGGAACCGCCAGGACCGCCGGGACCGCATCAGAACCGACAGGACCGCTCGCGTACTCGCACGGCAGCGACTGGGAAGTTCTGGCGTACTCGCACGGCGAGGTATCGAAGGAATCGATTGGTGGACCGCTCGCAGAGAAACGAATCGAGAGCACCCAGGGAGGAACCGTCCGACGGCCGGCTCAGAGAATCGCGTACAGGAACAGGTTGTGGAGTGCAGGCCCGAAGCCAGCGGTGGCGGCCATCCCGAGGACGATACTCCGGTGTCTCGCGTCGGTGATGGCGTGGCTGAAGACGTAGACGATGCCGAGCGCGATGACGACCTTCACGACCAGGAACAGCCAGGCCATCCCGAGCACGTCGGCCGTTGGCAACGTGGCGGCGAACTTCATGATCTCCCAGGAGAGCGGCGTCTGCTCGGCAAGGCCGAAGATGTCGATACCGATGACGGTCGTGCTCGCGTCGAGCAGGTGGCCGAACACCACCGCGAAGCCGAGCAGGCCGGCGTTGCCGGTGACGCCGGGGTGGAACTGGTCCACGTAGGCCCAGATGATGACCGAGATCGACACCGCGACCAGCACCGCCACGAGCGACCAGAGCGGGTGGACCTCGCGGCCACTCAGGGCGATGGTCGCCCCGGTGATCGGTGCCAGACACAGGATGCCCGTGATGGCGACCGACTCTGCCTGTTCTCTGGGCGAGCGCTGCTCCGGGTTCGCGAGGTACAACCAGAGGTGGCCGCCGAGGACGAACGCCGTCAGGTAGACCAGCGGCGTGGAGAGGAACGGGAGGACCTGTTCGGGCAGGACGACGACCTGGCCGAAGACCGAGAGCGCCGCCGAGACGGCCACCCACGGGAAGAACCCGATAACGAGCTCCTCGGTCGCGTACAGCCCCTTCGCCCGCATGAGGACGAAGATACGTGCCACCGCCAGCACCAGCGCGAGCGTGTGGAACGGGTGCAACAGGACGGGGTCGAACGACCCCACGAGGACGTGGCTCCCCAGCCCGCTGGCGTCGAGGAGAGCGGTGCCTCCCGGTCCCATCGACCGCGGTACGCCCCCGAACGAGAACAGATAGCTTCCTGACATCGTGTGGTTCCTCGGGTCCGTGGCCAGCGTGCTGGAGCGACCTGTAGTCGGTCGACGGGTACGCCGCGCACGGCCACGCGTATTCAGACTATCCTACGTGTCTCAGCTATATGGCGTTCGCCTTACGTCGGCGTAGTCACCTCACCAGCAAGAGGTGTCTGGTTTCAGATAGTCTGTAGACCTCAGACGGTCGGAGCTTCCAATAGAGCGATTAACACGCCTGTAATCGATTGACCCACGGGTTCGCGCGCTTTTAAACACGGGCGTCGCCAACTACCACACGGGGACATCGCATGGAAGGAAACGCCGTCCGACGTCCCCCGGTCGCAAATCGCCTGTCGTCTCGGTGTCCGGTACGCCGTCGTGGCCAGTTCAGTCAGTCGTCAAATGCGTGACGGTCGTGCCGTTCGTACGAGGCAACCGTCCCCGGGAGTTCCGGGGACGTGCCACTCGTCCCACCGGTCGAACGGGTGACACCACCGCGATTCACTCCGATTCTTGCACGGTCTTCAGGCGTCCAGCGAATGCGGTGGTACAGCAGATTCTGCTCGGTTACCACCGCCTCAGTGGCACATAGGTAAGACGAACGTTATGTTCTCCGGACGCGAATATCTCTCTAGCAACGGCGTCGGGACGTGGAGAACCTGCCGCCGTGGGGGAAACAACATGCACGATACGAACAGCATCGCTATCACGGGGTTGAACGAGAAGCAACAGCGAATACTGACCTACCTGTCGACGCAGGCGGGCTACCAGACCTACTTCAAGTCGCGGCTCATCGGGGAAGCAGTCGGCCTGTCGGCGAAGGAGGTCGGCGCGAACCTGGCACAGATTCTGCGGAGTAACCGCGACGTCGGGCTCGACATCGAGAAGTGGGGGTACTCCTCGGGCACGACGTGGAAGGTCACGCCGACCGGTGCGGCGGACGTCCCACAGCGGGCCTGACCCGGTCGAACGTTCTCTCTTCTCTGGCAGTCCGTCCGTACACTGGATAGGCAGTGATATCGATAGACGGCGGACTGGAGGAAACCGAGTCACGTTCGGGAAACGTGATTTACTGACAGTAATTATTCATTATATGTCCGAAACCACCTTGGGTATAGAGTGGAGGAAACATGGCAGACCTTTCCAAGCGACAATATCTGAAGTACGCAGGCGCATCTCTTGCTGCTCTCTCCCTCGGCGTGGGCGGGAAACTCGCAGCTGACGGCACACTCCAGTCGAGTGTGAAGGAGACAACAGAAGTCGCCCCTGCGGCGAAGCCCGGAACCGAAGCCGCCCCTGAACCCATCCTGGGCCCGGCTGGCTACGGTGACATCCTCGACTACGAGCGCGACGACTACGGGAACATCGAGTTCGACTGGGCGTACCTCTCGTTCGAGACCGAGGACGGCGACGTCGACCTCGACGACGTCGGCGTCGACTTCGAGACCGACATCTACAGCGAGCACCTCGAGCTGACCGTCGAGGACAGCGAAGTGTACGTCGACCTCGAGATGAACGACAACGGCGACCAGCTCGAACTGGACATCGCGTTCCGCGACGAGTACATCTCGTTCGAGTTCGACTACGGTGAGGTCGAGTTCGAGTCCGACGGCGGTGGCTACCAGTTCGAGGACGACCGCCGCGACATCGAGTACCGCGGACGCTACCTTGACTTCGAGTACGACGAGGACAGCCAGGAACTCGAGATCAAGGGCGCGATCAAGCTCGAACTCGAGACCGACAACGGGCTGGACTTCGAGTACGCCGACGGCCGCATCGCCATCGACTTCGACACCACGGAGCTCGAGTACGCAGGCGAGGACGTCCTGATGGAGTGGGAATGGCGCGGTGGCAACCACGGCTACGGCAGCCGGCACTCCGAGGACGAGTTCGAGGCACGCCGCATCGGCCCCGGTGGAGCCTGCCACACGCTCTGCTAGAACACCCGCAGCACAGACTGCTGCTCTGACACTCTTTCGACCCCTTTCTTCGAGCACGATTCCAACCGCCGAGCGACGCGGAAACTCTGTACTACTGACGCGCCCGGTGCCGGTTCCATGACGTGGGACCGGGGAGGCTGTACCCCCGAGTAATCGACCTTCGTCCGCGTACCTCCGTCCGCGGAACGACCGTACTGTCCGGTAATTTGATAGTTCATTACCTTCCGGTTCTTCTGTTGCTCTGAGGAATCGATATGGCAGCCCTTTCCAAACGGCAGTATCTGAAGTACGCTGGTGCGTCCCTCGGCGTCGTCTCGCTCGGTGTCGGCGGGACACTCGCAGCAGGGAGCGCGTTCCAGCCGAGCGTGGAGCAACCGACCGCGAACGTCGAAGAGACCAACGAGGTAACGCCCGCGGCGAAACCCGACACCGAGGCGGTACCCGAACCGATCATCGGGCCCAGGGGTGTCGGCGAGATACTCGATTACGAGCGCGACGACTACGGGAACATCGAGTTCGACTGGGAGTTCGTGTCCTTCGAGACCGACGACGGTGACATCGACCTCGACGACGTCGGCGTCGACTTCGAGACAGACCTCGACAGCAGTTTCATCGAGTTGACCGTCGAGGACAGCGAAGTGTTCGTCGACCTGGAGTTCGACCGCGAGGACAACTACTGCGAGATAGAGATCGCGTTCCGCGAGGAGTACATCGATTTCGAGTTCGACGCCGGCGACACCGACTTCAAATCGAGCGGGACCGGCTACCAGTACGAGGAGGACAAGCGCGATATCGAGTACAAGGGCCGCTACCTCGACTTCGAGTACGACGAGGAGAAGGGTGAACTCGAGATAAAGGGTGCCATCAAGCTCGAACTCGAGATAGACAACGGACTGGACTTCGAGTACGCCGACGGCCGCATCTTCATCGACTTCGACACCACGGAGCTCGAGTACAGTGGCGAAGGCGTGGCATTCGAGTGGGAGTGGCGTGACGGTGGCGACGACGAGTTCGAAGCGCGTCGCTTCTGAGTGGCAGTACCTGTACGAGCGTCCGATTCGCGGTCCTGGGTTTTCGCAGTCGGTTCTATGTCACGGTGTGAACCACCGGTTCCAGACCCCGTATCCGACCGGTTACGGAACGACCAAACAGTTATTTGATACTTCATACCAGAAGATGGCTAGTCTCCACTCGAGGCACTGAAATGGCAGACCTTTCCAAACGGCAGTATCTGAAGTATGCAGGCGCGTCCCTCGCCGCCCTCTCGCTGGGCGTCGGTGGCAAGCTCGCCGCGGACGGCTCGTTCGCCCCCGCGGTCGGTGAGACCTCGCGCGTCGCAGCCGGTGCGAACCCGGAAGCGACGCCGATTCTCCGCAGCGCAGGCATCGGTGACATCCTCGACTACGAGCGCAAGGACGACGGAGCCATCGAGTTCGACTGGGGCCTGCTCTCGTTCGAAACCGAGAGCGACGGCTCGTTCGAGATAGAGGACCTCGGCGTCGACATCGAGGCACTCATCGACGGCGGTGACGACCTGGAAGCTCTCGATATGCGCGTCGAGGACACCGAACTGTACTTCGACCTCGAGATCCTCGAGGACCGCGGTATCGACTCCGTCGAGCTGGATTTCGCGTTCCGCGACGAGTGGGTGCAGTTCGAGTTCGACGCTGACGGGCCGAAAGTCGAGTTCGAGTCCGACGGCAGCGGCCACCAGTTCGAGGCCGAAGACGACAGCCGGGACATCGAGTACATGGGCCGCAACATCAAGTTCGAGTTCCAGGAGACCGACGGTGAGAACTGGGAGCTCGAGATCACGGGCGCGATTCGGGCCGACATCGAGTGGAACGAAGACGGCGAACTCGACGTCGACTACATCGACGGTCGCATCGCCGTCGACATCGACGTCGGGTCCCTCGACGTGGAGTACGCGGGCGAGGACGTCATGTTCGAATGGGAGTACGTCGACTACGGCACGGACGACGAGTTCGAAGCCCGTCGTATCTGAACACGTTTCCCGGGGTAGCGACTACCCCGTCCCAACGCAGACAGGCGAAGACCGACCATTCGGACGTAGATATTTTCTCACGCTGAACCGCAGAGCGACAGCAGTGGAGGCGGGGCTGGTCGCTGGTTCTTTCCGGCGCAACTGCACTGTTCTTCGCGACCCGCGAACCCCAGGCCCGACTACCGAGTGGGCCCGACTACCAACTGAGCCAGCCGCCCGGGGAGCCCGAGCTGTCGCCCGGTGACCGGGCTCGGGACGAGAACCACGAGCCGGGAATGCGACGTCGCTCGACTACGCCAGGGGAACTCCCGATGGTAACGAGGCAACGTTTTAGTAATTTGATACTTAATGTCTGAAGCCAGCCTTCGGTAATACGAGGCACTGAAATGGCAGACCTTTCCAAACGGCAGTATCTGAAGTACGCAGGCGCGTCCGCCGCCGCCCTCTCGCTGGGCGTCGGTGGCAAGCTCGCCGCAGACGGGACGCTCCAGTCGAGCGTCAAGGAGACGACTGAAGTCGCTCCTGCCGCAAAGCCCGGCACCGATGCCGCGCCCGAGCCGATCTTCGGCCCGGCCGGAGTCGGTGACATCCTCGACTACGAGCGTGACGACGACGGCAACATCGAGTTCGACTGGGTCTACCTCTCGTTCGAGACCGAGGACGGTGACATCGAACTCGATGACGTCGGTGTCGACCTGGAGACGGAGCTCGGCAAGGAACACCTCGAGTTCACCGTCGAGGACAGCGAGGTCTACGTCGACCTCGAGATGAACGACGACGGCGACCAGCTCGAACTGGACATCGCGTTCCGCAACGAGTACATCTCGTTCGAGTTCGACTACGGCGACGTCGAGTTCGAGTCCGACGGTGCCGGGTACCACTTCGAGGACGACCGCCGCGACGTCGAGTACCGCGGGCGCTTCCTCCGATTCGAGTTCGACGAGGACAGTGGCGAACTCGAGATCAAGGGTGCGATCAACCTCGAGCTGGAAGTCTCGAACGGCCTGGACTTCGAGTACGCAGACGGCCGCATCGCCGTCGACCTCGACGAGACCGAGCTGGAGTACGCCGGCGAAGACGTCCTGATGGAGTGGGAATGGCGCGGCGGCAACCACGGCTACGGCCGGCGGAGCTCGGAAGACGAGTTCGAAGCACGCCGTATCTAACTCCCTCGCACCGGGGCTCGTCCGAAGGGATGGGCCGACAGCGAGTGGTGGCAGCTGTCACCGACGATATTTTTCTGATGTAGCCCGCGAGCGACTGCATCAGTTCGAGACGACCACCGACGAGAGTGAGTCCAGTTCTCCGGGAGCTGCTCCAGCGACCGGTCCAGCCACCGTCCCTGACATGACTGATTCGGGGTGGTTCCCGAACCGTGACGTAAGGACCAGCCAGTAATTTTATGATTAATATTTGATACAGTCTTCTGTATGGTCGAGGCACTGAAATGGCAGACATCAACAAACGACAGTATCTGAAATACGCAGGCGCGTCCCTCGCCGCTCTCTCGCTGGGCGTCGGTGGGAAACTCGCCGCAGATGGCACACTCCAGTCGAGCGTGAAGGAGACGACAGAAGTCACCCCAGCCGCGAATCCCGGCACCGAAGCCGCGCCCGAGCCGATCCTCGGCCCGGCCGGCGTCGGTGACATCCTGGACTACGAGCGCGACGACTACGGCAATATCGAGTTCGACTGGGTCTACCTCTCGTTCGAGACCGAGGACGGTGACATCGACCTCGACGACGTCGGTGTAGACCTCGAGACCCACCTGGACGATGGGGACGCCGAGTTCACCGTCGAGGACAGCGAGGTCTACGTCGACCTCGAGGTGACCGACTTCGGTGAGATGGTGGAACTAGACATCGCGTTCCGTGACGAGTACATCTCCTTCGAGTTCGAGTACGGCGACGTGGAGTTCGAATCCGACGGCGGTGGCTACCACTTCGAGGACGACCGCCGCGACGTCGAGTACCGCGGGCGCTACCTCGACTTCGAGTTCGAAGAGGACAGCCTCGAACTCGAGATCAAGGGCGCGATCAGGCTCGAGCTCGAGATGGAGAACGGGCTGGACTTCGAGTACGCCGACGGCCGCATCGCCGTCGACCTCGACGAGACCGAACTCGAGTACGCCGGCGAAGACGTCCTCTTCGAGTGGGAATGGCGCGGTGGCAACCACGGCTACGGCCAGAAGCACTCGGAAGACGAGTTCGAAGCACGCCGTCTCTAGGCCCCCGGCCACACCAGCTACCTGGACGACCCACGAGACGTCTCCCAGGCACATCGTGACCGTCCAGTAGTCGGGTGTGACGACGAACACGCTCGTCCCACACGCGAGACAGCCAGAGAACGTCGGTACGGCCGGCGACGTGGCCCGGTTCGCAAGCAGTACGTTCCGTTCCTGCGAGGAATCTCCTCGAGGTTACGTGACGACCTTACAGTTATTTGATGCTTAATACCCGAAGCTGACTTTCGTTAGAACGAGGCACTGAAATGGCAGACCTTTCCAAGCGACAGTATCTGAAGTACGCGGGCGCATCTCTGGCAGCACTCTCCCTCGGCGTGGGTGGGAAGCTCGCCGCAGACGGCACGCTCCAGTCGAGCGTGAAGGAGACCACCGAGGTCGCACCCGCTGCGAAGCCCGGCACCGACGCCGCACCCGAACCGATTCTCGGGCCGGCTAGCTACGGTGACATCCTCGACTACGAGCGCGACGACTACGGGAACATCGAGTTCGACTGGGCGTACCTCTCGTTCGAGAGTGACGACGGTGACATCGACCTCGACGACGTCGGCGTCGACTTCGAGACCGACCTCGACAGCGACTTCCTCGAGCTGACCGTCGAGGACAGCGAGGTCTACGTCGACCTCGAGATGGACGACAACGGCCACCACGTCGAGCTGGACATCGCGTTCCGCAACGAGTACATCTCGTTCGAGTACGACGACGGTGACGTCGAGTTCGAATCCGACGGCCAGGGTCACCAGTTCGAGGACGACCGCCGCGACATCGAGTACCGCGGGCGCTTCCTCGACTTCGAATTCGACGAGGACAGTGAAGAACTCGAGATCAAGGGCGCGATCAAGCTCGAGCTCGAGATGGACAACGGCCTCGACTTCGAGTACGCCGACGGCCGCATCGCCATCGACTTCGACACCACGGAGCTCGAGTACGCGGGCGAGGACGTCCTGATGGAGTGGGAGTGGCACAACGGCGACGACGAGTTCGAGGCACGCCGCCTCTAACTCGGATTCCCGACCCCACACCCAACCAAGCCATATCGACTGCTGACACAGCAGACACCGGTTTTTTCGACGATTACCTCCAGAGTGACGACCACAGCCGGGACGTCGCATCGGGCCGACCACATTCCAGCGGTGTCCGACCCACGGCCACGTGAGTGAGCCGAACTCTCCTCACGGTGAGCGAGTAACCCCCTGTTACTGGCACTCCCTCCCGACGAACCCTGCCTCAGCCCCGTGAACGGTCAGCTCCAGTACCGGAGTAACGGCTCCATCCTTTTGAGTCTGCTCGCGGTGAACGCGGCGAACGACGGGACAACACGGGAGTCTGCCGGAAGCCGTCGCGTACCCATCTCGGGACTCGAGCGTACCTCGACCCCCGAGTCGTATCCGGGACGAAACGCACTCACCACCCAGTTATTTGATATTTTATCGCCGCTGCCTCCCTCGTTACGGGGGAGAGACTACGCCATGGGAGGCATCTCCAGACGGGAGTACCTGAAGTACACCGGCATCGGGCTCACCGCACTCACGGCCGTCGTCGGCGGAAAGCTCGCTTCCGACAGCGCGAGAAGCGGAGCCTCCGTGGGTGAAGCGACCCGGTCGGCAGACCTGGCGGAGAGGGCACCGGCGACCCCGTTGGAGAGAGGCGAGAAAGAGAGTGGTCCGGATGTTGTCGCGGTAGCGCAGGAGGACAGCGTGTCCGGGACGCCGCTGGTCACCGGCGGGGTACAACCCGGCACAGCTCTCGAATTCGACCGCGCGGATGACGGAGACGTGGATTTCTGGTGGGGTGGCGTCGAGTTCGAGAGCTCGGACGGCGACCGTGACGTCGAGTTCCTCGTCGACGACGGCGACCTCTACATCGACTTCGAGAGCACGGCGAGCGGGGACGACCTGGAGTTGACCATCCTCTTCGCCGGAGACGGTATCGACCTCGACGTGTACCAGGACGACGAGGTCGAGGTCGCGACCATCGGTGGCCCCCACTCCTTCGAACACGACCGGGGGCGAATCGAGTACGTCGGCCCGCTCCTCCGGGTCGAGTGGGACCCGCGGAGGCGCGAACTGGAGGTCCGTGGTGCCGTCCACCTGGACTGGGACGGCGACGAGTTCGAGTACCGGGGCCGGACCGTCAGGATCGACTGGGAGTCAACGACGCCCGAGCGAACCGGGACGTTCGAGGCTCGCGCGGTGTAGCGTCCCGGGTGTCCGGGGCGACGTACCGTTTCGGTATCTTCACCACCGGGTCGTCCTCTCACCCCTGTAACGAGAGGAGTATTCAGTTATTTGATGCTTAATGTAGAAACCGCGCTTCTCTACTGGCAGGAGGACTATGGCAGACATATCCAAGCGACAGTATCTGAAATACGCCGGGGCCTCGCTGGCGGCGGCGACGTTCACACTGGGTGGGAAACTCGCGAGCAACACACTGGCGGCTGACGCACCCGAGTCGACGGTCACGTCGGCGGCGTCGACCGACACCGGTGGTGACGCGGCCCCCGCAGCCGACCCCCAGCCAGCGAGCCAACCGCTGGTCGGTGCCGCGGCTGGCCCGTACCTCGACTACGAGCGTGAGGACAACGGAGACATCGAGTTCTGGTGGGACGGCATCGAGTTCGAGACCGAGAACAACGACCGCGACATCGAGTTCTCGGCCGCCGAACCCGGCATCTACATCGACTTCGAGACGAAAGACGGCGGCGACCACCTCGACCTGGAGATGGACATCGACGGTGACGTCATCGAGTTCGAGGTCCGTGGCAACCACGACGTGGACTTCACGGCGGTCGCCGACGGTCGGAAGTTCGAGGACGACGGTGACATCGAGTTCTTCGCCTCCCGACTCAAGTTCGAGTGGGAACCCGACAACCACCAGCTGGAGATCCGCGGTGCGGTCTACCTCGACTGGGACGGTGACGAGTTCGACTACCGTGGCCGGAACATCCTGCTCGAGTGGGACGCCAGTACCCACAACAACCCCGCGTTCGGCGAGTACGACGGGCGGAACGGTGAAGGAAAATTCGAAGCCCGGCGCGTGTAACGCCCGCTGACCAGCCTCCACACCTTTGTTTCGTGAACACTCTTGGTAATCGTAGTCGTACCGGGGTGGTAACGATATGACCCAACCTTACGTCCACACCAGACAGTAATTTGATACCTTATAGCCCATACCCGCCTGGTATACAGTGGAGGCAATTCAATGGCAGCTACTTCGAAGCGGCAGTATCTCAAGTACGCGGGCACAGCGCTCGCAGCACTCTCGATGGGCGTCGGCGGGAAACTCGCAGCCGATGGTGCGCTACAGTCGAACGTCGAGAACACGCGCGAGGTGTCCCCGGCCGCGAACCCGGGTGGACAGGCACCGGCCGCGAGCCCGGGTGGGAGTTCGGCTCCCGAGACACCGGCGGCAAGCCCCGGCCCTGCGGCGGCACCGGCGGACCCCGCCGTCGGCGCGGACGAGACGACAGACCCGTATCTCGGTCCGGCCGGAAGCGGCTATCTCCTCGATTACGAGCGTGACGACAACGGTGACGTCGAGTTCGAGTGGGGCGGGCTCATGTTCGAGACCCACGACGGCGACCTCGACGTGGAGTTCGAGGTCAACGACTACGGCATCTACATCGAGTTCGAGACCAAAGACGGCGGCGAGAGCGTCGAGTTGACCGCCGTCGCGGACGGTGACTACATCGACTTCGAGGTCGACCACCTGTACGACGTGGAGTTCGAGGCGGCCTCGGACCTCGGGACCAAGTTCGAGGACGACGGGAACGAGGTCGAGTACCGCGGCCGGCTCGTCGACTTCGAGTGGGACCCAGAGTCGCTGGAACTCGACCTCAAGATCGCCGGCGCACGCCTGGAGTGGAGCGCGAAGGACAACTCCACCCGAGAGCTGGAGTACCGCGGCATCGAGGTCCAGATCGAATGGGAGGGCCTCGGCTACCACAGCGACGGTGACTTCGAGGCTCGACGGCTGTAGGCACGACGCCCCCCTTTCGGTCTGATTCGCTCATTTCTGTGCACCCTTTTTGTCCCTCGGCGTTCTGTGTATTATATAAAAACACGTTGATAACTCAGAATACTACACTTAAGTATCTGAGGAGACTATTGTTACGGGAAGGGGGGGAAGGGGGTTGGAAGAGGAAATCAACAGCGACCGCCCGAGAGAGGAGACTGTTCGTGACACCGACAGGTCCGGGAGTGCCACCGCCTGGCAGGCGCTCACCGAAGCCGGGTTCGGTATCGTCGAAGTAGACGAATCCGGCACCATCGTCGGGGCCACACCATCGGTCGCGGACACCCTTGGCTACACACGCGAGCCGCTGGTCGGACAGTCGTCGACGAACCTGTTCACGGAACGGGACGAGGACGAGGTCCTCGCACTACTCGCGGACCTGGCCGACGACGACACGGTCCGACTGGTTCGTCACCGCCGAAAGAACGGGGAAGAAATCCCCCTACCGGTCACCGTCCACCGCGTCGAAACCGACGAACAGGTGTCGTACGTAGAGCTCGTCCGTGATTTCGAGTGGTTCGAGCCCGGCAACGCCACCCTCGCGCAGGAGGAACCTGCCGAGACCGAGGACGGCCGTGACCAGACCCACGTCGATGTCGAGACGACGACCCCCACGACCGACACCGACGCCACTTCTCCCACCGTCAGCCCCCCACACGCGGCGCGTCCCGGGAGGACGGAAACAGGGGCCGACGACCTGTATCACGAGCTATTCGAGCAGAGTCGCGACGGAATCGTCGTGGTCGACACGCGGTCGAACCGGATCATCGAGGCCAACGAGCGCGCCGCGACGTTGTTCGGCTGCTCCCGGGAGGACCTCGTCGGTGAGGCCGCAAGCCAGGCGTTCGAAACCGGACAGGGCGAGACGACGCTCGCGCGACTCGTCGCCGAGGACGCGAACCGGGACGAGACCGTGGTCTACCGACCGCCCGATGCTGAAGAACGAACCGTATCGATGGAGAGCCTTGAGCTGGACGACCACGACGGCCATGTCGTGGTGTTCCTTCGGGACGTCACCGACCACCGCCAGCACGAGAGCGAACGGGCCCGACGAATCGCCGCGATGGACGCCGCCCTGGAGGGAATCGCGGTCCTGGACGACGACAATTGCTTCACGTACGTGAACAGGGAGTTCGCCGCGCTGCACGGGACGACCGCGTCCTCCCTCGTCGGCAAAGCGTGGTGCGAGTGCTACTCCGAGGAGGAGTGGCGTCGAATCGCGTGGCAGGTACTCCCCGCCGTCGAGCACGAGGGGACCTGGCGCGGCGAAGCGACCGGCGTGCGGACCGACGGGGAGACCTTCCCCCAGTCTCTCTCGCTGAGCAAGGTCGATGGCCGGGGCCTCGTCTGCGTCGTCCACGACATCTCTGAACAGAAACATCACTCTCAGCGGCTCCGCGAGCTCAACGTCGTCACCCACGAACTGGTGACGGCCCACGACGAGGAGGAGATCGCGACCATCGGGTGCGACGCCGTCACCCGGGTCATCGGACTCCCACTGAACGCGATTCGCCTGTACGACCAGGAAGCCAACGGGCTCGTACTCGCCGAAGCCCCGGACACGGTGATGGAGGTCCTCGGGCCGCGCCCCGTGTACGACGTGGCGACGACTCCGGCCGGCCGGGCGTTCCGGACCGCAGAGACCGTCATCACGGTCGTCGACGAAGGCGACCAGTACGGCCGCTATCCCCTGTCGGAGGCCCTGTACGTTCCACTCGGTGACCACGGCGTGCTGAGCGTCGGTACCACCGCACGCCACGGGTTCGAACGGGAGCAGGTCGACCTCGCGGAGTTACTCGGCGCGAACCTGACCGTCGCGTTGACGCGGACGAAACGCGACCGACGGCTCCGGGAGATGCAGGCCGACCTCACCGAGAAACAGGACGTGATGGTCCGCCAGCACGACCAGCAGGAGATACTGCTGGGCATCAGCTCGCTCGTCCAGGAGATAACGGACGCGACCGTCAACTCCAGAAGCCGAGGTGAGATCGAACAGACCGTCTGTGAGAACATCGCCTCCTCGGAGTTGTACCACTTCGCGTGGATCGGCCACTACAGCTTGGGCCGGGGACGAATAGTCCCGCGCGCGGCCGCCGGCCTCGACGAGGGCGTCCTCGACGAGATCGCACAGATCACGCCGACAGAGGCCGAACGAGGTGCCATAGACAAGGCAATCGAGACCGGTGAGCCACAAGTCGTCCGGTCGGTCGACGGTGAACTCGCCCTGCACGAGCCGGTTCGGCGCGCCGCGTTCGAACGCGGGTTCGAGGCAGCCATCGCGGTTCCGCTCACCTACGCCGGTCGGAACTACGGCGGGCTGGTCGTCATCGCGAGCCATCCCGACGCGTTCGGCGAGTTCGAGACGCGGGCGTTCTCGGTCCTCGGCGAACTCGTCGCCTTCGCCATCCGCGCGACGACCGACCGTGAACTCCTGCTCAGTGACTCGATCATCGAGGTCGAGTTCGAGAGCTCCGACCGGACGGCGACACTGGTCGCACTCTCGAAGGAGATCGGCTGTCGGTTGACCCTGGCTGGCATCGTCGCCAGCAACACCAACGGCAGGCGGTACTACTACCTCGTCGAGGACGTGCCCGCATCCACCGCCGTCTCGGCACTGTGGCGATACCCCGGCGTCGAGGACGTCGAGGTCATCAGCGAGCGGGTGGACGAATCGCTCATCGCGGTCGAGCTGTCGAGCGGGTCGCTCGTCCAGTCGCTGGTCGAGTACGGCGTCCGCGTTCGCGAGCAGATGGTCGCCGACGGTCGGACCACGCTGACCGTGGAGGCACCGACCCAGGACGACGTTCGTGACGTGGTCGAACTCCTCGTCGGCGAGTTCCCCGAGACCGACGTCGTCTCCGTCCTCGAACGCGACCGGCCGGTCCGGACGACGAACGAGTGCCGGGACATGCTCCTGGGCGACCTCACCGACCGCCAGCACGCGACCCTGCAGACGGCCTACGTCGAGGGGTACTTCGACTGGCCGCGGCGGAGCACTGCGGAGGAGGTCGCGGCGCGACTCGATATCGCGTCCTCGACGTTCCACCAGCACGTCCGCATCGCCCTCCAGAAGGTACTCCTCTCACTTTTCGAGCAGGAATAGGCGGATTCCACGCGTCACGACCGTGGTCGTGCCGGAACGACCGGGTCGTGACCGTCACACCGGCCGATTATCTAATTCCCTGAGAGCTTCGGCTCGGATTCACCGTGAAAACCCGTTTCACATCGGTTTCCCTCGATTGCGTGAGGCCTCAATCCAAACTATCGGTTTCCACTACCGACTCTTCTAGGTAACACCGCAGGGATTTCTCAGGTTATCAGGAGTATTGTCACGACCGTACCGAGAGGTGTGGGTTCCTAATTCATAGGGATTCAGGGGTTATATGGTAACGAGAGATCGGCATGAACAGGTCATTTGGCGATTACAATTCGATTCGAGATCGTGCTGCCGCGGAGGCAGCTGCAAGAGAGTCCTTCGAGAACGCGAACCCGCTAACAGCGGTCGCGACGCTCCTCGGGCGGAAGTGGCACCTCGTCATCCTCGACGAGTTGCTGGAAGGGGGGCCCCAGGGGTTCAGTGCACTACAGCGACAGATCGGGGGGATCTCGAGCAAGGTGCTGTCCGAGAGCCTGAGCGACCTCGAAGAGAAAGAGCTCATCTCACGCGCGGTCGTCTGTGAGAAGCCGTTCCGGGTCGAGTACTCGCTCACCGAGCGGGGGGAGGCACTCCAGCCCGTCATCACGGCCGCCCGGGAGAGCTCCGTATAGCACCGAGACCGACGAGTCGAGTCAACCCTCGTAACGGGCGTGCGACCACTTTTTCGGAGACCAATGTCTGGCAGTGAGTACCGACTGTCTGTCGTAGGCCGTGTGTCAGGCGACGCTGACGCTGTCGTCGGAACTCCCGGTCAGACTGGCTGTGAAAGTCGAAAAGAAAGAAACCCGCGTGTGTTCGACGATCAGAACTCCGTCAAGTCCTGCTGTTCTTCGGGGAGCATCTCCGGGACGAGGTGTTTGTCTCCCCACTTGGCCATGCTGTCGATGACTGCTTCGAGGTCCTTCCCCCGCTCGGTCAGCGAGTACTCCACCCGGAACGGACGGTCGCTGATGATCCGGCGCTCGACGAGCCCGAGCCGTTCCATCTCGCTCAGGTTCTCCGAGAGCACCTTGCTGGAGACACCGTATATCTCCTCGCGCAAGGCCGAGAACCCCAGTGCTTCGTTCTTCAGCAGTCGGTGCACAATCGCTGGCACCCACTTCTTGCCGAGGACGTTACTGGCTGCGGTTATGGAGCACCAGTCGTCGCTCCGATACCAGAGTTCTGATTTTTTTGTCGTCTCCTCCATACACTAGAGGTCTAGTGCTGATTAGCTAAAAAGCGACCCCCGTGCGCGCGAGTCTTTAGTGATTACTTGACACTCATGGTGTCCTCGGTCGTCTGAGGGTTCGCCCGCATCGTAACCACCTCACTGTAAGCTCAGACCCCTTCGTGTGCGTAGGGACCGCACCGGGGACGCTGGTTATTACCTGCCAGGTAGTTGATTGTTTATTGCCGGCACTGGCCTATTTTCGGATGGTAGAGTATGGAGGAACTTGACCAACTTACGAAGCGTGATTACCTGAAGCTAGCAGGAGCTTCTCTCGGTGCGCTCGCGCTCGCGACTGGTGGCTTGCTCATCTCGAACAACAAGCCAGCTGCGACCGGCGACCCCGGGACGAATCCCGACGTGACCCCGCCCGTCCCGGGCGGTGGGTCCGGCGGTGTTGGCGGCGGCGGTGGCCCTGGCGGCGATGGGGGCTCCGGCGGCGTCGACGGCGGTGGCGGCGGCCCCGGCGGTGATGGGGGCTCCGGCGGCGTCGATGGTGGCGGCGGCGGCCCCGGCGGTGACGGGGGCTCCGGCGGCGTCGACGGTGGCAGCGGCGGCCCCGGTGGCGACGGTGGGTCCGGCGGCGTCGGTGACCCCGGCGACGGTGGGTCCGGCGGCGTCGGTGACCCAGGAGACGGTGGCTCGCCCGGTCACGGTGGCCCCGGCGGCTACGTCTCGGGCGACCTGCTCGACTACGAACGCGACGACAACGGTGACATCGACTTCACCTGGGACGGCCTGGAGTTCGAGACCTCGAACAACGACCGGGACCTCGAGTTCACGGTCGTGACGCCGGACTACTACGTCGACCTCGAAGTCGACGACGCCGGTGACGGCGTCGAACTCACCGTCGAGAGCCGGACCGACTACATGGACCTGGACGTCGACTACGACGACGTCGAGTTCGAGTCCGACGGTGGCGGCTACGAGTTCGAGGACGACCACGGCGAGATCGAGTACCGCGGCGTGTACACCCATCTCGAATGGGACCCGGACAAGCGCGAACTCGAAGTGAAGGGGCTGTTCAAGCTCGACTACGACGGCGACAACCTCGAACTCGAATTCCGTGGTGTCGGCGTCAAACTCGAATGGGAGAGTGAAGGTGACTTCGAAGCCCGGCTCCTCTGAGGAGCGCGGGGAGTCGTTCATCGAGCGGCTCCACCGCGGGCTGATCGGCGATGCGAGTGCCGCCTCGGAAGACCGAGACGAGACAGCGTCGCGGCCGCCCGCGGACGCGCCGGACTCGGACGAGACGGCGACCAGTGCCCCTGACATGGACGGGTCGTCGGACTCCGAGCCGAGCGATGAGAGCGAAGCCGACGGTATCAGCTTCGCCTTCGAGGACGACGCTGCGCCGGAACCGAGCCAGCGCCGGAAGGTCGGTGCGGACGAGGACGACGAGCCGGACGACCCGGACGAAGCCTCCGCTCCTGACGGCGACGACACGTGGCAGCAACTCGCGGAGGACGAGGCCGACCGTGACCACGCCCCCACCGACCCCGTCGGTGCGGTCAGCGACGGTCCGGTGACCGCGTCGACTCGCAGTGCTGTCGCGGCGACCGTCTCCGAGAGCGTCGCCGAGACGCTCGCGGCGGAGTTGACCGCGGGACGCGTCGACGACGGGACGAAGGAGGTGCTCGAATCGCACCTCGGTGTCGGCGTCGACACGGCCGTCAGCGCGCAGATAAAGCGGTTGAACGACCGCATCCTCGCGCTGGAGACGTACGCAGACGTGCTCGAGACGGAACTCGCAGGTTCCGTCGCCGACGAGCAGCTCGCGACCCGCGTCGCCGACATGGACGACCGCGTCGACCGCCTCGAACGCTCGATGCGCGAGGCGATGGTGACCGTCTCCGAGGGCGTCGACCGTGTGGACGGCGAGGTCCGGAGCGTTGACGCGAAAGTCGACGAGACGCGCCGTGCGGTGACCGAACTCCAGGGATGGCAGCGAAAGCTTGCCGACTCGATGGCGACAGCAGCGCGAGTCACACCCGACGAACCGTCGGAGTGACCATCCCATCCGTTCCTTCAGCTCTTTTCCAACCAGCCAGGTGACACTATGCAACAGCTACGACAGCGTATCGACCCGTTTGCGGCATGGATCGCGGCGGCCCTCCTGGGAGTGACAGCACTCTCGGCGACGGCCGTCTATCAGACGACCAGACCGGCGGTGATGGGGTTCCTGTGGCCGAACGTGGTCGGCCCCATCGTCGCCCGCGGCTCGAACTCGGAGTGCGTCGCACTCGTCGACGGGGCGGTGAAGGTCCCGACCGGCCAGTGCGTCGCGCCAGCCGGCGGCTTCGCCGCGGGGCCCGACCTGACGATACTCGGGGCAGCGATGCTCGCGGTCGTCCTCGGGTTCATCGTCGTGGGGGCACTGCTCCTGCTTGAGACACTCGACGCGCGCGAGACGCAGGCGTTCTTCTACGCCGTCGTGCCCTTCATGGCCCTGACCGGCGCGTTGCTGGCACTGGGCCAGGGGGCGAGTCGGCTCCCGAACGGCCCGCTCGACCTGCTCCCGTTCCCGTTCAACCTCGGGCTGGTCACGTCGGTGATCTACCTCTCGACGGTGCTCCTCGCGGTGGTCGCCATCGCGGTGGGGGTGTTCCTCGAACGTCACGGGTACGTCCCGAGCTTCCACCAGTTCGCGGCCAGCGTCGGCGCGGTGGCCCTGGGGGTCGCCCTCATACTCCTGACCGCCCTCGCCCTCGGAACCGACGCGGGGTCCCTCTCGCTCGGGTCGCTCGTCGGGATGGTGTTCGTCCTCGCCGTGACGACCGTCCTTGCGGCGGCCGTCTGGGCGGGACTGGCGCGGAGCATGCCCGACGTGGTGACCGGCATCGGTGCGATGGGGCTCGTCGTGTTCTGGGCGTTCCTGCTCAACGGGGTCGCGACGGTCGTCGCCCTCGACTGGAGCGGGCTGTTCGGCGTCGAGGCCATCGGGTTCACCCCGAACTTCGTGGGACAGATCGTCGTCGCGCTCACCGAGGCCCTGCTGCCGACCGCCCTCGGGACCGCGTGGCCGTACCTGCTCGTCCAGCTCGGCATCGGTATCGTCGTCGCGGCGAGCTTCGAGGAGTCCGAGGTGACGACCACTACGCCCGCCTTGCTCCTGTTGACCGCCGTGGTCGCGTTCGGCCTCGTGACGGGTGTGCAGGTGCTCGTCGCGATGACGTTCGGGCTCTGAACTCCGGGCTGTCGTATCTGGTTTTTCGAGTGCGCGTTCGATAGCTTCAGAGCCGCCGGCACGACGCTGTCGGCTGCGCCGCCGTCCTCGTCGAATGAGACACCGGAGACACCGGCGATTACCGTGTGGTCCCGTATTCCGATCGCCGAGTCGAAGAGTCGAAGCTGTCCCCGTCGGATTAGAGATGGACTCACCGGCACCAGTTTTGCCTGCTGGTAGGCCGGCGGGGACAGCGCCACCGACAGCCTCGTCATGCTGCTACTCTTCGGTGAGGAACCGGGTGGCTACACGGAGCAAGTCGGTCTCGTGATTGACGAGTGGGTATGTGACCCCGATTCAGCCCACGACATCGAATTCCCCTCGGGGCGACCTCGGTTCATCATGTCGCCGTGTGCACTCGCAGTGTGCAACAGTCGTTATCCAGAACTCGTCCCTGTTCTTGTCGATGGAGGGACCGGCGGGCTGGTGGTCCGGTGGACAGGCGAACTGGTAATCTGGTGGTCAGGCGAACTGGTGATCCGGAGGACCGGCGGACTGGAGGTCCGATGGTCAGGTGGACCGGCGTTAGCTGCACTCGACCGTAGAAGTTCGAGCCAGGGGTTCATCGGCCCCGCAGAGGCGATGTCTCCCTCCTCGTCGTCGACACCGGACGGGGTCTCTGTATCACAGCAGCCCTGTCGGTATCACAGCACCCCCGTCGTGAGGACGTCACAGTCGGGGTCAGTCGACACGACGGCGTCCTACCGGGGGTATCGATCGATTGCTTCAGGAACAGTCCGGTCGCGGTTCGTGCCGGTTGCGTGGCCGTAGCCTCCGCAGGGTACAAAAAGAGCTTCAGCGAACCGGCTGAAGCAACGTGGACGCACACGTCGCTGGGTGGAGCGACGCAATCGAGAACGAGGCAGCCAGCAGAAACAGCTCAGACGTCACCGATGAGCTTCGAGGACTCCTCCTCGCGGTTCATGGTGTAGACCAGCATGTACGTCCCGGCCATGACGAGGCCGTAGAGGACGTGGATGGTGAGCCCGGTCACGTCCAGGCTCGGGATGGCGGGGTCGGTGACCATGTTCATGGCGGAGAGCCAGGCGGGCATCGCGAAGCCGGCCGCCAGGAACCACAGCACGATGCCGTAGGTCATCCCGAGCAGGCCCATCGCGAGCGTCGAGACGAGGAATCGCCCCGCGGACGTGAACGTCAGCATGAGGCCGAAGACGACCCCGAACACGACGCTTATCATCAGGTGGACGGCCCACGCAGCCGCGAGCGAGTCCATCCCGACGAGTCCGGCGATGGTCGTCATCGTTCCGGTCGAATACTGCATCAACAGGCCCATCACGAACCCGCCGACCATGCCGGCGGCGACCGACTGTGCGATCGGCAGTTTCCTGTTGCGTAACTCCACCCATGCTGTGCGCTTGGAAGTCATAGATTCTCCTCGGTGGTACTAGTCGTCGCGGAAGTATAACCGGAGCAGTAACTCGCTCGAAAGGAGAGCGGGTTCTGCTTACTGAAGCCCGTGTCTGTGGCCGAGCAAGAGTGCAACGACGTTCGCAGAGAGCATGCCACAGAACAGGACGAAACTCGTCGTCGAGGCGATACCGACGACGATGATGAAGACTAGCACAAAGGGCAACAAGATTGCGAGCCAGAACGCGGCCCACACGAGAACACGCGAAGGCGATAGCCGGTGGTAGGCGCGTTGGCGAACCCCCGGCGAATCGCTTCCTGATACCATCAACGTCTCACCGTACTCGGTCTGAGGGACGCCCCCCAACAACCCCGTGGGACTACCCCTCACACTGAACTATGCGCGGGACTGATTTAACCCGAACCTGTGCTCGACGTATTCCGCTAACGTGTTCGTTACAGAAGTAATGCCGTAACGCGCCGAAACAGCACAAAAAGAGAGAAGGGACGGATTCAGTCGGTCGTTACGCCGACGTCGTGAACTCCATCCGGTTGCTGAAGACCTCGTTGCCGCTGCCGTCGAAGGCGCGGATGACCGACACGTAGGTCGTGCTGGCCTCGAGGCCCCAGATCATCTCGTCGACCTCGCCCGGGCTCGAGCGGGTGTCGGAGTCGTCGACCTCGAAGGTCCCAGCCTTGTCACCCTTGACCCAGAACTGGAACTCGGTGTAGACCTCGTCGACACCGCTGTCGATGCGGGTGACCTCACCGCTCAGTTTGGCCGCGTAGGAGGTCTTCCAGTCGGGCGTGTCGTTGATCGAGACCGCGAACGGTGCGTCGGGTTCCTCGGGTGCGTCACCCGTGGTGAAGGACGCTGCCGCGCCGGTGACCGAGGACGTGCCGTCGTCGGCGTAGGCCTCGAACTCGTAGCCGGTCGCGGCGTCGAGGCCGCTCACGTCGACCGAGAAGCTCCCGGTCGAGGACTTGCTGCCGGCGGAGGCGGACTGCTCGGTGCCCGAGCGGTCGCCCGAGACCCAGTAGTTCACGCCGACGTCGGCGGAGCCGCTCTCGCCGAGGCTCGTGACCTCGCCCGAGAGGGTCGCACCGGAGTCCGAGACGTTGCTCGCGGAGCCGGTCTTGACGCCGAGCGACGGGGAGGTGCCGGTCGTGAACGTGACCTGCGACCCGAAGTCCTTGGCGGTGTCCCAGTCGGGGTTACCGTACGCCTGGACGACGTACGTGGTGTCGGCGCGCAGGTCGCTGATGGAGAGCGAGAACTCGCCCGTCGAGGTCTTCTCGCCGACCTCGCGGCGCTCGAGCGTCGCGTCCTTCATGCCCTCTGCCCACCAGTGGAAGCCGACGTCGGCCTCACTGAACTCACCGAGGCTCTGCAGGTTCCCCGTGAGCGTCGCCGTGTTGTTCCCGATGTCGGAGACGGGTGCCGTGGTGACGCTCAGGGCTCCGGTCGTGGTGAACTCGCGGGCGGAGCCGGTGACCTCCTCGCCGCTGTCGTTGACCGCGTACGCGAGGAACTGGTAGGTGACCTCCTTGCTGAGGCCGGTGACCGTGCTACTGAACGTGCTGGCCGAGGACTTCGAGCCGACCTCGACGGTCTGCTCGGTGCCGCTGCGGTCGCCGGACTGCCAGTACTTGAAGCCGACAGTGGCGGAGTTCGAGCCGCCGAGACCGGTCAGCTCACCGTTAAGGGTCGCCTCGGTCGTACCGAGGTCCGTGACCGAGCTCGTCTCGACCGCGAAGGTCGCGGGCTCGTCGCCGCCACCGCCACCATCGCCGACGGCGGCCTCGACGTCGAGCAGGCCAGCGCCCTGCTCGTTGTCGGCGTGGCCGAGGTCCTCGGCGGTGTCGGTCAGGCGCTTTCGCGTCTCGGACGCGCTGAGGCCCTGGGCACGGAGGAGACCCGCGGCACCGGAGACGTGGGGGGTCGCCATCGACGTGCCGGAGTACTTCTGGTAGCCGCCGCCCTTGACACACGACAGGATGTCGCTGCCGGGCGCACACATCTCGACCTCGGGACCCGTCGAGGAGAAACTCGACATGGAGTCGTCGGAGGCCGTCGAGCCGATGGCCATCGACTCGGGGTAGGCACCGGGGTAGTGCACACAGTCCGTACACGGACCCTCGTTACCTGCGGCGGAGATGATGATGACGTCGCGGTCCTGGGCGTACTGGAGCGCGTCGCGGATGGTCGAGGAGCCGGAGGAGGCACCCAGACTCATCGAGATGACGCCGTAGCCCTGGTCGGCTGCCCACTTGATGCCCTCTGCGACACCACTGGCGGAGCCCGAACCGGAGCCGGACAGAACCTTCACCGCGTGCAGGGTCGCCTGCGTCGAGACACCGACGACACCCTCGCTGTTGTTCACCGCGTTCGCGATGCCGGCACAGTGCGTGCCGTGGCTGTGGTCGTCGTCCCAGTCCTCGACACAGTCGGTGCCGGAACAGTTCTCGACGGCGTAGCCTTTCCCGAGGTTGGGTTCGAGGTCGGGGTGGTCGGCGTCGATACCGGTGTCGAGGATGGCGATGTGCGCACCCTCACCGGTCTGGCCGTTGTTGTGGACGACGTCGGCGTCGACACGGTCGATGCCCCACGGCTTGGTCTGTGCCAGCGCGTGGACGGTGACGTCCTCCTCGACGTATCTGACGTCGTTGTTCCGCTGGAGGCTCTTGACCGCTTCGTCCGAGAAGTTTCCGACGAGGACGTTGCCCTTGTCGGCAAAATCGAGCTCCTTCTCGACCGAATCCGCCTTCTTCTTCGCCACTTCGATTCCGAATAGAGATTTAGTTCCTACAACACGGCGTTTCCGTGTTGTGTTCGCCTCTGCGGCGATAGCTGTACCAATACCTTCGGCGGCAACCACACCGCCGCCTATACTTTGCAGTATCCGTCGTCGCGAGATTCGCTTGCTGCTCATTTTGTGCTTGCACCGGTCACCCAGGGGGAGTCGGGGACCGAGGTGTTTTGTCTCAGCTTGTCACTGAGCTACTCTGGGGTTATCAACCCGGATGTCTTAAGTCTATTTCACAGAAAGTCACATTTTCTGAAATAAGTTGGCCAAAAATCATATGTTACTGGGGAAATCGTGTCGCTTCAGCTAGTGATTTATAGACACCCACACGCGCGCCTATACCATATCGATAGAAGGGGTGTGCATTGGTAACAAGCGACTATTTTCGATAGGTCGGTCGTAACCACGCGTTAGGAACCGGGTGGTCGGCAGGTAATGCGGGTACGATGCTGTTATTCGGTGGTCTGACACTGGGTAGGGTGCTAAATATACTTGTGACTAGTATCGAAGTGGATGCAAGATCTAAGTGGATTCCAGCGAGATCTCCTCTACGTTATCGCCAGTCTCGACCGGCCACACGGTTTGGCCATCAAGCGAGAGCTGGAGCGGTACTACGGCAAGCGCATCAACGAGGGTCGGTTGTATCCGAACCTCGATGTGCTCGTCGAAGAGGACCTCGTCCGGAAAGGACAGAAGGACCGCAGAACGAACTACTACGAGCTGACACGGACGGGAGTCGATGACCTGTTGGCGCGACACACCTGGGAGGAAACCAAACTAAAGAACGTGGCCGAGTTCGAAGGCAAGGAAGCAAAGACACAGTGAACGAGGACGTGTGGCGCGATACGTCGCCGCGCAGAGTCGCATCACCGCAATGAACGACGGAGTCCTGGCAGTGGGCGGCCCGACCACCACCCCTGCCCGGGCTCTATTTCCGCATCCACGGCGTCCCGGCTGTTCCTCGATTCGATAGTCTCGACGAGCGAGTGCCGACCACGAAGAGAGTACGGAACGGGTACTCCCGAGCCCAGGGTTCGTCAATCGTCGACCAAGCAGTTCGCGAGAACCTTCGTGGCGAACTAAATAGAGGACTAAATACCTCAGCATTGCACAGAATTGTTCAATAAACTACAGAGTTCGAAACGAAACTCGGTGTGTAGTTGATTTTGTAACGACGAATGTCGAAGAATCATGCGATTCCCCAGCGGTCCCGAACCGAGTTCTTTTAAACCCCTCGCCCATGACGGTTGTGTAACCGACCGCGCTGCGCCGCACGACGATTTCCCACGAATAGGTGGGGGAAACCGCTGCGGGCATCGATATCTTACCGATTCCCAGATATCCATCCGCGATTACCTCTCCACGGAACTATTCAACTCCAGACAGACAAGAGTTTCCTGAAACCGGTCAACGGAGATTATGATAAAAGCAATCTCTGGAAATTGGCTCAATAATCAAAACACTCATTTCCCCCCGATACTTTTCCCCATTCATGTACGACCTGACTGGATTCCAGCGGGATCTGTTGTACGTCATCGCAGGGCTCGACGAACCACACGGGCTCGCGATCAAGGATGAGCTCGAGAACTACTACGAATCAGAGATTCACCACGGGCGACTCTACCCCAACCTCGACACCCTCGTCGACAAGGGTCTCGTCGAGAAGGGTGAACTCGACCGTCGTACCAACTTCTACACGCTGACGCGCCGCGGTCGCCGCGAGATCGACGCGCGCCAGGAGTGGGAAGCACAGTACCTCGACGAACTCGCACAGGCTGAAGCATAACGTCGTACATCCGGTCCCGCTGCCGACAGACAGCACGAGGGACCCGGTAACTCGCTTCGACTGACGAAGTGCGGCGCGCACGCGTCGCAAGGCACCCCCGGCATTTTTCGGTGAAATCGCGCCCGAGCGCTGCGGCTGTGGAAGTGAGTAGTCGTCTGAGAACCCCACACAGCTCACACTGTGTACACAGTGTAGAATGTCTAGACTGTGCTTGTTAACTCTCTCCAGGCTCGGAGACACGACCGAGTCTGTCGAGAAGTTCGGAGAGTACATCCACCGCCGCGTCGGTGTGCAGGGGGTCGTTATCGCTCCCGCACTGGCTGTCCATCACGCAGGAGGGACAGCCGCGAGTCCCCTTGCAAGAACATCCGTCGATGCGGTTCCGGGTGGTCGTCGCGAGCGTCTCGACCACCTCGTAGATGGCCTTCGAGAATCCGAGCCCGCCGGAGACGCCGTCGTAGATGAACCACGTCGGTTTCCCCGTCTCGGGGTGCTGGCTGACCGAGAGCCCGCCGAGGTCGGACTTGTCCATCCGGAGTTCGAGCGGGGCGAGTTTTATCATCCCGTGCTCCGCGGCGTGAAGGCCACCCATGAATATCTGGTCGATTTCTGAACCGGGCAGGTCGTCGACGGTCTGTGCGTCGCGGTCGGCCTCGGCGTCGTCATCCTCGCCGTCCTCGCCGAAGACGACGCGCTCGACACACGCTTCGCGCATCCCCTGTGGAAGTTCGACCCACATGAGCTGGGTTCGCATCGACAACGGGCCGAGGCCCGTCGGCCGAAGTGGCTGGGTGATCTCCCCGGATTCGATGTCGCGGCGACGGAAGTGGCTGTAGTGGACGTCCACCAGCCCGGTTCCCCAGCAGACCCGCCAGCCGTTGCCGAGGTCGCGCGAGCGCTCTTCCTCGAGGTCGTGGATGTCGATATCCGAGAGCGTCTCCGAGTACTCGTTCGTGTGGACTGACTGGAGTTCGACGTAGGGGTTTGGACGGTCCTCCTCGAAGGCGACGACCTCGTACTCGACGCCCGAGTGGAGCACGAGTGCCCCTTTGTGGAACTCGCGGTAGGCGCGCTCCTTGTCGATTGGCTCCATGTCGATGTCGCCGTCGCGGCGGCGCACGTCGAACTGCGTCCCGCCGGTGTTGTACATCGAGATGTCCATCTGCGGGCGCGGCCCACCGTTGTAGGTGACGCCGTGGTCGAGGTCGCCGACGAGTTCGCCGGCGTCCTTGAACATCTCGACGGCGCGGTCGAGGCGCTCGCCGTCGAACCACTGGCGGTCCCCGGTCGTGAGCGGGAGTTCGTGGGCGGCACACCGGACGTGCTGGGCGTACACCGGGTTGTTCTCGAGGCCGACCACGGCGTCCTCGACGTTGTCGCCCAGCAGGTACGCAGGCTCGTCGAGGATGTACTGGTCGATGGCGTCGGCCCGGGCGACGAGCACGGAGAGTGCGTCGGAATCCCCCCGTCCGGAGCGCCCGAGCTGCTGCCAGAACGACTGCCTGGTTCCCGGGTAGCCGGTCAGAACCGTCGCGTCGACGCTCCCGATGTCGATGCCGAGTTCCAGCGCGTTCGTCGAGATGACCGCGTCGAGGTTCCCGGACTTGAGTTCGTACTCGGTTCCCCGACGGGTCTGCTTGCCGTGGCCGGCGTGGTACGGTTCGACCGAGAGGTAGCCCGACAGCGGATGCTTTCTGGCCGCGTCGACGGCCTGTTTCGCGCCGATTTCGGTCCCCTGGCGCGACCGGGTGAACGTCAGGGTCTGGATGCCGTGCAGGCCGAGGTGGGCCGTGAGCGAGGCAGCCTGATCGCCAGCGCTGGCCCGGGCCTGCTTGTACTCCTCGAGGTCGGCATCTTCTGGTAAGGCATCGGTGTCAAGCGGCGGGTTCCAGAACACGATGTCCCGGCGGCCGTGCGGGCTGCCGTCTTCCGCGACGACCGAGAAGGGCGCGCCGGTGAGTCGCTCTGAGTGCTCGGCCGGATTCCCGATGGTCGCGCTCGTGCAGACGAGTTGCGGGTCGCTGTCGTTGTGATCGAGCACGCGCCGGAGCCGCCTGATGGTCCATGCGACGTGCATCCCGTGGACGCCGGTGTAGGTGTGGGACTCGTCGACGACGAGGAGCGAGCAGTCGGCATAGAAGTCGTGCCAGCGCCGGTGGTGGCCGAGGTAGACGTTCACGCCGGCGAAGTTCGTGATTATCACGTCAGCGTTCTCGCGGATGTGCTTGCGCCGGTCCTGTGGCGTGTCCCCGTCGTACACCGCGACGGTCAGGTCGAGCCCGAGGTCGTCGAACAGGTCCGAGAGCTGCTGTTCCTGGTCGCGAGAGAGCGCCTTGGTCGGATAGACGAGCAGCGCCGTGGAGTCAGGGTCGTCGAGGTAGTTCCGCGCTATCTGCAGGGCGTACACCCACGTCTTCCCGGAAGAGGTCGAGGTCGCCACGCAGACGTTCTCCCCGTCGGCGAGGTGGTCCAGCGCCTCGGCCTGATGAGTGTACGGGTCGAAGGGGAGTTGCCGGGCGAGCTGTGGGCGGAGTACCTCGCCGGCGGAGACGCGCTGGGCCTCCCGGGCGTCCTGCGTCGCGACGTGGACGATCTGGTCGTCGTATCGAGGGAAAGAATCCGCCAGGGTTCGGCCGGTGATGGGCAGGTCGCGCTGTGGCGTGTCGGAGCTCATCGGGGGTGGTTGTCGGGTCTTGGCCGCGCTGTGTCTTCAACGCTCGCACGTCAGGCAGGCAGGACTGCACGCCAGGCAGGACCGCAGGGCAGGCAGGACCGCAGGGCAGGCAGGACTGCACGCCAGGCAATACCGTCGCAGAAACACGACACCTACCAGTCCGAGAGCGACCCCTGGGTCCCGGTGTCGCGCGATTCGGAGCGACCGGTTCCAGCGAGTCGGTTCGCGTCGGTGAGCGCGTCGTAGATGTGCGCGAGTGCCCGGACGTCGTCCTCGCAGTAGGCTTCGAACGAATCCCACTCGGGCGTGACTTCGTCCGGGGACGCGACCCACTCGCGGTAACGCCGGGCGACCGTCGCCCCGGTCAGCCCGGTTTCGTCCCCGGGCCAGTCGAGCGCCCCCGCCACGTCTTCCAGCCGGTTCGTGAGTCCCGGGAGGACCGCGTTCTCGTCTTTGACCGCCCACCGGTACGGGTCGAAGCGGTAGGTGGAGGTCCAGACGTCGCGGTAGCCCGAGCAGTGTTCGACGACCTGGTCGTGGATGGCCCCGAAGTCGAAGTTCCAGCCGTTGTACGCGACGACCGGCCGGCCCCGGGCATTCGCGGCCAGCCAGGACATGAACGCCTCGATGGGTTCGCCCGGAGCCTCGGGGTCGCGCTGGCGGAAGCTCATGTAGTTCCCCGTGGTCGGGTCGAGGACACCGATGAGCCAGATGACGCTCGGGGCGAGCCCGTCAGTCTCCACGTCGATGAACACCGGCTCACCGTCGGGGAGCGATGCGTCGCCGGTTCGCACAACGGAACCCTCGACCATCGCGGTGGCCGTGTCGACGATTTTCCCGGCGACCGAGTGCCCGAACCCATCGAGTTCCGCGAGGTCGTCCGGTGCTGCCGCCGCCACCTCATCGCGGGTTCGATAGCCAGCTCGACGCAGTGCATTGGCCCGGGTCTCCCCGACGCCGGACAGTGCGCGCAGCCCCAGCCGGCTGGTGGAGAGCGTCTTGACCGAGACGGTCCCGTCCGGGTACAGGTCGAGACACGCGACCGCGTCGTCGTCCGCGGTCCCTGCGCCGTGGACCGTCAGGTCCTCTCCTCCTGACCCCGCCCCATCCCACTCTCGTCGGTAGTCGCTAGGGAGTCCTCCAGAGATGTGGGTGTACGAGCCTGAGACTCCGGCCAGGGCGGCTTCGTACGCCTCGCGGCCGTCCAGGGCGGCCGAGAGGGTGGTCGTATCGACCGACACATCGAGCAGGTTGCTCACGACGAAGGTCTCCGTCGTGGGGTCGATGTCGCCTGCGCGTTCGCGCTCCGGAAGCGTCCGGAGCGTCTCGTGGTCGGGGGCGACGAAGAGGTCGACACCGCCGACCACGCAAGGACCCCCCTCGTGGGAGGGGTCACCTGGAATCAACAGCGGCCGGTCGTCAGCCGTGACGACCAGTGCCGCCTGTGCGCGCCGATCCGGCGACTCGCCGGTGAGGAACACCGCATCGGGGTCAAAGTGCTCGAAGGGGTCCCGCAGGGCGTCGTCGGGAGCGTCGGCGACGAATCGTGGCGGGAGTGCGAGCACCCGGGCCGGATCGGCACGCGGCATGTGGGTCAGTCGTCACGCCGTCGGCAAGAGGGTATCGACGGCGGTACGGAGTCGGCTGGAAAGCGAGGCGAATGCACTTTCCGGTTTCTCGCTGGTTGGTCTGCGTACGAACCGGCCACGGACGAACGGTGTTACCAACGGGAGCGAGGAGTCCAGCCGCTCGAACTCGACGGTCTCGAACCGGTCGTCCGCGAGCAGTCGGTCGCCGCTGTCGCGGTCGAGGTGACAGCCCGCGGCGACCCGTTTCCACACCGGCGTCGCGGCCGACTGCAGCGAGCCTTTCGCGCCCGACGCATGGACGTGCTCGAGGATGCGTAACTCACCACCGGGTTTCAGCACGCGCGCCAGTTCGTCGATGCTCGCTTCGAGGTCGCCGACCGTACACAGCACCAGCGAAACGACGGCCACGTCGATGGAGTCGTCCTCGAAGGGCAGCGATTCCGCGCCGGCATCGTAGATGGTCACGTCCAGCCCGCACTCCCTGGCGCGGGATGCGGCTCGCCGGCGCATGTGGCGATCTGGCTCGATGGCGGAGAAGTTCTGTGCAGTGCTCCCGTCGGTCTGTGCCGAGGCGTAGTACGGGAACATCGCTCCCGTCCCGGTTCCGACGTCGAGAACGTGGCCGCGGAGGTCACTCGCCAGCCACTCGCGGTGCGGGGCGAACGACGCCTCCGCTGGCTTCGTCAGTGGGTCGTAGACCGCTGCGAACAGTGGATGGTCGTCGCTCATCTCGGAGTCGAGTGGACCTACGGGCCCGGGGGATAAAACACACCAGCAACCACCAACAACGTCGGCGATGACCGTCGGAGAGTTCGCAATCCGGCTGTTATCCAGCTGATTGGGTATCGTACTGGAATCGCGTCGCGACGTAGTCGGACACGTCGGCCACGCGTTCGGAATCGAACGTCCAGAATCCCTCCCATTCGTTCCGACCCGTCTCGTAACAGACGAGGGCGGTGTTCTCGGTGGGGTCCGTCGGGTGTTCGTAGATGACGAACCACGAGCGGAGGAGTTCTTCGTCCCCCGCCGTACCGTGTGCGTGAATCGAAGACTCGGGCTCGGGCGACCAGTCCGGAACCCCGTAGATGTGGACGTCGAGGGCCGTCGAGGCGAGCTTGTCGTACACGTCACGGGTCCCGCGCTCGTCGTTGATGCGCGAGAGTTTCTGGAACCCGGAGTGGACGGTGCCGGCACCGGCGCGCCAGGCGCGTGCCTCGATGTACCGCGACATCTCGATGAGGAGGAACTTCTGCTTGCGGGTGTCGGGGTACCCGACCACGGAGAACGGGGTGTCGGCGAGCGCGACCAGCGCGTCGGGTGTCTCGATCTCGTCGATGGTCCGCGACCCGGAGATGTACGTATCCGAGTTAACGAACAACACCGCGTTTCCGATGGAATTCAGCGAGGAGAACCCAGTATCGCCGGATTCGACCTGTGCTCCATCGACCTGTTCACCGTCCACGAGGACTCTATCGGAGGTGGGGTCCGTTTCGTCGGTCGACTCCGTGACGCGCACCGGTTGGTCCTCGAAGAGGTCCTCGAGCATATCCTGAACCAGGTCGACCTCGGTCCGGTTCACGACGGTCAGCGTTCGGTCTGTCTCGCCAAGGTCGTGAATGAACTCGAGGAGACTCATGGAACATCCTCTGGAACCGGGGATAATAAGCATTCTCGCTAAGATGAATATCTTTCCAGACACGCAGTCCAAGAGTTCTGTCACGGGGGTACACCTCGTTTCCGGTGAAATCGACCCGAGGTTCGACGGTTGGTGGGCTGCAGGATGGTCGTGGACAGAGACACCACGTTTCCGGTGAATCTCGCGAGATCGAATCACTGGAGTGTAGGGATTATGTCTCGTTCCTGGGACGCTGGGTTCCATAGCACACAGGGTCTCGGTGCACACCGGGTTTCCGGTGAAACTACGGATGGCTCAGTCGCCGCGGCGCACACCGGGTTTCCGGTGAAATTTGCGGATGCTGTCGGGGCGAGACAGACGAATAGATCAAGGCTGACAGACCAGGACGTCGGTCGTCATCGTGTGGGGTGGGGTCGGGAGACATCTGGACTCGGAACCGGAGCTGGCCTCGGAGCTAAATCCGGAGCTGGTGACGAAGCTAAAATCGAAGCGAGGGTCGAAGATGGGGCTGTAGATGTCCTCAGCCCATAACCGGTGCTAGACACGGGAGACAGACACCACGTTTCCGGTGAAACGCGGTGCGAACGAGGCGGCTCGATTGCGATGGTGATACACACCTCGTTTCCGGTGAAACAGGTCACGGAGAAGCTGTCCAGTGGCCTTTTGGAGACGGTCGATTGGGTCGTCCCACAGTTCAATCCCAGTGATGCTGACGTCGGTGGTGGACGACTCGGAGAATGACTGAAAGAGTTGGTGAACGGACGGAGGTATTGACGGGGGTGTGGATGGGGTGGTTTGAATCGGGACACACACACCACGTTTCCGGTGAAACAGTGTTTGAGAGGGGGGTAGGGGCCCTAAGGACGGTTCTACAACTGTCGTTTTTCAGTTAATTTTCTAGGATAGATTTATATAGTATACTATCGAACAGTCCAGTGATTGACTCGCAAACTAGGTAGGTGAGCTATGCTCGCCGAGACGGAGGATGGCGACAATCGAAACGAGGGTTCTACTGCAGTCGGTTAGTCCAGTTGAGCAAGTTCAGTCAAGGAGTTGGAAAGCTAGTCGATCAGTCGGGAGTGTAGTCGACCAGCTGGAAGCTCGGCCGAGTAGCTGAATCGACTCGATGGAACAGTATGAAGCAGCCTTCTCCCGTCTCGTTTCAGGGCTATTCCTCCTACTAAATCTGTTCGCCCCCGTGTCGGACTGTCTCCCTTCTCCCCCGTTTCAGACCGTTCCCTGTTGTCAGAGCGCTCTCTGTTGGTCGACTCACTGGCGAGAGTTCTGTGACAAACGACCGACGACCCATACCCTTTCTCGGGATTTCACCGGAAACGTGGTGTGTGTCTCTGCGCACCGACCCCGACGCCACACCCGGGTAACATCACACAACCACCGTTTCAACTGCACCCCTCCCCACCCTCTCGACCCATTTCACCGGAAACCCGGTGTGTGTGTCTCACCACTCACCACCCACCCTCGACTGGCCCGAATCTCGCGACGGGCATTGGGAAACAGCCAAGTCGTTTCACCGGAAACGTGGTGTCCAAGCAAGATGACGAACGCGGATGACCTATTCGTCCGGGAGGACGCCATATTCGCCAACAAGGAACTCCTCGAGATCAATCACCTGCCGGACGAGGGTCGCATCGTCGGCAGGGACGAGGAGATCTCGAACCTCGCCAACGCGGTCAACCCGGCTATCTTCGGCCAGAGCCCGAGCAACGTGCTCATCTTCGGGAAGACCGGGACTGGGAAGTCGCTGTGTGCCAAGTACGTCTCGAACCGGCTCACCGAGACCGCAGGCGAGGAGGGAGTCAACGCGGAGTACGCCTACGTCGACTGTGCGCAGGATTCGACCGAGACCCAGGCGGTCCAGACTATCGCGAAGTCGCTGAACGACCCCGACGAGACCGACATCACCATCCCCGACAAGGGAATCAGCACCTCGACGTACTACAAGCGACTCTGGGTCATCCTGGACCAGCTCTACGACGTCTCGCTCGTCATCCTCGACGAGATAGACAAACTCGACAACGACGACATCCTCATGCAGCTCTCGCGCGCCGGTGAGGCGGGGAAGATAACCAACTGCAAGATCGGCGTTATCGGCATCAGTAACAAGATCAAGTACAAGGACCGGATGGACGAGCGCGTCAAGTCCAGCCTCTGTGAGCGAGAGTACGTGTTCCCACCGTACGACGCCTCCCAGCTTCGCGAGATAATGAACGCGCGTCGCGACGCGTTCAAGAAAGGCGTTCTCGCCGACGGGGTCATCCCCCGGGCAGCGGCCCTCGCGGCACGCGAACACGGTGACGCGCGCAAGGCCATCGACATGCTCCGGTACGCTGGCGAGATCGCCCAGTCGAAGGGTGCCGAGACCGTTCAGGAGGGGTATGTGACAGAGGCCCGCGAACGCGCGGAGACCGACCGGTTCCGTGAACTCATCCGGGGGTCGACGCCGCACTCGCGGTACACACTCCAGGCGCTGACCGTGCTCTCACTGAACGAACCCGACGAGGGTGGCTTCCGGACCACGCGTATCTACGACATGTACGAGCAGATCTGCCGACAGGCCGGGACTTCTGCACTCTCACTCCGGCGCGTTCGCGACCTGCTGAAGGAGCACGCATTCCTCGACATCATCGAGCAGTCCCGCCACAGCGGGGGTAGTGCGGAGGGCAGCTACACCGAGCATCAGCTACTCGAGGACCCGGAGGTCCTGCGGAAGGTGCTGACCGAGACGGAAGAGGAGTAGTCTCTCGCGAATCTGTTCGTCTTCCGCTCGTCATCGCGGACCTACTTTTCTTCGCCTCCCAGCCGACTTTCGGGGCGTTCTTCGACGGCACGGCAGCCGCCCGACAGTGGTCGTATCCGGCTCCCATCTGGGAGGTTGTTTCACCGGAAACGAGGTGTGCGTGCCGCGGGGGCCCTGGGGCGGACCAGAAGGATACGACTACACGACAAGACGTCCGGGTCGCGTTTCTGCGCGCGCATCTCGCTCTCTTGATTCGAACCGCCGCTCTGGGGTTTCCGTGGCCGTTTCACCGGAAACGAGGTGTGGTTGGGAGGTCTTGTCTTTTCGAGACAGTTTTCGCACAGGCCGCCCCGGATTCCACCGGAAACACGGTGTCTGCGGCCAGCGAGGCCGCAGTCCCGGTTCCACCGGAAACGCGGTGTCTACGAACCAGCGAGGCCACAGTCTCGGTTCCGCCGGAAAATGGTGTGTGCACCAGTCGGTACGGCTTCACACGACGGAATCTCCAGCCCCCCTGGAACCGGGTTCGATTCCACCGGAAACCCGGTGTCCCCCGGCCGCCGTCGACGGGTCTTTGTCGGTGGGTCGCGAGGGTTCCACCGAGCATGGATGCGTCCCAGGAGGTCGAGTGTCCGGTCGAAGCGTGCTCGTACAGCGATGCGCCGGCGCTGGTGGCGACGCACGTCTCCAGCACCCACGACGGGGACCACGACTGGGCGGTCCTCCCCTACGACGGCGCGAGGGAGTTCGTCGAGGCGGACAGGTCGGCGGAAGCCGAGACTGGCGAGGCAGCCGGGTCGAAACGTGAGGGAGTCGGCTCGAAACGTGAGGGAGTCGGCTCGGAACGTGAGGCAATTGATTCGGAAAGCGAGGCGGGCGGGCGAGGTGATGATAGCGGTCCAGCAGGCCACGGTCGTGACGAGGACCCCGTGGAGCTGGACGACGAATTCGTTGCGGTCGCCAGGGCACTGGCGGAACTCCTGGAGCGCCGGGACCTCACGACACTGGATGACGCGAGCGATCGTGACCTCGTCGACCTGTACACGCTCTTCTCGGAACTCGAAGGAGCTGCGGGAACTGCCAGAAAGCAGGTCCGCGATGCCCTCCTTCCGCAGGTCCCTGCGGACGGGACGCTCTCGAGTGAGTGTGGCGAGGTAGCCCGGTCGACCCGAGAACGCCGAACACTCCGGGACGAATCGACCGTGCTGACGGCGCTTGCGACCGCCGGCGTCTCGCCCCAGGAGGTCATGGGGGTCGATTCCGAGAAGGTCGAGGAGGTGGTCGAATCAGCCGACATCGACCCCTCCGAGGTGTTCGATGTGGAGCGGACGACCTACGTCAGGAAGGCCGGCGTGAACGAGGGGGCGCTGGCGCGATTGCTCGATGTCCAGGAAGACGAACGTGAGTAAGCTCCGACGATTCGAGACAGCGAGCACATGAGTGTCTGCGTGAACGAGGTCTCTAGGGGTGCGAAGTGTCTGTGCGAGCGAGAGTACTAGCGGCCGAACGTGTGAGGAAAAGGCGTGTGACAACGGTCCTTGTGCCGCCGTCAGCCGGCTGCGAGTAGTTCGTCGAGCCGGGACTCCAGTTCAGCGATCTCCTCACGGAGCGCGTCTGCCTCCTCGGACTGCAGGACGGCGATTCTATCTTCGATACCCTGTAACCGATTCTGTTTCTTCGCGGATTCCGTGGCGGTCTTCTGGACGTATTCGAGCGTCTCGATGTCGTAGACGTCCTCTTCCTCGACATCGGTCGCCGCGACGACGACGTCGAGCTTGTCAGGAACGACCCCGAGTACCCATTTCCGGGGCACGTCGTGTTTATCCAGTTGGGAGAGGATTCTGTCCTCTCTCTTGAGGGAGCGAGCGTTGCGGCGCACGCGTGTAACCGTCCCGAACGGTCCGTGGAGCCGGTCCTCCGGCCCGATGTGGCCGAGCAGGGTCTCTCCGACCGCCTTCCGGAGGTCGTTCGCCCCGTGTTGGACGTCCGAGAGGAGAACGTAGAGGTCGACGAGGTCGTTGTCCGGAATGGTCTGGAACTCTGCGTCCTCGAAGCGGTCGAGCATATCTGCGAGCAAGAGCGTGTCGTCGTGGACGCGTTCGATGGGGGTCCGGATCTCCCAGCGCGGGCGCAGGAACGGAGTGTCGGTGTGTTCGCCTTCCTCGGACTCGCGGAGGGCGTCGGCCTGCTCGTCGTACACGTATCTGGGGGAGAGGCTCAACACGGCGACGTAGGGTTCGACACCTCGCGGGAGGTCGGCCAATTTGATGGCCGCGTCCTTGGTTCCGAGTCGGTCGTAGAGCACCGAGAACTGGTCCCTGGTGAGGGATTGCCGTTCGTCGGAGTCGAGGAACGACACGAGGAGACGCGCCGATTGGGCGGACTCGACGGTGAACGGCCGCTCCGAGTTCGGTGTCACGAGGACGGTATCCGGGTCGAGGGACTTACAGGTCTCCGAGAGCCGTTGCCATACGTCTGCGAATACCATGAGGGACGTAGGGGGCGAGACGGAAAGAACGTGCTGCTGGTGGGGTTCGACCCGCCAGTTAAGTCGCCCGTCGGAGATGATATCTAGTGATGTTCGACAGTATCCTCATCGGGACTGATGGCGCTGACGGAACGCGGAGCGCGATCGCTCACGGACTGGGTCTGGCTGAAACGTACGGCGCGACCGTCCACGCCCTGTCCGTCGTCGACACCAGCGCCCTCGCGCTCGACGATGACGGATACGACGACGGCCCCGCGACCGACGTCCTTCGACAGCGAAGCAACCGTGCTGTCGAAGCAATCGAGCGGCAGGCGACGGACCGTGGTCTGACTGTCGTCCCCGCCGTAGCCTCGGGCAGGCCAGCCCGACAGATACTCCGGTACGCTGACGAGCACGACGTTGACCTCATCGTGATGGGGACCCGCGGGCGGAAAGGACTCGCGAGACACGTGGTAGGGAGTGTCGCCGAATCCGTCATCAGTCGGTCGACCCACCCCGTCCTGACCTCCAGGGCGACGGTGACGCCGGTCGACCCGGTGTACGACGACATCCTCCTCCCGACGGACGGCAGTACCCAAGCCGCCCGCGTGGCGGAGCACACCTTCGATATCGCGGCGCACTACGATGCCACGGTCCACGTATTCTCGGTCATCGACAGTTCACTCATCCAGTCACAGGAGTTGCTCGCGTCACTCGAATCAGAATCGGAGCACGCGGTCTCGGAGATGAAAGCACGGGCCAAACAGGCCGGTGCGGACGTGGTCACCCGGGTCTGGCGGGGCGAACCAGACCGCTGTATCACGACGTACGCTGAAGAGAAGGATATCGACCTCATCACGATGGGAACACACAACCGACGGGGGCTGGATCGGTTCCTCACGGCGACGGTAACCGAGCGCGTCCTGCGGCGGGCTCCCTGCCCGGTGTTCTCTCTCCGCAGTGAGTCGGACAGGCCCTGACAAGTTCTCACCGGTTCTCGTCCGGTTATTGACCGACTTCCGCCAGGCTCTCGCCGGTTATTGACGGACACTCACCACCGGACGCTGATGTGTCGGCCATCGTCGATGGCGTCCTCAAGGCGCTCCCCCACGTCGCTCCCGCGCGAGACTCGAATCTCGCCCTCACGACCGGGGGTCGCGGTCAGCAGGTAGGTGTCGTCGACGAAGACGCTGGCGGTCTCACCGGTGGGGACCGGCGTCGGGAGGATGACGTGGTGTGGGGTGAACTCGGGCGAGACGGCCGTCTGGCTCTCGCTCTCGTCGGCCTCGACGGCGTCTTTCGGGCCCGGCCACTCCTCGTGGGTCCGAACGTCGATGTCGATGCCGAGGCGGTCCTCGACCGCCCTGATCCGGTCTCCACCGGTACCGATGACGGCGGCGATGTCGCTCGAATCGACGTAGACGACGGCGCGGTCGTCGGACGAGAGGTCGACCACGACGTGGCCACGGGCCATCGACCGTATCTCGCGTTCTATCTCGCGCCTGGCGAGTCGGGAGACACCCGTCTCTGGCTCGGGTTCGCCGGCGACCGGGACCGTGACGACCTGGCGGCTGAACAGGTAGAGCTCGTACGCCAGTGCTTCGGTCTCGAAGTCACGGACCGTGATGACGGGACGGGTGAGGTCCGCCGAGGTCATGCCTTCGGGCAGTTTGACCTCGGTTTCGATGTCGTAGACGGTCTCGATGCGCCCGTCCTCGACGTAGACGACGGTATCGACTATCTGTGGAATCATCCCGAACTCGATTCGGCCGACGAGGCGCTGGAGGGCGTCGATGGCCCGGGAGGCGTGGACGACACCGACCATGCCGACGCCAGCGAGGCGCATGTCCGCGAACACCCGGAAGTCACTGGTCTTCCTGACCTCGTCGAAGACGGTGTAGTCCGGGCGGACCAACAGCAGGGAGTCGGCGGTCTTGTCCATGCGGCCGCCGAGGGCGGTGTACTGCGTGATTCCCGGGCCGACCTGGAGGTCGCGGGGCTTCTCCATCGTCTTCACCACGAAGTCGTTCTCCGCGAGGAACGTCGCGATGGCCTGTGCGAGCGTGGACTTCCCCGCCCCCGGCGAGCCAGCGACAAGGACTCCCCGCTGGCGCTCCAGCAGCCGGGCTTCCAGCTCCTCGGCGTGTTCGTACTCGTCGAGGGAGGTCTGGACCAGCGCGCGAACCGCGGTTATCTCCCAGTCGTCACTGAACGGCGGACGGGCGATGGCGATGCGGTACGGCCCGAACTGGACGATCTGCATCCCCGGCTCGTCAATCTCGACGAACGCGTCGTCGCTGCGGCGAGCGCCATCGAGGATGTCGTGGGCGTACTCTTTGACCGCCTCGACGGCCAGTTCGTCGTCGCCGATGGGGCCGTACTGCATCTCGCCGACGGTGCCGCGTTTGGCCATCGGGCGGACGCCGGCTTTGAGGTGGACGCTCATCGTCTGATCGTCGAAGAACTGGGTGATCGGGAGTGCGAACGTCGGGACGTACGGCTCGACGTACTCGACAGTGATTCCACGGGCCTCGGCGACCCTGGCCTGGACGCGGTCGCTGGTGAACAGGAGCGCGTCGTAGTCGGCCGCGACCTTCCTGATGATCGCGTCGTTCGTTCCGCTGTAACTGCTGCCACGACCGCTCTCAGCCGGTGGCGAATCGACGTACTGGAACTCGATGCGGCCCTGGTCGGCAAGTTCGGCCAGCCGGTCGAGCTCGTCGAGGCCGTCCCAGCCGGTGTCTTTCCCCCGGTTCGCTTGCGATTCGAGCTCGTCGACGACGATGCCGGGAACGAACACGGCGACGTCTGCGAAGGCACCAGTTTCGACGCGGTCTGAGGTTCGACCGTCGACGACCACGCTCGTGTCTGGAACGACGTTCATACTCGTAGATACGTCGTGCGTGAGGATATCCTGCGTGCTAGTGGTCCTATTGGGAGGATTCGACATGCCGGGACTGGCTCGGGACTTTTACCAAGGGGGGGTGTGTAGAGTCGCGGTATGACCGACGACGTTCCGGCCGAAGTCCAGAAGTTAGCCGCGAAGATGGCATCCGAGTACGTGCAGTCCGAGTACGAGATCGCCCGCGCCCTGGCGCAGGCGGGCTCGCCGCTCACGCTCGAGGAACTGGTCGAGGAGACCGGGTACACAGACCGGACCGTGGAGAAACGCCTCGGGACGCTCGAGGACCGACTCGGTGGCGAGCCGCTCATCACTCGTGACGAGGAGGGCAACCCGAAACTGCATCCGATTCTCGCCCAGGCGATCAAGAACGGGGCCGACGAGTAGCGCCGAACAGGGGCCAGGGAAGGCCAGGGAAGGCCACTGCTGGCTGTGGATGGGATAAGCCGTGACAGCGTGTGGCGGCCTCTGACGGGGTGGGCTATGCGACCTCTGCAGGGTGTGGCGGCATCATTCAGGATGAGCTACGCGGCCTCAGGTAACCGCTGACCACCACCGCGGGAGTCCCGGTCAGTCCTCGGGTTCGACCAGGTGTTCGTTCCCCCACTCCGCCATCTCCATGATGATGGCTTCCATCGAGTGGCCACGCTCCGTGAGGGAGTAGTGGACCCGGAACGGTTTCTCACTGATGACCTCGCGCGAGACGAGTGTCTTGTCTTCGAGGTCGTCGAGGCTGTCAGAGAGCACCTTGCTCGAGATACCGTCGACGTCCTCTTTCAGGGCGTTGAACCCGAGCGGGCCGTTGTTCAGGAGTCGGTGGATGATGACGGGATGCCACTTCTTGCCGATGAGCGAGGCCGTCGTCGTGACGGGACACCAGTCCTCGCCGGCACACCAGATCTCGAGTTTCCCTCCGTCGGATTCCTCCATAGCCTCCTATTCGAGTTCGTATCGTAAGTAGGTTACTGGCAGAAACCCGATTCGGCGGCCGGGTTCGAGATCATTCGAGCGCGTCGAGAAGGTCGTCCGGGGGTCGGGCGGTCGGCCGGCATCGACCCCTTGTGCGTGAACGTCGGCTCCAGGAAGTCACTGGTCGCGTCGAGAACCAGTGCGACGGGCATCCGGCCGATGAAGTCGTGCAGCGACCCGAGCGGGCCGAACCGGACGGACTGACCGAATCGGTCCCCGAGGCGTGCGTCTGGGTCGGCGAGAAGCGGATACGGGATGTCGTCGACAAGCCAGTCTTCGGTCCTGTCGGCCGGTTCGGGAAGGACGACCACTACCTCGGCGTTCGCGGCTTCGAACTCGCCGTAGCGGGCTGCAAGGTCTCGTGCCTGCTGGCGACACTTCGGACAGTGGTAGTCCCGCATCAAGATGACGACCAGGGAGTCGACGGCGGGCTGGTCGGCGATCGATTCGAGTGAGAGGCGGTCACCACCCTCACCGGCGTTATGCAGTTCGATGTCGTCCGTTTCGAGACTCATACGACAGGCGAGGAGGACGGGAGACTAACGGGTTCGGGGCTCTGGTGAGGGCAATACACGAATCGCGAAGCTTGAAGTACAACCGACCGGCCGATGCCTCAGAAACAGGTGACTGCGGGCCTGAAACCTCAATATATCGCCGTTGAGAGAGATATACACAGCCGACCTATACTACACGTTGGTCGTCGGTTTCGTGACGGTAACACCGCCACGACCTGGCCAGCGGAGCCCACCATGTTAACAGAGGCACTCACGTACATCCGTCGCACCGAAAACCCGACACGCACCGTCCTCATCGGGACCTTACTCACCATGCTCGGGTTCCTCATCGTCCCGTTGTTCATGGTCCTCGGATTCGCCGTCAGGGTCGTCCGGGCTGCCCAGACGGACGACGAACCACCCATCTGGGACGACTGGAAGGAACTGACCGTCGACGGGGTGAAGATGTTCGCGATAGCGATCGCGTACACGCTGATTCCGATACTGCTCTTACTGGTCGGTGTCGGAACCGCGTCGACCACCATCGACCCGGAGACGGGTGCGGCTACCATCCAGAGTTTCACCGCACTCTCCATCGCGATGCTGACGCTCTCCGCCATCATCTCGGTGGCCGTCGCGTACGTCTTGCCGATCGGAGTCGCCCACTTCGCCGAGACGGGCCGCATCGGTGATGCGTTCGCGTTCGGCCAGTTCAAGTCGGCCGCGACGAACTCGACGTACGCCATCGCGTGGCTGCTCGCCGTCGCGGTGAACATCGTCGGTGGTGCCGTCCTCGGCGCGGTCGCAATCGTTCCGCTGCTGGGCTTCTTCCTGGCCGCGGCGCTCGCGTTCTACCTGAACATTGTCACCTGGTACATCTACGGCCGCGGTATCGGTCTCTCGGAGGGGCTCCCGCAGCGCCCCGAACCAGAGGACATCTCCGGGCCGGCGGTCTGAACTCCCGGTAACCGACGATTTTTCGGAACGAGTGGGTTGCAGGGCTGAGACGGCGCACCGGTATCCGAAAGCGTAGTTACCCCACGATTGAAATACACTCGGCCCGTGGGGTAACTATGGCCGACGACCCGTCCGAACCGCCTGCCGACCGTCCCGAAGCACCGGAACTCCCGGCGTACGTGCTGGACCCACTGGAGAATCAGTCCCCGGAGCGCCTGGAGGCGATTGCGTCCTACGCGAGAGCCCTGGCTGGGTGGAAACGACAGGCGCAGGACAGCGATGCAGCAGAGCGGAGGGAGTCGGAGTCGGTCGACGAGGCGGACGTGGCTGCCCTGGCCGAGCGCGGCGTCTCGACCGACCCGGCCGACTACGACGAGGTCCCGACGCAGGGCGCGTACATCACGGTCAAGGAAACGAAGCCGGGCTACCGGTACTACTACTGGCAGTGGCGAGAGGGCGACAGCTGGAAGAATCGCTACATCTGTCCGGTCGAATCGTCCGAGTGAGCAGGTGAGAGCCAACCGGTCTCGGTTGGCCGTCGGGGACCAGTGTCCACTCGCTGCTCAGTGTCGTACCCGGGCGGAACCCTCCCCCTTCGTGGTGGGTCTGCACCGGGTGCCGGAGTGCCCGGAATCGGGGCACCAGTTGCTACAGCGAATACAGGGTTAATTACTATGCATGATTTCCAATGGTGTCTATCAGTACTCGGTCCCCTTCCGGGCGGACTGGCCGGCCTCGATGGGGTGTTTCACCTTGCGGACGTTGGTCACCAGGTCCGCAGCATCGACGAGCCAGTCGGGGTCCTCGTGGCCACCGGTGAGGACGAGTTCGAGTGAGTCGGGTGCCGAATCGAGGAGGTCGAGAATCGCGTCGGTGTCGATGAGCCCCCGGTTCCCCGCGTACACGATCTCGTCGAGGATGAGCATGTGGACGCCGGTCTCTGGTTCGGCGTCGAGTGGAATCGGCGCGGAGAGGTCGGCAGCTGCGCAGGCGTCGACGATGGTCCGGGCCCGGTCGAGGCCTGCCCGCGCCTGTGCAGCGTGGTCGTCGTCGTCGGAGCCGTCGCGAAAGCCGTGCCAGCCGTAGTGGCCGGTGTTCTCGTAGGAGAAGCCGGGGAGCGCGTCGATTGCGCGGTACTCGCCAGGCCTGTCGTCGATGCTGTCGGCACCGCCTTTCATGAACTGGAGCATGTGGACGCGAAAGCCACGGCCTGCGGCCCGGAGGCCCATCCCCATCGCGGCTGTCGTCTTTCCCTTGCCGTCGCCCCAGAACACCTGGATGAGCCCGAACTCGGTCGGTGCTGCTGGAACGATAGTGTCACCAGTCTCGGTGTCATCGGTGGGTTTCGTGTCGGTCATCTGTCCGGCTATAGGACCCCACCCCTATTCAATGGGCTTTATCAGCGCGGGCGGCAAGTTATATAGATGGGTGTGGTAGTGACTCCCATGCTCGTTCGGAGTGCAGTCGCACCCGGGGGATGGGAGAGCGACCATACGGAGACGGCGAACAGCATGGGAGTAAGATACACCTACGAGGTGGCGGAGGACGCGAAGGTGCAGGTCGAGGTGCTCCGCTGGGAGCACGACGGCACCGAGCGTCACGAGGTCCTCGTGATGACGGTCGAGCAGAACGGCCGGACCCACAAGAACGTGTTCGAGCCGCTCGCCTACGAGGACGGTGAGGAGGCGGCGAAGGCAGCCGAAGCCCTGATGCACGAGATAACCGATGAGGTCGCGGACTACGAGGAGTCCGACGCGTACCTCGGCGAGAAGCCCGACCTCGTCCAACGGATGTCCCAGCTGGTGGCAGACGCGAAACAGTCGAAGCGTCGGCTTCGACCGGCCTGACGGGAGAGCAGCCAGGACGCAGACTGGTCGGATGGTGGCAACGCTGTCTCCGTAACGGCGGCGATACGTGTCTTTTCACCGGGTTTTTGTGGGGCTGCTGGCTGAGTCAACAGTATGTCGTCCGCCCACCTGTTGGCCGCCATCGCCACTTCGAGCGGTAAGTCACCGACCTCCCCGACAGTTCCAGCGCCGGGGGTGGGGAGTGCGTAACGAGCGAAACGGCTTCCTGTTCGCCATCCTCGGGCTGCTCTGGGGGAGTTCGTTCGTCGCCATCGAAGTCGGCCTGCCGTACTTTCCGGCGCTCCACTTCGCGGGGCTGCGCTACGCGGTCGCCGGGCTCATCGTTCTCGGGTACGCCGTCTGGACGACCGACCACTGGTTCCCGCGCTCGCGTGACGACCTCGGTGTCGTCCTGACCGCAGGTGCCCTGATGATCGGTGGGCATCACGCGTTCCTCTACCTCGGCCAGGAGTACGTGCCGGGGGCAGTCGCGGCCGTCGTCATCAGCCTCGGACCCGTCCTGACCGCCCTGTTCGCGACGCTCTTGCTCGGCGACCGGCTCACCGCCCTGTCGGCGCTCGGGTTCGCCTTCGGGCTGGCAGGTGTCGCCCTCGTCGCCCAGCCGAACCCCGACCAGCTCCTGTCTGCGAACGTCGTCGGCGTCGGCATCGTCTTCGTCGCGTCGGCGTGTTTCGCCCTCGGCGCGGTGCTCACCCGCCCGTTCGACGCCCAGCTCCCGCCCCGAAGCCTGCAGGCGTGGGCGATGCTGTTCGGGTCGGGACTCTTGCTCCTGGCCGGTTCGCTCACCGGAGAGTCCCTGGCGGCCATCGAGTGGACGCCGACCGCGGTCTGGAGCCTGGTGTACCTCTCGGTCGTCACTGGCGCGGTCGCCTTCCTCATCTACTTCGAGCTACTGGACCGCCTCGGGCCCACGCAGATAAACCTCATCGGGTACGTCGAGCCCGTCTCGGCGACCACCATCAGCTGGGTGTTCCTCGGCCAGCTAATCGACGGTGTGACCGCTGTCGGCTTTCTCGCCATCTTCGGCGGTTTCGCGCTCATCAAGCGCCACGCGCTCGCCAGAATGCTCGCAGATCGGGTCACTCTCGGTCCCTGAGCGCAGAGAGTGGTTCCCGCGTCGAGTCAGACGGTGGTCACGTCGCCAAGGTCGAGTTCGTCACCGACCGCGACCGTCTCTCCCCACTCTGACTCCGGAATCGAGGTGTTGACCATCAGCCGGAAGAAGTGGTCGAACCACTCGCGGTTCGCCCAGTCGGGCAGGGTCTCCTCGCGCTTCGTGACGAACCGCTCGCGGAAGCCCTCGGTCTCGTCGCCGGTGTCGGGGTCTCGCGTCGGCACGACGCACCGCTGACAGGGGTTGTGCCCACGGAGGGACACCTCGCCGATGGTGAACTCGCGAACCCCGTCACGGTCCGCGTACAGCCGATCCTCCCAGAACGCTTCGCCTGCCTCGACGACGATATTGGGGCGAATCCGGCGGAGCAGTTCCTCCGGCCCAATCTCATCGAACCACTCGGACACGGCCTCGACGGTCTCCCAGGCGATGACGGTCGGGCCGTCGACCGTCGTATCGTCGGGCATCCCACCGCTGGCGTCTCTGACGACGCTGACGGGGTAGTCGAAGAAGTCCGAGAGCCACGCGTTCAGTTCTCCGCGGTCGGCGTCCATGCGGAACTCGGCCCACTCGTCGTCGCCATGCTCGCGGACCCGGAGCGTCCGCGTCTCGTGGTCGTACTCGCTCCGGATCCGATGAATCGCTGGCTCACGCTTCCCGTTGACGAACTCGCGGTCGCCGTCGACGATGGCGTACTCGCGGTCGTGGCGCAACGCGCCGTTGTTGATGTCGACTTCGTCGACCGGATGCGGGTCGAGCGACTTGACGGGGTGGACGAGGAGACGTGAGACGTGGGGCATGAATGGCGGTACGGGAGTGGGTGAATCAAGTGTTGTGGTCCGATTCGCAGCGTGGAGGCCGAATCGGCCTCGGATGCCGATGGCATGCTGCCCGAACCGCAACTCACGTTTATCCCGTCAGAGCACCGATTCATCAAGCATGCCAACAGTCTCCGTCGACGGGCACACCATCCAGTACGTCACCGCGGGGGACGGCCCGCCATTGCTCCTGCTCCACGGCGGAATCATCGACGCCGGCCCGGTGTCGTGGGGCGAGGTCATCGAGCCACTCGCCGACGATTTCACCGTCTACGCGCCGGATCTGCTCGGATACGGCGACAGCGACGTGCCCGACGTGGACTACACCATCGAGTGCCACGTCGAGACGATGGCCGGATTCGTCGACGAACTCGGGCTGGACACGGACGACGACGGAATTCACGTCTGCGGCCTCTCGATGGGCGGCGCGGTCGCGCTCGGCCTCGCGCTGGACACCGCGGTTCCGGTGAAACGGCTGGTACTCGTGGACTGCTTCGGCCTCGGGACGGAGCTGCCCCGCGGGAAGCTCTCGTACGTGCTCTCGCGACTGCCGATTCTGAACAAGATCGCGGTGGAGCTGTTCCGGCGGAGTAGGAAGTTCACCAAGGCCAGCCTCGCGGGGGTGGCCCGCGACCCCGACGCGCTCTCGGCCGAGGCGGTCGACCGGGTGTGGGAGTACGCGAAGAAACCGAACGCATGCGTTGCCTTCCGGGATTTCCGCAAGCACGAGATAACGAAGCAGGGCTATCGGACGAACTTCACGCCCAGACTCGGCGATTTGTCGGTACCAACCCTGTTCGTCCACGGCCAGCACGACGAGGTCGTTCCGGTCGAGTGGGCCCGTCGCGCCGCGGACGCGGCACCAGAGGCCAGACTGACGATACTCGACGAGTGTGCTCACTGGCCACCGAGAGAGGACCCGGAGACGATGGTCCGTCTGCTCCGGGAGTTCTGCCTGGATTCGTAGCGTGGCTCTGCCTCGGCGCTAGCTACCCTGCGGCGCCGACCCCACGGAACTCGAATCGCGCGCCGGGGCTTGCGTCTGCGACGTCGACCGTCCAGCCGTGAGCGTCGGCCACGTTCGAGACGATAGTCAGGCCCAGGCCGGTGTTGTCCGAACCACCCGTGGTGAACCCCGTCTCGAACACCTCCTCCCTCTGTGCTTCGGGGATGCCCGGGCCGTCGTCCTCGACGTAGAACCCGATTCCGTCCGGCAGTACACCGACGCGGATCGTCACGGTCTCGCTCGATTCGCACCCGCAGCCGGTCGCCGCCATGGCCGATTGGCTTCCGTGTTCGACCGCATCACCGGACCGCGCCCGGCTGTTCGTGGTCCCGTGTTCTACACTGTTGCGGAACAGGTTCTCGAACAGGCTGTCGAGGAGGCTCGGGTCGGCCATGAACTGCATCGAATCGTCCACTTCGAGGGTCGCGTCGTCGACCTCGACGTAGCGCCACGCTTTCATCGCCGAGACGTCCAGGTGGACCGGCTCGAGTTCGTCGATGCCGGCCTCCCTCGCGAGGAGGAGGGCGTCGTCGATGATGCGCTGCATGCGCTCCAGACAGGAGCGAAGCCCGGAGACGAATGTGGATGGGGAAGCCCGTCGGTCTTCGAGTTCGTCGAGGTAGCCCACCGCCACGCTGATTGGGTTGCGGAGGTCGTGCGAGAGCACACCCGCGACGGTCTTGAGGTGCGCGTTCGATTCCGATAGTTCGAGTTCGGTCAGTTTGCGGTCGGTCACGTCGAGGTGTTCGACCAGCGCGTACCGGTCCCCCTGTGCGTCCTGGCCCCCCTCGAACTCGTATGCGCGGGCATACAGCAGGAACCACCGCTTCTCGCTCTGCGAGTGGCAGGGGTATTCGAGCGAGAACTCCTCACGGTCGCCCGCGAGGAGCGAACGGAGACCAGCTGCGGTGCTCGCGGCGAACTCGTCGTCGTCCCCGCCGGCGTCACAGACGGCGATGTAGTTCTTCCCGATGGAGGTGGGGTCTTCGTCGATATCGTTCGCCACGCCGAACGAGCGCCAGCGCTCGTTGGTGTAGACGATGGTTCCCGCGGCGTCGAGGATGGCGAACTGTGCAGGAAGGCCCTCCAGAGCGCCTTCGAGCAGCGCTTTTGGAAGGTCCATAGGAGAGGCTACACGCGTCACCGTTATCAACAGTTGGGCGGGTTTATGGAGATGTCTTTCTCGATATGTATACCCGCTGCTCAAAGTCGCTATCTGTCCAAGAGTGCCGGAACGCCCTGGTCGTCGCGCTGGCCAGCGCGGGAGCCACAAGTCCGAGCCTGCTCGGGTGACGGTCGCCGTAATCTCCCTGTTTTTGACGGTGCGCTACCAAGATATTAGCATGGTGGTTCCCCTCGCGATGGGCTGGCGAAATCTCCTGTTCGAGAACTACCCGGTCGACCCGGCCATGCTCGACGCGCATCTCCCCGACGCCTTCGACGTGGACACCTACGACGGGAGGGGCTGGCTCTCCGTCGTCCCGTTCACGAACGTCGACGTCCGGCCGAAGGGGTTGCCCGCGCGATTCGGACTCGACCTCCCGGAACTCAATCTGCGGACCTACGTCACCTGCGACGGCGAACCCGGCGTGTACTTCTTCAGCCTCGACGCACAGGGCGTGCTCGGGGTCCTCGGTGCGCGGGTGTTCCAGCATCTCCCGTACTTCTATGCCCGAATCAGCCTGGAGGGCGAGGACGGCAGGGTCCGGTTCGACAGCCTCCGGCTCCACCCTGGCGACCGCCCGGCCCACTACGCGGCCACCTACGGTCCCAGTGGCGAGGCGTTCCAGTCGACCGAGGACCCACTGGCGCGGTTTCTCGTGGAACGATACCGGCTCTACACGCAGGGCAGGGATGGGTCGGTCAGGTACGCGAACGTCGACCACGAGCCCTGGACGCTCTACCCCGCAGAGGCGACGGTCGAACGCGACACACTGTTCGCGGCGAACGGGTTCGAGCATCCCGACACGGAGCCGGTCCTGTACTACAGCCCCGGCGTGGACGTGACCGCGACTAGGAGCAAGCACTGGGAGACGGGGAGGCCCTGACGATGCCCGATGAGTCGGCGACACCCGATGAGTCGCGCGAGCAGGCGACCACAGAACTGGAGGACATCGACGGGCCCGTACTCCTGTTCGATGGCGTCTGCAACCTCTGCAACGGCGTCGTCCAGTTCATCATCCCGCGTGACCCCGACGGGACCGTCCAGTTCGCACCGCTGCAGTCCGATGCCGGAGCACGGCTTCAGGAACGAGCTGGCCTCCCACCGGACCAGCTGGAGACCGTGGTGCTGGTCGAGGGCGACGAGTACTACACGAAGTCCGCGGCCGTGATTCGCGTGGCAGAACACCTCGGCGGGGTGTACCGGGTGGCCGCGGTCGGGAAACTGGTCCCGCGGTTCGTTCGGGACAGGCTGTACGACTTCGTGGCCGACCACCGGTACGGCTGGTTCGGGAAGAAGGACCAGTGTATGGTGCCGTCGGCGGACGTAAAAGAGCGGTTCCTCGACTGAGCAGCGACACGGTCACTCCCGTTCAAGATCGTCCCTGTCGATGCCGTGGGGCGCTTCGATGTTCTTCCACAGTTCGTCCTGTCGCACCCATGCCCACGCGAACAGCACCACGTTTTCGAGGAGGAAGAGGAGGTAGAGGCGGCCCGAGTTCCAGTTGACGGAGAAGTACCGTCCCAGATACCACTCCGAAATGACCGGGACGCCGAACGCGGGGTGAATCCCTGCGAGTGCTGGACCAAGCACGTACTCGGTGAAAAGGACGACCGAGACGAGCATGACGATGAGTTCGACGGTGTACCTGGCCCGCGTCGAATCGAAACCACGGCCGGATACAAGTTCTCGGCCGCCATCACGTCAGAACCGCCAGCACGAACACGGCCAGTTAGTCGATGTATCTGGCAGGGGCCGAGAGGCCGAACTCCTCGGCAGTGTCGGCCACGATGCCCTTCACCGTGTAGATGTCCGGTTTGTAGTACAGTTCGTGGTCGACACCGTACTCGTCTCGGAGGTGTTCGCGAACCCGGTTCACGTCGTCTCTCGCGAAGTAATTGGGCGTGTAGACGGTCAGGAGGTAGTCGTCGTACATCGGGAGATTCTGGTACCCGAACGTGGTCATGGCCTTGACCGCCCAGATGGTGCCGTCCTCGGCGTCGGCGACGAGTTGGGGCCACAATTCTTCGATTCGCTCTGGGGACCCCGTGACCTGCCACTTCCCGATGAACTTCGTTTCTGCCAGTGCCTCGCGGTCGATCTCCCGGACCGCGTCGTCGTCAGCCGGTGGAAGATCGTCGGCTGTCACTTCCTCTGGGCGAGGGATCTCGTGCTCTGTGAAGTACTGGTCGCCACCGACTCTCGGGTCGTCACTCACGTCCCGACTTCGGAGCCAGTACGTCTCTTCATCTCGGATTTCGAGCGGGGACTGCATATGTCAGGAGACCGGTTCGGGGGATACCAACGCTCGCCATACAGGGTGAAAGTGAAAGTAGTCCTCTTCCCCTTCTCGCGCTCTTCCCCTTCTTCCCCTTCTCGCGCTCTTCCCTTTCTTCCCCTTCTCGCGACCAACCCCCGCTGCCCCCGCGCCGCGCCCGCCCCCAGGAGTCCGGGGTCGCAACACGCGGTGGACTTTCCAACTGCAGACTACCTATGTGCAAAGCTACTTGTGTTCGACCTCCGAAGCCGAAACGATGCCCGAGGACGCCGCCGACACGGACGAACTGAGCGTGCTCCAGAGCAAGCGCAACGCGACACAGTACCAGATACTGTCCCAGATCGCCGAGCGTCAGCCGGCGGTGAGCCAGCAGGAGATCGCCGACGAGATCGGGGTGACGGCCCAGGCCGTCAGCGACTATCTGCAGAACCTCGTCGAGCGCGGGTTCGTGACCAAACACGGTCGCGGGCGCTACGAGGTGACGAAGGAGGGGGTGGACTGGCTCATCTCGCGGACCGAGGACCTGCGCCGGTACGTCGACCACGTCTCCGAGGAGGTCATCGGTCAGGTGGACATCGAGACGGCCATCGCGGCGGGGGACATCGCGGAGGGTGAGTCGGTGTCGCTGACCATGGAGAACGGGGTGATGCATGCATCGCCGGGGGACGATGGGTCGGCGACGGCGGTCGCGGTCACGAGTGCGACCGCGGACGAGGACGTGGGGGTCACCGACTTCGAGGGGGTGCTCGATTACGACCTCGGGACGGTGACCCTGGTCTCGATTCCGCGCATCCAGCGCGGTGGGAGCCGTGAGGTCCCGACCGAGACGCTCGTCGAGCAGGCAGGCGGGCACGATCTGCTGGCCGCAGCTGGGACGGAGGCGCTGGTGGCGTGTCGGCGCGCCGGACAGGAGCCCGACATCCGATTCGGGACTGCCGAGGCGGTGACCGAGGCAGCGACGAAGGGACTCGACGTGTTGCTCGTGGTCGTAACCGAAGAACTCTCACGGCATACCGACCGCCTGCGTGATGGCAACATCGGGTACGAGGTCGTCGACGCAGCCGACCACTGAGCTGTTCGATTCCCACACCTCGCTATCTGTACTCCGTCGTTCAGGTGAGTCCCGGTTCCGATGGCCTGGCCAGAACTCGTGCGTACACGCGGGAATCAATAATCAGGACGAGTGACCTGTCGATTCTGTATTACTCAAAGGAATCGGATAGCTTCAGATACGTAATGGTGGTTATACCGGCACATTTAAGTAATGGCTTCTGGTACTTGGTGATACCTCAATAGCACGGCTTTCCAACCCGTGCAGGGGTAATCGGCATGATTCAAACGAAGACCACCAATCCGGTGCTCGCCATGACTTCCAGTGGCGAGTCCGCCTATGCCAATGGGAAGGGCGATGCCCTCCCTGTCGGCCGCCAGTGCGACACTGGCAATATGGGCGAACGCACCGGGTACGTGGCCTTCTCCGGTCGCCCCGCCGTTCGGTCCGTCTCTGCCGGTGCCGCATAAGGCCGTTTCGTGGCCCTGGGCGTTCTCTCGACCTCAGCTGTCGAGGTGACGCCATGTGCGCCGGTGGGCGGGTTCTCTGGATCGAACGGAATTCGTTCCACGACTCACCATCGGCGGGTCACGACTCTGTTCTGATAGGTACTCGGTAGTGACGGTTCCGTGATGAGTGCCAACAGTCGCGAGTGCTGGCTCGCGTGGCCGCCCCTGTGCCACGCTACCGTCGCTCGTGCACGCTCGCCCAGCTGGTGTAGCCAGGCTGGATCATCGACCCCTGTCGCGGGTCGGACGAGGGTTCGAATCCCTCGCTGGGCGCTGCCCCCTGCGTGGGGGCGCGATGCTCGCTGCCGGGGCACACCGCCTCGTCGCAGAGAGGCATCGCTGTCAGCCGCTGGGGTTCCCCATCGACGATGGGCTCGCGCCCGAGGTGTGGGAATCCCGGGACCTGGTTGGGAGGTGGCTCCCGTCGCCCGGGTCTCGAAGCACGCCCTCACGCGCCCGTACCCTTTCGTCCTCGGTGGCAGCTGACGCTGCGCCGGGGGCGTCGCTCCCGTGGTGTAGCTGGACAATCACACGGCCCTTTCGAGGCCGGGACCCGAGTTCGAATCTCGGCGGGAGCACTTATGGCACAGACTCGTCTCAGCCACGAGACAGCCGTAACGGCACACCTGCGCGTCCGCGTTCCCGACGGCGCACCGGGCGACCTGATGTCCGGCGCTGCGACCGTCATCGCCCGCATCGACGAACTCGACGCGGTCGACGTCGAACGCATCACCGGCATCACGCCGAGCCTCAACGCCATCGAGGTGGACGTCGAGGTGACCGTTACGCTGCTGTCCGAACAACCCGACGACAGTACCGTCCGAGCCGACCTGGAGGAGGGCTTCGGTGTCGAAGCCGTCCACGAGGTCGCAATCGAATCCCAGGCCGTCCCGGCCTGAACCTGGCGTAGCGCGGCCATCCCATAGCCATAGTCATCCCAACTGCCGACGCTGCCATCCCTTGCTGACGCTGGCGTGTTCGCGAGGCGAACACGCCGCTCGCCCGAGTCTCTCGGGCCCCTCCACACGTTCGGGGCGATAGGATAGAACAATTCACTCCACACAGCTATTCACCGCTGTCGGTGCGAGTCGTGGAGTTCCTTCGGCACATTCCATCTGGTCGCTACCCAGAAGACGCAGGTTCGACCCCTGCTCGCCCCTTCGAAGTGTGCGAACGACAGTGAGCGCGATGCAGTGGTGCGAGGAGGTCGAATCAGGGAGCGGTCGAGCGACCGTGGTTCGACCCCTGCTCGCCCCTTCGACCTTGCTAACTACAGGACGCAGGCCAGAAGGCCTGAAACAACCGAACTTTCTACACGGTGTAGACTGTGTACACTGTGTAAAATTTGCACAGCGCCGATAACGCCGCGAGGCCGAGGTACCTGACACGGTCGCGCATCGATTTGCGCGACGGTTGTGGTGGGTTCGACTCCCACTCGTGTCCTCCGGAGTCGAGGCCTGCCCACTCGACTCCCGCCGCGGGCGGTCGTGACGAGACCGGTGCAGGGCTGGTAGCCGCGACATCCCTCCACACGTATTTTCACCGGCAGGCCGGTGCGAGTCGTGGAGTTACTTCGTTTCCAACGGACGTACCGGGTTCGATTCCTGGCGCATCGACGCTCGTCACGGGGGCCCGCGCGCCGGAGCGGTAGCGTCTCCGGACCGATATTCGCCACTGGCGCGAGGTCTGGAGCTACTTCAGTGGTCCAACGTAGGTTCAAATCCTACCCGCTCCGCTCTGCTGCTGGCAACTTTCACCGGAAACGCGGTGTCCGTTCGCCAGCTGCCGTGGGCGCATGGTCCAGCGGGACGACGGCACCCTCACGAGGTGCAGATCGAGGTTCGACTCCTCGTGTGCCTATGCTGGGGTCGTAGTTCGAATGGTAGAACGTCTCCGTGGCACGGAGATGGCTCGCTGTTCGATTCCGCGCGATTCCACTGTCGGGATAGCACGATTGGTCGTGCACTCGGTTGTTAGCCGAGCGGTTCCAGGTTCGAATCCTGGTCTCGACGTGCGACGACCGGCAGCCTCGTACTGTCGGTACCTCCGGCCCAGTCTTCTCGGCAGGTGGAACGTACTCACACACTGCCTGAAGGCTTATGACGAAACCGTCGCTCAGTCGAATTACGGGGCGAGTGGGAGCGATACTTCATCCTGACCCGGCCCGAATGGGCCACGCTCCCGCGGTTTTCCCCGCACTTCCACTTTCCGTACTGGGGTCGCAGTTTCCACCCCGAACGCGCTGGTGGGCGCAGGCCATTGAGGCCACCTTTCCCACCGTGATAGCGATGAAGTTCAACCGCACCAGATCGACCGATGCACAGCGTACGACCAACTTCGAGGGTGCGGAGGCGTACCAGCCGGAGAGCCCGGAACTGGGCCTGTACAAAGTCGTCGTGAACAACCTGCTCGAGGACAGCTTCTACGAGTCCGACGAGGACCGGCTGCGCAAGCTCGCGACCCGGTGTACCGCGGCGGCCGACGAGGACCCGGAGTTCGTGCTCAAGCTGGCGGCGTACGCCCGGACCGAGCTGTACCTGCGCGACGTGTCGAACCTGCTGCTCGTGCTCGCAGCACAGCACGAGGAAGCTAAGACGTACGTCCGTGAGTACGCGCCGCGGGTCATCCGGCGCGCCGACGAACTGACCACGGTCACGGCGATGCAGCTCGACCTCTTCGGGAAGCCGATTCCCAAGCCGCTCAAGAAGGGTCTCGCGGACTCGTTCCACGAGTTCGACCGTTACCAGTTCGCGAAGTACGACAACCGCAACCGCGAGGTGAAATTCCGAGACGTGATGAACCTCGTCCACCCGAAGCCCGAGACGCCGGAGGAGGACGAGGTCTTCGAGCGCCTCGTGCTGGGGGACCTCGACGACCACCCGGAGGTCCAGCCACTCGACCCGCCCGAGACGTGGGAGGTCGTCATCTCCGAGAAGGGGAACACGGCCGACGCGTGGCGGGAGGTCCTGCCGAAGATGGGGCTCTTCGCGACCATCCGGAACCTCCGGAACATGCTGGAAGCCGGCCTCGACGGGGAGGAGATTCTCACCGAGGAGGACCTGGCTTACGTCCGTGACTCGATGGTCTACCCCTTCAGGTTCTACCAGGCCTACGAGGCCGTGACCGCGGCGGGGGTCGCGGACGAGCACACCGAGCGTTGGCTCTCTCGCGCCGTCGACGCGACGGCGACGAACCTGCCCGACGACCTCGGGAACACGTTCGTGGCGGTCGACCTCTCGGGGTCGATGGACTCGCGGCTCTCGGGGCGCTCCGAGATGACCTACCTGGAGATCGCGTCGTTCTTCGGCGCGGTCCTGCAGGCACAGGGAGCCGACGTGGGTGTGTTCGCGAGCGACTTCGAGACGGTCTCGACGCACACCGACACCCCCACGCTGGAGCGCGCCCGGAAGATTCGCGACCGGCGCGTCGGTGGGTCGACGAACGCGTGGCTCGCCTTCCGACACCTCGTCGAGAACGCGGCCGAGTACGACCGCGTGGTCGTCCTGACGGACATGCAGGTCTGGGACTCCACGTGGGGCTCGGACGAGAGCGTTCGCGAGTGGTTCACCCGCTACCGCGACGTGGTCGCCCCGGACGCGACGCTCTACATGGTCGACCTGCAGGCGTACGGAGACCTCGCGACTCCGGAAGGGTACGACGGCGTCTACAACATCTCGGGCTGGACCGCGGACATCGTCGAGTTCGTCGGGTACGCCGAGCGCGAGGACGAGATACTCGAGGAGATTCGAGCGGTCTGAGCGCGTGAGGGCGTCTGAGCTCGACAGGCGGCTGTCCACCCGTTCTCGAAACGACAACTGTCGGCTCGTGGCGGTCGGCGACACCGCTGCTTTACAACTGTAGCGCTGTAAAACAGTTTAGCGACCCTGTGCTTTACAGGAGTAGGCCTGTAAAGTAAACTAGAACGGGTGAATCAGGTGAAATCCGGCAGGTCGGTGTCCGTGTCGGCCATATTGATGTTGACCTCGATGATGTTCGCCGTGCTCGTGACGGCGTCGACGATGCGGTCGTGGTAGGCCGGCTCCTGCATCCGATTGACAGGGCCGGAGACCGAGACGGACCCGAGGACCGTGTCGTCCTTGTCGAGGACCGGCGCACCGATGGCCTGCAGTCCCTTGATTTCCTCCTCTTCGTTCGTCGCGTAGCCCTGTTCGCGTATCTGTTCGAGTTCTGCGAACAGCTCGTCGCGGTCCGTGATGGTGTGCTCCGTCTTCGCCGAGAGGCCGTACTCGTCGACGATTCCCTCGACGCGTTCGTCGCCGAGGTGAGCCAGGATGGACTTGCCCGTCGCCGAGAAGTGGAGGTAGTCGGGCTTCTGGAGCTTGTTCGTCTGGTAGTCGCGGCCGACCGCCTTCTCGCCCTGTACCTTGTACAGGTTGACCCCGAGGCCGTGTTGCTCCGTCGCGAGGTGGGCGTACTCGCCGGTCTCCTCGGCCAGCTTCTCGATCTCCTCCTTGCCGTGATGGTAGAGGACGTGCTGGTTCCGGACGAATTCGCCCAACAGCAGGAACTGCAGTCCCAGTCTGTAGGTGTCCCCCTCCTTCACCACGAAGTGCTCCTCGCGGAGCGTCGAGAGGTGACTGTAGACTGCGCTCTTGGACATGTCGAGGTGCGTGGCGAGTTCTGTGACGCCTGCGCCGTCCAGTTCCTCCAGGACTCGGATGATGTCGCACGCACGCGAGACTGTCTTCAGGGTCCGTGACGGTTCGCCGCCGGTGTTCGCTCGCCCTGCCATAGCAGGAGGCAGAGCACGGATTCGCATAGGTGTTCCCGTTATGTGCATCGCCCATCGAACTGAACGCCCCGGCTGTGTCGCCGGTTTTCGAGGGACTCACCGACGATACCCTACTCACTTCCTGCGATTCTCGATGTTCTCATTTCGAGAACACTGAGAGTCGTTCTATGCGGTGGCTGAACTGGACACAGGCTGACCTACGCGGTGCTTGCGGCGGAAGACGGCGTTCGTTAGGAGAGAACAGGCGGTCAGTCGCTGGCGAGATGTGCGATGGCACCGGCGAGGACACGGGTGGCGGCCGCGCAGTCCTCCCAGTCGGTCCACTCGGCGGGGTTGTGAGAGATGCCGTTTCGCGACGGAGCGAACAGGAGGCCGGCGTCGGTCACCTGGGCCATGAACATCGTGTCGTGGGCAGCGCCAGAGTGCATCGCCGTCGCGGCGACGCCGGCCGACTCGCTCGCGGCAGAGAAGGCGTCCCGGGCTCGGTCACTCATCGGGACGGGGTCGCGGTGCCATGGGCGTTCGAAGCTGATCTCGACGTCGCGGTCCTCCTCGATGCGGGCCAGGCTGGCCCGGGCCCGGTCCACGATGCTCTCGATGGCGTCCGGGTTCACGTCGCGAACGTCCAGGCTGAGGTCGACGCTGCCGGGGATGACGTTCGGTGCGTTCGGCCCGACACCGACCTTGCCGACGGTCCCGACCGCCGACGACGACTCGACGGCGACCGTCTCGTTGGCGGCGTCCTCCACGTCGAGGACGAACTCGCTGGCGGCGGCGAGGGCGTCGGCGCGCTGGCCCATCGGGGTTGTCCCGGCGTGGTCGGCCTCGCCCGACACCTCGATGGCACATCGGGAGAGGCCAGTGATGCTGGTGACGATGCCGGCGGCGATGCCGGCGTCTTCGAGTCGGGTGCCCTGTTCGATGTGGAGTTCGAGCCAGGCATCCCACTCGCTGGCGTCGATGGCTCCCTCACCGAGGAACCCGATGTCGTCGAGTGCCTCGCGAAGGGTCTGGCCGTCGTCCGACAGCTCGTGGGCCTCCTCGACGGTCATGTCCCCCGCGGCGACCGCCGAGCCGACCAGTCCACCCCCGAAGCGCTGGCCCTCCTCCTCCGTGAGGGATACCACTTCGACGGGGCGAGCGAGTTCGATGTCCGCCTCCTGGATGGCCCGGACGGATTCGAGCGCGGCGAACACCCCGAGCGGCCCGTCGAAGATGCCCCCCTCCGGCACCGAGTCCAGGTGGCTGCCCGCGGCGACCGGGTCGGCGTCGGGGTCGGCGCTCTCCGGGACCCACCGGGCGACGATGTTCCCGACCGCGTCGACGCTGACGGTCATCCCGGCATCGCGACAGCGCTCGATGAAGAACTCCCGGGCCGCCCGGTTCGCGTCGGTCCCCGTGAGGACGGTTCGTGCGTGTCCGTCCTCGACCGGGACCGAGCCGAACTCGGCGTTCGATTCGATGTCTCTCCGCAGCCGTGCCTCGCTGACCTCCATGCTATCAGCTATCTATGGAACCCGTACTTCACTGTTTCTCTACGCACCAACAAAACAACATTTTGACACGTATCTTCACCGTCCGCCTGCCCGCACGCCCCCGGGCTTGCCCGACGCCCGCTCGCTCTGCCCGCGTGACTCGGCCGTCTCGTCGGTTGCCCCGGACTCGCTCCCGCGGTCAGTGGAAGCTCCGGCGGTGAGCCCGTCCGCGAGTGCGGTGGCGTACAGCGTCCGGCTCGCCGCGAGCCGGTCTTCGAGGGCAGGGACCGCTGTGCCGGCGTCGGTGCGGGCCGCCATCGCGGCCGTGAACTCGGGATGGAACTGGATGCCGAGGACGGGCCGGTCGGTCGCGGCGAAGGCCTGGATTCCCGAGTCGTCGCGGGCCAGGACAGTGGCTTTCGGGGGAGCAGACGCGACGTGGTCGCCGTGGTAAACGAAGGACTCGAACGACCGCGGAAGCCCGGCGAACATCGGGTGGGCGTCGCTCGCGGCGGTCCGTTCGATGGTCGAGACGCCGGTTCGCTGCCCCGGCAGCGGCTCGACAGTCCCACCCAGCAGGTCGGCGAGGAACTGATGGCCGAAGCAGACCCCGAGCAAGGGTGTCCCGGCGGCCAGTGTGCGCTCGACGTAGTCGGCGAGTGGGCCGAACCACGGTTCTGGATCGGTGACGTGCGCCTGTGACCCGGCGAGGATGACGAGGTCGTAGTCGGTCTGCGCTGGCAACACGCCCTGGTGTGGCGCGAACCGTTCCATCTCGGGCTGGTCTGAGAGCTGTGCATCGAGCACCCGTTGGATGGCGCTCGGGTAGTCGAACCGACTCGGGGGTGCGAGGCAGGCGAGTTGCATGTGAACGACGGCCGACGTGAGTCGGCTGTATGAATGTCCATTTTATCGAATCCATACAAAGTATTTTCGGACGTTCGTTTTATTCTAGAGGGCTGCCCCACACTCAGGGGGTGTATTAGGGTAATTTCAGAGGGGGGGATGTTAGAAGAGTATTAATATTGCCTTGTCTATAGCTCACCATAGCTTTATTATCTATTACTCAGACGGTGTTTGTATGTCACGGGATAGCAGTGGGTGCAGCAACAGTGACAATGCAGAATCGTACCGTAAATTCCGTCGTCGTGGCGTCCTCGGCGCGACCGCAACAGGAGCCCTCGGCCTCGCGGGCTGCCTCGGCGGTGGCTCCGGTGGAGACGACGGCGGCGACAGTGGCGGCGGTGGCGGTGGCAACGACGACGGCGGCTCCGGTGGCGACGGCGGTAACAGCGGGACTCCGCAGTCCGGCGGCACGCTCCAGTGGGGCGGCGCAGTCCCCGTCCAGGGCCTCGACCCGCACCTCGAGAGTGCAGCAGCGACGGCCCGCGTCCTCGAGAACATCGTCGAGGGCCTCGTCAAGCTGAACGACGACTACTCGTTCTCGCCGCACCTCGCGAAGTCGATGGAGACGTCCGAGGACAACACGAAGTTCACCTTCGAACTCGAGGAGGGCGTCACCTTCCACAACGGGAAGGAGATGACCTCCGCCGACGTGCTGGCGTCCTACAAGCGCGTCAAGAACAACGAGAAGTTCCTCGCGAACGGCTTCATGCAGAACGTCGACTCGATGGCGGCACCTGACGACTACACCTTCGAGCTCACGCTCAAGGAACCCCTCGCGCCGTTCATCGCGAAGATGTCCACCGAGGAACTCGCCATCCTGCCGAAGGAGCAGGCCGAGATGAGCGAGATCAAAGAACCCATCGGCACCGGGCCGTACAAGTTCGACAGCCGTGAGATCGAGACCTCGTTCACGATGGTCAAGAACGAGGACTACTGGGACGACTCGATCGACGGGCCGTACCTCGACAAGGTCGTCAAGTCCGAGGTCACCGACCCCAGCGTCCGCCTGCAGTCGTTCAAGGCCGGCGAATACGACTTCATCAACGGCATCCCGCCGAGCGACGTCGAGCGCGTCCAGAGCGACGACAGCGTCAACTTCCAGAAGAAGTTCCCGAAGGCGCTCGTCTACCTCGGCCTGAACTGCAACGAGGAACCGTTCGACAACAAGCACGCTCGGCTCGCCCTCGATTACGCCATCGACAAGGAGAAGGCGACCGAGGCAGCGCTGTACGGGACCGGCCAGGCGACGGCGTCCCCGGCGGCCCCCGGCAGCCCGTGGGTCAACGAGGACATCCAGCCTCGCGAGCGTGACATCGACAAGGCCAAAGAACACCTCGAGAAGGCGGGCATGCCCGACGGCTTCTCCGTCTCGTTCAAGATTCCGCAGTCCTACCCGGCACAGGTCCAGGCCGCACAGGTCATCGCCGACGACGCGAGCGAGGCCGGTATCGAGCTGAACATCCAGAAGATTACCTGGAGCACCTGGCTCTCGGACGTCTACTCCAAGCAGAACTTCCAGGCGACCACGTCGAGTTACCTCGCGCTGTACTACCCCGACGTGTCGTTCTACAAGTTCCTGCACCCGAACGGCGCGTTCTTCTTCACCGGCTGGGAGAACGAGGAGTACAACACCCTCGTCGAGGACGCCCGCCGGATGTACGACCAGGAAGCCCGCGCCGAGAAGTACCAGAAGGCCACCGAGATCCTCCACGAGGAGCGCGCAGGCCACCTGTTCCTGTTCTGGCAGGCGAACCTGTACGGTGCACAGCCCAACTACAAGGGCGACATGGGTACGGCCGACGGCTCCACGCTGTCGTTCGCTGACAACTACCTCGAACAGTAGGCACGAATGTCCCTGGCAAGTTACCTCGTGAGACGGGTCGGGTTCATGGCGGTGACCCTGCTGTTGGTCACCGTCATCACCTTCGCCGTCACCAACATCCTCCCCGGCGACGTGGCCCTGCTGATACTGGGGCCGAACGCCAGCGACGAGAAGGTGGCGGCGCTCCAGCAACAGCTCGGGTTGAACAAACCGCTGTACGCCCAGTACTTCGACTGGTTGACCGGGCTGTTGACCGGTGACCTCGGCACGTCGCTCAAGTTCCAGGGCGAGTCCGTGTCGGCGCTCATCGTCGAGAAGCTGCCGCGCTCGCTCATGCTCGCGGTGGCCGCCACCGGCGTCGCGGTCGTGCTCTCGATTCCGCTGGGCATCATCGCGGCGTACCGCCAGAACGACTGGCCGGACTTCCTGGCCTCGACGTTCGGATTCGTCGGTGTCTCCATCCCCATCTTCCTGTGGGGACTGGTGTTCATCCTGGTGTTCGCCATCTGGCCGGCCCAGTACTTCGGCATCGACTTCTTCCCGACCACGGGCTACGCCGCACCGTCGGAGGAGGGCTGGGGAATGACGCTCAGACACCTCACCCTTCCGGCGACCTCGATGGGCTTCGCGCTCACCGCGTACATCATGCGGATGACCCGTTCGTCGATGCTGGAAGTGCTCTCCGAAGAGTACGTCAAGCTCGCTCGGGCGAAGGGCATGTCCGAGTGGGTCGTCGTGCTTCGTCACGCGTTCCGTAACGCCGTCATCCCGGTCATCACGGTCGTCGCGTTCCAGTTCGCCTATGCCTTCGGTGGCGTGGTCGTCCTGGAGCAGGTGTTCTTCTGGCCGGGCATCGGCCGGCTCACCCTGACCGCGGTGAAAGCGCGCGACATCCCGCTGTTGCAGGGCTGCATCATCGTCATCGCACTGATGTATATGATATCGAACCTGGTCGCCGACGTGCTGTACGCCTACTTCGACCCGCGTATCCGCTACGGGGGTGAGAGCTGATGTCGACCGAGACGAGCCGCGGTGGCTTCCTGCCCGTCGAGAAGGCGAAGCTGGAGCGGATGCGTCGGTTCTGGCAGCAGTTCCGCGGCAACACGAAGGCGATGGTCGGGCTGGTGCTCGTGCTGTCACTGGTCGTCACCGCCGGCATCTCGACCGTGACCATCTCGCAGGAGGACATCGCCAAGACGAACCTCGAAGACCGCTCCGAGGCACCGTCTGCCGAACATCTCTTCGGCACCGACGAGCTCGGGCGAGACATCTTCCTGCGCGTCCTGAAGGGCAGCAGTATCTCGCTCTACGTCGGCTTCGGTGCCATCACCGGGGCCCTGTTCGTCGGCACGGCCATCGGGGTGTTCGCCGGCTACTACGGCGGCCTCGTCGACGAGGTGTTGATGCGGGTGATGGACGCCGCCATGGCGTTCCCACCCATCTTGCTCGCACTCGCCATCATGGTGGTGATCGGGCCACAGCTCAACAACGTCATCCTCGCGCTGGCGTTCGTCTACACGCCGTACATCGCCCGCGTCGGGCGGTCCGCGGCGATCTCCGAGCGCAACGAGGAGTACGTCGAGGCGGCCGTCGCCCGCGGCGAATCCGACACCCGAATCGTCTTCAGCGAGGTCTTGCCGAACTGTATGGCACCCTTGCTCGTGCAGGCATCCATCAACGTCGCGTTCGCCATGCTGGCGGAGGCGTCGCTGTCGTTCCTCGGCCTCGGCGCACAGCCGCCGACGCCGTCGTGGGGCCTGATGATAGCGAACGGCCGGAAGTTCATGCAGACCGAACCGTGGATGATCATCTTCCCCGGGCTGGCGATCGCCATCACCGTCTTCGGGTTCAACATGCTCGGTGACGGCCTGCGCGACGTGCTCGACCCGAAGGTCGATACGGAGGAGCGCTAAGATGCAAGAACCAGTACTGGAGGTCGAGAACCTCCGCACGGAGTTCAAGACCGGTGCGGAACCGGTCGTCGCGAGTAACGACGTCTCGTTCACGCTGCACGCTGGCGAGACGATGGGACTGGTCGGCGAGTCCGGGGCCGGGAAGTCGGTCACGGCGCGCTCGCTGCTCCAGCTCATCGACGAACCGGGACGCATCACCGGGGGAGAGATCCGCTACGACGGCGAGGACCTGCTGAACCGGTCGAAGAAGGAGATGCAGGACATCCGGGGCAAGGAGATCGCCCTCGTCCCGCAGGACCCGATGACCTCGCTGAACCCCGTCCTCACGGTCGGGAGCCAGATCGTCGAGACGGTCGAACGTCATCAGGACGTGACCGAGGAGGAGGCCAGGGAGATCGCCATCGACTCGATGCGCGAGACTGGGATTCCGGACGCCGCGGACCGCTTCTCGGACTACCCGCACGAGTTCTCCGGTGGGATGCGCCAGCGCGTGCTCATCGCCATCGCGCTCTCGTGCCAGCCGGACGTCATCATCGCGGACGAGCCGACGACCGCGCTCGACGTGACGACGCAGGCGAAGATCCTCGACCTTCTCAACGAACTGCAGGAAGAGAAGGGCGTGGCCATCCTGATGATCACGCACAACCTCGGCGTCGTCGCCCAGACCTGCGACACGGTCGGGGTGATGTACGCCGGGAACCTCGTCGAGAAGGCGGACATGAACGACCTGTTCGAGCGCCCGACCCACCCCTACACCAGGGGGCTCATCGACTCCATCCCGCAGACCGACCAGGCGTACGACGAGCTGCCGACGCTCGACGGCGCGATGCCGGACCTCACGGAGCTGCCGGAGGGCTGTAACTTCGCGCCGCGGTGTCCCCACGCGACGACCGACTGTCGCGAGGGCGGCGACCCCGAGCTCGAGCACGTCGACGGGACGAGCTCGACGGCTGCCTGTGTCCACGCGAACGACCTCGACCTCTCCGAGGGTGTCGAGGCCGACGGCCACGCCGCCGGTCGAGCCGACGTCGACCGGTCGGGCGAGCCGCTGCTCGAGGTGAACGACCTGAAGAAGCACTTCGACGCCGGGGACAGCTTCCTCGACGGCCTCACGCTGTCGACCGACGGCGGTCTACCGAGCATCGAGCGCCAGAAGGTCAAGGCGGTCGACGGGGTCGACTTCGAGATCTATCCCGGCGAGACCGTCGGGCTCGTGGGCGAGTCCGGCTGTGGGAAGTCCACGGTCGCACGGACCATCCTACAGCTGCTCGCCCCCACCGACGGCGAGGTGTACTTCGACGGTCACCCGCTGCACGAACTCGACGACAGCGACGTCCGCAGCCTGCGCGCCGAGTTCCAGATGATCTTCCAGGACCCCCAGAGTTCGCTGAACCCGCGCAAGACCGTGGGTCGCATCATCGGGCGGGCCATGGAGAAACACGACGTCGCGACCGGCCAGGAGAAGCAAGAACGGGTCGCGGAGTTGCTCGAACGCGTCGGGCTTTCGGCCGCGGCCGCGGACAAGTACCCACACGAGTTCTCGGGCGGGCAACAGCAGCGCATCGCCATCGCGCACGCGCTGGCGGTCGAGCCGAAGCTCATCGTCTGTGACGAGCCGGTGTCGGCGCTGGACGTCTCCGTGCAGGCCCAGATCCTGAACCTGCTCAACGAGGTGCAGGAGGACTACGGACTGTCGTACCTGTTCATCTCGCACAACATCGGGGTCGTCAAGCACATCTGTGACCGCCTCGCCGTGATGTACCTCGGCAAGATCGCCGAGTTCGGCACGGTCCAGGAGGTGTTCTCGCCGCCGTTCCACCCCTACACGGAGTCGCTGCTCTCGGCGGTGCCACACGCGGACCCGACGAAGCGCACCGACCGCATCCTGCTGGACGGGACCGTGCCGAGTCCAATCGACCCGCCGTCGGGCTGTCCGTTCCGGACGCGCTGTCCGAAGAAGATCGGCGAGGTCTGCGAGACCGACGAGCCCGAACTGGAGTCGGTTTCTGCGACCGGCCATCGCATCTCCTGTCACCTCTCGGAGGCGGAGATGAGCCAGCGAGACTCCTACGTCGCCGACGCGCCACAGAGCGCACAGGGCGACTAGCGAAACCCCTTTACTCACATGTCGTTCAGTTTCGAGCAGATGACCGACGGACGGGTCTGTGACTGCAAGGTCGGTCGCGTCGCCGACGAGTTCGATATCGCGGGCGTCCACGAGTCGCTCGCCGACCGCTGGGTCCGTGACCGGGACGACTACAGCCTCCGCGAACTCGCGCGCTACTTCGACGAGCGCGTGCTGACGGCGGCGATGCGGGCCGCGGGCGAGGACCCGCTCGGCCACGAGGTCGCCTCGACGTACGAGGCGCTGACCGACGACGCGGTCTCGAGCGGCGAGCGCGTGCAGGTCGAGAACCGACTCTCGCGTGCGGGAATCGACGTGGACACGCTTCGCGATGCCTTCGTGTCGCACCAGTCGGTTCACACGCATCTGCGCGAGTGCCTGGACGTGGAGAAGGAGACCGGCCCGGATGGCGACCAGACCGACCGCGCGAAGGACACGCTGTTCGCGCTCCAGAGCCGGACCGAGGCCGTCACAGAATCGACGGTCAGCTCGCTCGCGTCGTCGTCGCTCGCACTCGACGACTTCGACGTGCTGGTGTCCGTCTCGGTGACCTGCGGGGAGTGCGGACGGTCGTACCAGGTCGGCGACCTGCTCGACCGCGGCGGCTGCACGTGTAAGCAGTCCTGACACCGATTCGAGACAAGACTTTTTTGCCATACCACTCGAGGTTACGGCATGACTTCGCGGTTGCGTGAGACGCCCGTCAGCGTCGAGGCCGAGAACGTCGGCGGCATCGACGAGACGACGGTCGAACTCGACGCGGGGGTCACCGTCCTCGCCGGCCGGAACGCGACGAACCGGACCTCGTTCCTGCAGGCGCTGATGGCGGGCCTCGGCAGCGAGCGAGTCTCACTGAAAGGCGACGCAGAGGCGGGTCGGGTCGAACTCCAGACGCCAGACGGGACGTACACACGGACGCTCGAGCGCGGGCCAGAGGGGGTCAGATTCGGGGGGACCCCGTTGCTCGACGACCCGGAGGTGGCGGACCTGTTCGCCTTCCTGCTGGAGGACAACCCGGCCAGACAGGCCGTCGAGCGTGGCGACGACCTCTGGGAACTGGTGATGCGCCCCGTCGACACCGACGCCATCGAGGCTGAGGCCACCCGGCTGGAGGCACAGAAGGAGGAGCTCGACCGTCAGCTCGACGAACTCGGGGCGGCGAAAGAGCGACTCCCGGACCTCGAACAGCGACGGAACGCGGTCGACGCGGATATCGAGGAGACCGAAGCGGAGCTGGAATCGGTGGAGGCGGAGCTGGAATCGGCTGAGGGAAACCTGGCGGACGAGACCGTCGACGACGTGCTCGGCGACCTGAACGAGGTCCGTGGCGACCTCGAGGACGTCCGGTTCCAGCTCGACAGCGAGCGCGAGAGCGCGTCCTCGCTCGAAGCCGAACAGCAGGAGCTGCGTGAGGAGCTCGAATCGCTCCCCGAGCAGCCCGCGGCCCGACTCGACGAGCTCGAGGGCGACCTGGAACGCTACCGGGAGCGAAAGCGACGACTGGACTCGGTGACTAACACGCTCCAGAACCTCCTCTCGTTCAACCGTGAGATGCTCGACGGCGAGCACGCCGAGCTGTTCGAGCGGCTGGCGTCCGCCGAGAGCGGCGATGGCGGGGAGACAGACAGCGGTGCTGCGGGGACTTCGGTCCCTGACGCGCTCGCGCCCGACGAGGCGCTGTGCTGGACCTGCGGAACGACCGTCGAGACCGACCAGCTGGACGGGATGGTCGACCGGCTCCAGGCGGCGTACCAGGACGCGCGGGCCGAGCGCTCGACCGTCGTTTCCGAACTCGACGATGTGCAGTCCGAGAAACGGGCGGTCGAACGGAAGCAGGCCCGCCGCGAGGCGCTCCGCCAGGATATCGAAGCCATCGAGGCCGAACTGGTCGAGCGCCGACGGCGAATCGAGGACCTCGAGCGCCAGCGAGCGGAGCTAGAGGCCGAGGTCGAGTCGCTGGAGGCGGCGGTAGAGGAGCGGCGGGCGACCGACGAGGACGAACTCGTCGCGCTCCACGAGCGCGCGAACGACCTCGAGTTCGAACTCGGGCGACTGCACGAACGCCGTGCCGACCTGACCGACCAGATTGCAGAGCTCGAATCGGAACTCGAACGCGAGACGGATCTCCGCGAGCGCAGAGAGCAGGTTGCCGCCGACCTCGAAGCCCAGCGCACCCGAATCGACCGGCTGGAAGCCGATGTGGTCGAGTCGTTCAACGACCACATGGCCGAACTGCTCGACATCCTCGGCTACGAGAACGTCGAACGAATCTGGATCGAGCGGAAACGCGAAGACGGAACGGACGTGACCCGGAGCAGCTTCGACCTGCACGTCATCAGGAGCGACGAGACGGGCGCGAGCTACGAGGACAGCGTCATGCACCTGAGCGAGTCCGAGCGGACCGTGACCGGACTCACCTTCGCACTCGCGGGCTACCTCGCCCACGAGGTGTACGAGACGGTTCCGGTGGTCCTGCTGGACTCGCTGGAGGCCGTCGATGCCGAGCGCATCGCGGCCGTCGTGGAGTACTTCGAGAGCTATGCGGACTACCTCGTTGTTGCGCTCCTGCACGAGGATGCGGCTGCGCTCCCGGACGAGTACCGGCGTGTAACCGAAATCTGACACGGGCGGTGCTGTCGGGATTCGCAGGTTCCGAAAAAAGCCGGTGAGAGCGGCGATAGTTGGTCAGTTGCTGTGCAAGTACTGGTACGACACGAGACAGATATATCTATGCTGTGCCGGTTTCCCGTGAGTGGCCGGTTTCTCGTCGGTAACGACCCACTCGACGGTTCGAGACGAGTCGCGAACCGTTCACTGGTGATTCGCGCGCGTGCCGGGAGCCGCCGCTATCCCAACTACCCAAGGATTTATTATTTATCTGTGTGAAAGGGTGGGTATGGTCGACAAAGACGATCTCCGACAACAGATGATCGACGCCTTCGAGGGCGCGAACTACCCGATTTCCAGCCCGATGGACCTCGTCCCGGCACTCCCGAACGGCCCCGGCACCCGCTTCGAGTCCGGCGACTTCTCCATGACGGCGATGGAGCTCCAGACGAAGCTGCCCGGCGGCGACTTCCCGTACGACTCCGTCGACGCGTTCGTCGACGACGTCATGGACAACCTCGAAGACGGCGGCCACCTCGAATAAACGCTCACCGATTTTCGCCACGTCGTGTCCGTGGCTCCCATTCTTTCAGGACGACTGACTCAGTAGCGCTTGCGCTGCGGCGCGAACCGTCGTCGCCCTGGTCGTCAGACCTACGGCCAGAGCGCGGTGTCCGTGAAGTTCTCGAATCGAATGATTTCACCGTCCGCCACCTCGCTGACGTGGGCGAACGGACTCTCGATGTGCTCACCGTCTGGGGTCGTGGCGTGGAACGCCCCGAGAATGACGACCGTGTTCCCGTCCTCGAGGAACCGCTCGGGGTCGACGGTGAACGTCTCGAACTTCTCGGCACAGGGTTCCATGACTTCTGTTCGCACCGCGTCGGGACCGTTGAAGGTCCCGCCGATGAAGAACCCGGCTGGCTCGGTCCATTCGACGTCGTCGGCCAACGTGCCCACGACTGTGTCGAGGTCCCTGTCGTTGAACGCGGTGTAGATGCGCTGCACTATCTCGACGTTGGTCTGTCGCTGTGTCGATGCCATGCTCTCTCAGATGAACCTACGTCTGGATCACGTGTGAGGGCATCGCTTGGGTTTCGGAACCGGTCGTCTGGAAGAAAAATCGAACTGACGGGTTTCGGCTCGGCCTCGTGCTCACTCGGCGCCGGTCTCCCAGCCGCGCATCTTGGCCTTCTCCTCGGGGTCCATGTGCTTCTTCGACTTCGCGTAGGTCTTGTCGTCGATGAGCTGGCGGCGGACCGCGTCGCGAGCGTCCGCGATGGCCTGCGCCGCCCCGTAGCCCTCACCGGAGGCGATGAACCGGCCGTCGTCGGTGAACAGGCGCATTCGGGCGTACAGCAGCGGGGTCCCCCGCAGGGTCTCGTCGTGTTCGTGCAGGTGGACCTTCGCATCGAGCAGGCTCATCGGAGCGTCCTTGACCGTGCCCTCGATGAGGTCGACGACCTCCTCGTAGGAGATGTCGTCGAGCAGGTCCATCCCGTACACCTGGACGGCGCGGCGGCCGGGAGCTTCCCGGACGAGCGCGTCGAGCAGGTCGGAGGTCGTGGCGATGCCGACCACCGTGTCGCCTTCGACGACGACGACCGAGGACACGTCACGGTCGAGCATCAGGTCGACGGCGTGACCGAGCGAGTCGGTCGGCTCGGCCGTCACGACGGGCGTGCTCATGAAGTCCCTGACCGGGACGTCGAGCAGCCGGTCGGAGTCGCCTTCGCGGCTGCCGAAGCCGCCGTGGCCGGTCGCCGTGGACTCCATGCCCGAGGAACCGCCCTGGGTCCGCTTCATCTTGCGGGTCGTGAACGGCACCACGTCGACGAGGCTGAGCACGCCGACCGCCGAACCCTCCTCGACGATGGGCAGGTGCGAGATGTGCTCGGTGCGGAACCGGTTGAGCGCCGCACCGACCGTGTTCGTCGGGTCGAACGTGATGGGGTCGGCGGTCGTCACTGCGGAGACCTTGATGTCCTCCAGTGCCGGTCGGACCGCGCGGACGATGGCGTCGACCGTGACGACGCCGACGACCGTCCCGTCGTTCTCGACCGGGAGGAGTCCGGAGTCGGACTCACGCATAAGCCCGGCGACCTCCCGAACGTCGTCGTCGGGCGCGACCGTCGGGACGTGCCACACCAGCGACTTCGCTTTGGCGTTCGGGTTCCGGTGGGAAGAGAGGAATTGCCGCCGAGTGACGACACCCAGGATCTCTCCGTCGTCCTCGACGACGACCGCGCGTATCGAGGGATCCTCGAAGTGAGCGGTGAGTTTCGAGACACGAGTATCGGCGTCGGTCGTCGGGTAGTTCGTCGTGACGACGTTGTTGATGTCCATCGACGGTTTCACCGGTTCGAGATACGTGCCGTAAGGTGATAACCCATCACCTGAATTCCCAAACCATGGGAGCGTTCAAAACCTGCGACCGCGTACTCTCTGGTGAGATGCGAATCGTTCGCGCACCGGACACACAGCCCTGCTACGCCTGCGGCCAGCGAGCGGACGTGGCGGTCGCCCGGGGCTACCGGCTCGCATACGCCTGCTGGGAGCACGCCGAGGAGCTCCTGGAGATGGGTGGCGTGCTCGTCGGGCGGGACCTGGAGGACCGGCCGGCGCGTCCGGGTGGATAGCTGGTTCTCCGGTTGCTGCCGCAGGAATGACGAGCTGGACCGTTCGGTCAGTCCAGCGTGTTCTTGAAAATCGACCCATCCTTCATGATGAGGACGAACTTCTCCTCGGGGTTCGCAACGAGCTGGATGTCAGCCAGTGGGTTGCCGTCGACCAGCAACAGGTCCGCGAAGGCACCCTCCTCGACGACGCCGAGCGTGCCCGGGTAGGGGTTTCGGGGCCCGGAGAGCGAGAGCAACTGGGCGTTGTCGTGGGTCGCCATCTTCAGCGTCTCGAACGGCGAGTACCACCGGGTCAGCTTCGCCAGTTGCTTGCCCTGCTTCGTCGCGAGTTCCGGGTCGAACAGAGTGTCGGTCCCGAACGCCGTCTTCACGCCCGTCGATTTCGCCAGTTTGTACACCGTGTCGGTCCCCTTGGTCACTTCGACGAACTTCTTCCGGCTGTTGGGGTCGGGGAACGGAATCGCGTCCTCGTCGTCGAGAATCGGTTGCATACTCAGCCAGACGTCCTTCTCTGCCATCGTGGCGACGAGGCTTTCCTCCAGTAGGTGGCCGTGTTCGATGCACTTTACGCCCGCGTCGATAGCGTGCTGGACAGCTTTGTCGTTGAACGCGTGGACGGTGACGTAGGAGTTGTACGAGTCGGCGACCTGGACTGCCGCTTTCATTTCGTCGGACGTGTACTGCACCACGTCGATGGGGTCGTACCACGACGCCACACCACCGCCTGCCATCACCTTCAGCTGTGAGGCGCCCATGCGGAACGCCTCCCGAGACCGCTTGAGGACCGCGGGTACCCCGTCGGCGATGAGCATGAGGCCGGTGCGCTGGTAGTAGTCCAGGGGCTCGGCAGGGTCTTCAGGCACGTCGAGTGGCCCCCGGAAGTCGGCGTGACCGCCCGTCTGGGAGATCATCGGCCCTGACGGGAAGATGCGTGGCCCGTGGACGAGCCCTTCGTCTGTGGCCTGCTTGAGACTGAAGACGTTGCCGCCGGTGTCTCTGACAGTGGTGAAGCCACGCAACAGGGCGTCCTCGTTCGCCTGCGCGGCGACGATGTTCATGTAGCCAGCATCGGACTGCACGAGCTTCGCCTGGGGGACGGTGGCCAGCAGTGCATGCCAGTGGGCGTCGATGAGCCCCGGCATCAGGGTCCGTCCATCCGCATCGATGACCACGTCGGCGTCCGGCTGGCGGACGAACCGGCCGATGGTCTGTATCTTGTTGCCGACGATGACGACGTCCATCCCCTCGATGAGTGTCTCTGATTTCCCGTCGAAGATGTTCGCGCCGGTGATGAGGGTGGTCTTCTCCGTGCTCTGCGTGGCTTCTTCATCCGTTTCAGGTTGGACCCAGCCCGCCCCTGCCGTGCCGGCACGGGCTGTGCCGGTCCCGATACTACCCATCAGTGCAGCCGTCATTGTCCCGCCGGTCACGCCGAGCATGTGCCGACGGGTGAGTGATGGCGTCCTGATTCGAGTGTCTCCAGTCGGTGCTGTGTTCGTTCCCCCGTTCGACTCCGATTCGGACCGCGAGTTCTTGATTTCCATCTGGTCTCACCAGTGAGTAGTGGCTGACACATCGGTCTCACGTCAGGGGGAGAACGCGCCGACGTCGCTGGTCGGTACCGCTACTGCAGGTCACCATTTGGTGACGGGCAGATTAATAGATGGTCGCGGGTGCGCTGAACATACAATCGGGGAACGAAGAGCGGATTGCATCTTCCACCGACAGGTCGTGGCTTCCGGGGCCAGCCCAACAGATGGTTGCCAATCAGTCCATCCCGTCCACGGCGTCGAGATAGTCTTCCAGCAGCCGGGGGAAGTCCCGGCCCTGCAGGTACCGCAACCCGAAGTCGTCGGCCCAGTTGATGATGCCCTGGTCCTCCGTGACCACGCCGGCGTCGAGTTCCCGGGCCAGCACCAGCAGATCGAGGTCCTCGCGCGAATCCAGCACCCCTTGCCGGAGCGTCTTCCGGTACTCGTCGCGCAGGTCCGAGATGACGTAGTCTATCTCGGTCATCGTGTCGTCGGCGTCGTCTCCACGGTCGACGCGCGTCTCCTCGGCCTTCCGGACCGCCTTCTCCGACACCCGGAGGCCGCGGTTCACCCGGTCGGTCATCTCGCCGATGAAGCCATACACCAGGTCGGCGGGGATCATGACCTCCAGTCTGGCGGGCGCTTTCTTGATTATCCACGTGTTCAGACTGGCCAGCACGTCGTCGGAGGTGTCCCGGTTCTCCAGCATGGTCACCAGCTCCTGGTAGGTCGATGGTGGCATGTAACACGAGATGTTGAGTTCGAGCTTCGCCCGCGAGATGAGCGTCAACACCCGCACGAGAGTATCCTCGAGGTCCTCGCCGTCGCGGCGTATCTCCTGGGTGAGAAAGGTCGAGGTGTCCACGACGAACCGCTGCTTGAGGGGGTGTGGAGACATGGTAGAGATTGGTGCCCAGTGAAGATATAGCTCAAGGCCTCTGTTGAATATCTTCGCCACTGGTGTTTTTCGACGTGTGCTGAATACGGGGCACGACTCGGGGATGAAAACTGACGTGCCAGGGATTGGCTGGTTCGATTGATTCACAGGGCTGGGTCCATCGAACAGATCTCTGCCCGGATGACGCCTTTTTCTTGGCCAGTACTTCGACCTCGGCCTGGTAGAGGGACGACGGAACGAGAACTTTTCGTCTGTTTGTCGGGCACGCTCTCGTGGGCAACAGCGACAGCCCACAGCATCCCGATAGCTCTGGCAATCGGTACTGGGAATCTCAAGAGCCAGTCCATGCGTTTCTGGCCCGTAACTACCGCGGAGATACCGATGTCGAATCCAGCTTCTCACGAGGGGGGACCGAACCGGACCAACGGTGCGCCGACAGGGCTCGGGTCGTGGACTCGCCGAACCGTCCTGGCCGGCCTCGGCGCGACCGGCCTCGCCGCCGGGTTCGGTCGCGCCCGGGCCGCCTCGCACGACGACACCGCGACTACACAGACGTATGACCTCATCATCACGGGCGGGCGTGTCCTCGACCCGGAGTCGATGCTCGACGCGGTTCGCAACGTCGGTGTGAAAGACGGTCGCATCACCGCCATCACCAAGGCGGACATCGAGGGGGACCGTACCATCGACGCGACCGGTCTCGTGGTCGCACCGGGGTTCATCGATACGCACTTCCACGCGGTCGACCCGTTCGCGACCAAACTGGCACTCCGTGACGGGGTCACCACGGGAATGGACCTCGAACTCGGTATCCTCCATACCAGCGACTGGTACGACGAGAAAGCGACGACCGGCTGGCAGGTTAATTACGGCGCAACCGCTGGCCTGAGTCTCTGCCGGATGACCGTCCACGACCCAGAGGTGACGATAGACGAGCCGCTGGACTTCTCCAAACATCAGGAGTACGTCAACAAGGCTGCTGCAGATGGTGTGGCGGGCTGGTCGACGACCCGGAGCGACATCGACCAGATGAACCAGGTCATGCGGCAGCTGGACGAGGAACTTCGCCAGGGGGCGCTCGGTGTCGGCATTCTCGCCGCCTACATGGCTCGCGGACTGACGAGTTACGAGCTGTTCGAGGCCCAGCGAACTGCTGCCCGCTACGGCCGGCTCGCGTCCGTCCACACCCGCTTCCACGGGCAGGGGTTGACACCGACCGAGGCGACTCTCGGGACAAACGAGGTCCTGATGAACGCCACCCTGCTCGATGCCCCGCTCATCGTGGCCCACGACAACGATTACGGGTGGTGGGAGACCGAAGAGAAGTTGCAACTGGCCCGTGCGAAAGGCTACAACGTGTGGGGAGAGTACTACCCGTACATCGCTGGTTCGACGTTCGTTAGCGCCGAATTCCTCCGTCCAGAGATATTCGAGGACAAGCTCGGGTTCACGTACGAAGAATCCATCTATGACCCCCAGACTGACAGGTTCCTCGACAGGGAGGGCTACCAGGCGCTCGTCGAGAACGACCCCGGACAGGTCATCGTCTTGTTCAACCCACAGCGAAAGAAGTGGCTTCCGTACTGGCTGCGGATTCCACAGATGACCGTCGGCTCGGACGCGATGTTAGGGGTCGGTACGGATGGAAATCTGCTCTCGTGGGATGCTGACTACACCGAGTACGCAGGTCATCCCCGCACTGCAGGCTCGATGGCGAAGACGCTCCGGCTCGCCCGCGAAATGGAGGTGCCATTGCTGTTCACGCTCTCCCAGTTGAGTTACTGGTCGGCGAAACACCTCGGGGATGCCGGCCTGGAAGCGATGCAAGAACGGGGCCGCGTTCAGGTCGGAAAAATCGCGGACCTGACGCTGTTCGACCCGGAGACGGTGACCGACAACGCGACGTACAAGGCCGGTGAGAACGGTGTTCCGTCGACGGGTATCCCCTACGTCATCGTCGACGGGACCGTGGTCGTCGACGACTCCGAAGTCCTCGACGTGAAACCCGGTCAGCCGATCCGGTACCCGGTCGAGACCGCACCCCGCTTCGAGTCCCTGAGCGAGCGCAAGTGGATCCAGTCGCACACCATCATGGCGAAATCGATCCCGCACTTCGACGACACGGGCGCGGGAAGCGTGCTCGAGGACACTGACAGCCACACCACCGCAGACCCGTCCGACGAGGAGACAGATCGAGACCAGTAGGGTCCGGTTACTCGATCGGCAGACCGTGTTTTCGACCGAACCGGTCTGTGTCAGAGACGCCATGACCGACTCGCAGTCTCGGTCCGTCGGCGCACTCAGCGAACAGTCGCCGAGACGACCGAGCGTCGAGTGCTGACTGCACCCTCTATTCAGCACGTCATTCCCTCAACCGCTGAGGAACTCGACAGAGCCATCTCAAGCCGTTTCGGCCCCTACCCTAGCTGATGGAGTACGTCGCCGAACTCGGAATCTCTCGGGAGGACTTCGAGGCGGTCGCCGACCGGTTCACCCAGCGCACGTTCCGCTGTCGGGGATACCACCACCTGCGCCAGCGGACGAACGTGTTCCCGACCGGGACCGCCATCGTCGACGGGGCCGTCGTCCGCGGGTTCCCGAGCATTCCGCGGACCCTCCAGCTCGCCGAAGGGGTACACAAACACTTCGACGGCCGGTTCGTCGCCGAGGAGAAGCTGAACGGCTACAACGTCCGGGTGGTTCGACTGCCCGACGGCGAGATTCTCGGGTTCACCCGGAGTGGGGTCGTCTGCCCGTTCACGACCTCGGTCGTGCGCCGAGACCTCTCGCTCGATGATTTCTTCGACGCGAACCCGGAGACGATGCTCTGTGGCGAGATGGTCGGCCCGGAGAACCCCTACACGACGTGTGCCTACCCCGAGGTCGACTCTATCGGCTTCTTCGCGTTCGACGTGCGCGACCGGGCGACGGGCGCTCCGTTCCCCGTCGATGCCCGCAACCAGTGCTGTGACCGGTTCGACATCCCGCAGGTTCCGTCGTTCGGCCGGTTCGACCCCGACGACGTCTCCGACCTGCGGACCGTCATCGCGGACCTCGACGCGGAGGGACGCGAGGGTGTCGTCATGAAGTCGAGTGACGGCGAGCGACTGCTGAAGTACACCACCTCGGCGGCCAACCAGGGCAACCTCAGCTACGGCTTCCAGTACCCCTTCGACTACGGGAAGGAGTACGTTTTCCCCCGGGTGTTGCGCGAGGCCTTCATGGCGGTCGAGCAGGACGATGACGAAAAGACGCGCGGCGAGCGCGAGCACGCCGTCGGTGAAGCGATTCTGGGACCATTCATCGAGGCCATCCGGGCGGTCGAAGCCGGCGAGGTGCTCGCGGAAACCCACGTCGTCCGGGGCGACCCGATCGTCCTCGACGAACTGCTCGAACACCTCAGGAACCTCGGGCTCACCGTCACCATCGAGTCGGACCGGACCCGCGATGGGGAGCGACTCCTGGCGTTCTCGAAGCAGTACCGGTCGAGCACGGACTCGATTCTGGCGTACCTCGACGGGCAACCCTTCGGGGAGTGAGTTCCGGCGTTCGCTCAGTCGACGAGTTCCAGGAGGTTCCCGTCGAGGGCGGGGTTGCTGACACCCGATGTTCGGTTCGACCGCCGTGTCGGGTTCCGTGACGCACAACGCTTTCTGTGTCTGGACCTGACGACGAACTGAATGAACGACGCACTCGACCGTCTTCTCGCTCGCCTCAAGCGACCGCTGCTGTACGTCATGGGGGTCCTGTACGTCTTCGCGGGCGTGATGCACTTCGTCGTCCCGGATGTGTACGCCCAGATAGTGCCCCCGGTGCTCCCCGCCCCGCTGGCACTCGTCTACCTCTCGGGACTGGCCGAAATCGCACTCGGTGTCGGCGTCATGATTCCCAGAACGCGCCGGATGGCCGCCTGGGGGCTGGTGGCGCTGCTGGTCGCCATCTTCCCGGCGAACATCTACATGGCGACCAGCGACGTGGTCCTCGTGGGCGCACCAGCGGCGATCAGGGACCCGTCTACGTTTGGCCGGTGGGCGCGGCTTCCGTTCCAGGCGGTGCTCATCCTGTGGGCCTGGTGGTACACGCGCCCGATGCCCGACAGCCGTGACTGAACGGGTCAGTCGCCAGCCAGCTTCTTCCCCGCATCGGCCTCCACCGAGAGGTCGAGGACGAGGTCTTCCCCGTCGCGCCGGAAGTCCGTCCCGAAGCGGCTCGACAGCGTCTGCATCCGGTCGCGACTCCAGTTCGCGACCCGGGTGGGCGCGTGATTGACCGCGAACTCGCCGATCTGGGTCGGCACCAGCCGTAAGCCGGTGATTTCGCCGTCGTCGACCTCGACCACGAACAGGAACCCCCGGTCGTTGTGCAGCCCTGGGTCGACCGCGTAGTCGTCGACGAAGTCACCGGTGTCGTACAGGATGAGACCGTCCCGGTAGCGCTCGACGCCGTGGAAGACGTGGGCGCTGTGGCCGAAGACGAGGTCGACGCCCTCGTCGACCAGCCAGTGCGCGAAGTGCTGGAACTGTCGAGGCGGGGCGGTCCGCATGTTCGGCCCCCAGTGGAGCGAGACGACGAGCAGGTCCGGGTCGGCACGCCGGGCCGCGTGCAGCGCCTCGCTCACCACTTCCATGGTCTCAGACGGGACCTCCGGACCGTCGTCTATCTCGATGTAGGCGGTGCCGGGGTTGGCCTGGCTGGCGGCGAACTCGGGCGTGTTGTCGGTGAACGCGAGGAGGGCGACGGTACAATCGCCGGCGGTGACGACCGCCGGTGTCCGGGCCGAATCGACGGTTCGACCTGCGCCCGAGCAGGCGACGCCGATGGACGTGAGCGTGTCCAGCGTGTCGTAGAGGCCATCGACTCCGTAGTCGAGGACGTGGTTGTTGGCGAGGGATACCCAGTCCACCCCGGCGTGCCGGAGGGCCGGGGCAGCCCACTCCGGGTTCGCCCGGAAGTGGAACGGGTGGTAGGTCTCGGTCCAGGGCTCGCCGCCCGTCGAGAGACAACATTCGAGGTTGAGGAAGACGCCATCGCACGCCTGGAGCGTGGGGAGCATGTCGCCCCAGACCGCCGTCGCGTCGCGTGTCCACTGGTGTTCGTCTACGAGTCGACCGAGCATCGTGTCGCCGGCGAAGGCGAGGCGCTGTCCGTCCGGTCCCTCACCGTTCACCCCAACCACCTGTCGAGGCGTCGTGCCGTCCCGGCCCGGGCGAACAGGACCGGTATCGGCCCCTCGGTCAGGCCCCACTCGTCGACCGACTCGGCCGGAACGGCCAGTGTCTCGGCCGGTGTGGCCGTGTCTGCCCAGACCCGGAGGTAACACCCCGGCAGGTGTGCAACCAGGTACGATGCCCCCATGTCGCCGGTGCTATCGGCCGCAGCCGCGAACTCGGGCTCCCCGAGTGTGGGCCGTGACCCGACCGTCGGCAGGACCGACAGACGACCGACGACGAAACCAGAACTTAATTGTTCGAACATGTCCCCTTTGTCAGAGATACGGGGGCATCCGATTTAGGTCGCACCCGCACGCCTCAAGGGGGTTATAGGTTCCCACCTCCAAGAGCCTGCCATGACAGGGGTCCATCCGGTCGCACCGGAGACGTACGCGGTCGACGCGCAGATGCTCGGGATGCCGGGGTCGATGTCGGTCTACGTCATCGATGCGGCGGAGCCAGTGATACTCGACTCCGGGCCTGCCACGGGCGCAGAACACGTCCTCGACGGGCTCGAGGAGTGCGGTGTCGACCCGAATGAGGTCGCCTACCTCGTCCAGACACACGTCCATCTCGACCACGCGGGTGCTGCCGGGACGCTCGCAGACGCCTGCCCCGACGCCGAGGTCGTGGTTCACGAACGCGGTGTGGAGTACCTCACCGACGCCGAGAAGCTCTCGCGGCTGTACGAGAGTGCCCGGGAGGCGGTCGGAGACGACATCGCGTCCGGGTACGGCGAGCCGAGTCGTGTCCCGCGAGACCGCTGTCGCGTCGTCTCGGGCGGGGAATCGCTGGACCTTGGCGACCGCCAGCTGGATCTCGTCCACGCACCGGGCCACGCCCCACACCAGATTTGCGCCCTCGATTCACGGACGGCGACGCTGTTCTCGGCGGATGCCGCAGGGATGTTCCTGTTCGACCAGCTCCTGCCGACCACACCGGCACCCGATTTCGACCTCCAGCAGAGCCTCGACACCATCGAGCGCCTCCGGGCACTCGACCCGGAGACCATCTGTTACGGGCACTTCGGGGCCCGTGAGGACTCCGGAGCGGCCCTCGAGGCGTACGCCGACCTGTTGCCGAGATGGGTCGCGGCTGTCGAGGCTGCCGTGGCGTCGACCGGCAGCGACGACGTGGACGCGGTGGTCGACGAACTGTCGGCCGACTGGCCGAGTCCGACTATCGAGCGGGACGTGGTCGGGGTCCTGGCGACCGACCGGTAGGACATAGCGGTCGGCCGTCACGTCGGCCGACGAAGCTATCTTCCCTCGAAGACTAGGTCTACTGCCCTCGTTTTCTGGGGGTGCCGGGCGAGCGAAACTATGACCCCCCATGTTCCGGTCGTCCGGTTCTTACAGTATCTATCCCCCCACCGAGCGGCCGCCAGTCCGCCCTCCGGTCTCGCCCGCGGTCGCCGCTGTCGCCGGCGTAGACTTCTCGCCCGGACCGCCCTGTCGCTGTGAATCCTCGTGCCGACAGCACGGCGAAAGCGAGTGACGCCGGTTAGCCCAAGTACGTACACCGCTTTCTATTCGGTATGGGGGAGACGTTCGGCTCGCCTTCGGCACTGGTCCAGTTCCTGCCACCGGATGGCCCGACGCTCGTCGTCTGTCACCGACACGCAGACCTGGACGCGATCGGGTCCGCTCTGGCGCTCGCCGAGTTCCTCCCCGACGTGACCGTCTGCGCCCCGGGTGGCATCGGTATGCAGGCGAAGCCGCTCGCCCGGGGGACGGTCGAACGGGCCGACCCGGCTGAATTCGCGCTCACCATCGTCGTCGACGCGGCCGAATCTCGACGAGTGGAACCCATCGACCTCGACCGGGCGGGCACCCTCATCGTCATCGACCATCACGAACCCGGCGACCTGCTCGACCGTGCCGACGCGGCGCTGGTGGTCCCCGAGGCGGGAGCGACCGCGGAACTGGTCTACAAACTCGCCGGGGAGGCCGGCTGGGACGTCTCAGAGACCGCCGCGTACTACCTGCTCGCGGGTATCATGGGCGACACCAAGCGGCTCGCGTTCGCCGAACCGGCGACGTTCGACGTGGTGGTCGACCTCCTGCCACTGGCCGGCGACCGGGCCCACGAGTTGCCGGCGGTTCTGGGCCCGACCTGGCGCGAAGGCGAGCGTGTCGCCTGCCTCAGGGCGATGCAGCGACTCGACCTCTTTCGCAGTGACGACCTCGTCGCCGCCGTGACACACGTCGGGAGCTACGCCAGCACCGCCGCCTCGGCCATCGTCGACGCCGGTGCCGACCTCGCTGTGGTCCTCTCGGGCCGCGACTTCGGCACTCGCGTCGCCGTCAGGACGAACGGGTCGGTCCACGTCGATACGGTGCTCGACCCGCTGCTCGCCGTCTTCGACGGGTCGGGCGGCGGCCACGACGACGCTGGTGTCGCGAATCTCCATGCAGAACGCGACGTGATTCGTACCAGACTCGACGAGGTGCTCCGGGCGAGTCTCGGGTTCGAGCCGTACTGAGTGCTTGCTGGACCGGAGACGAGTCGCAGCACCCGGGAACGAGGGGTGGTATTTATCAGTTCAGTCAGTGTCATATCTAGTATGGCAGACACCATACTGGTTCCCTACGACGAGTCTCCGCAGTCCGTGGATGCCCTTCGTCACGCACTGGAGAAACACCCCGACGATGACCTCGTGCTCGTGCACGTCATCGACCTGATGGATGCCGGGTTCAGCACCCCCATCGACGGCACGCTCCCCGGCTTCTGGGAGGAGTGGTACGAGGGCCAACAACAGGCAAGTGAGCGACTGTTCGAGGACGCACAGGCCATCGCCGACGAGTTCGACGTTACCCTGTCGTCCGAGACGGTCGTCGGCCGCCCCTCGCGGACCATCAACGACTACGCAGAGGAACACGACGTGGACCACATCATCATGGGGAGCCACGGGCGAACCGGCGTCAGTCGGGTCCTCCTCGGGAGCGTGGCCGAGGCTGTCGTGCGACGAGCACCCTGCCCCGTCACCATCGTCCGCTGATGTTCGCGATTCGCGGCGACTGGGACCACGAGGCGGCTGCCGAGTTCCTCACGGAGACGACGGTCCCGGTTCGCCTATCCTGTCACACGCCGGGTGGCAACCTCTGGATGCTCTCGCTGTGGTACGAGTACGACCCCGCGACGGGTGCGTTCCGCTGTGCGACGGCAGCCTCGGCCGAGGTGGTCCGGTACCTCGAAGCCGACGACACGGTCGCGTTCGAGATATCGACCAACGACGTGCCGTACCGTGGTGTCCGCGGCCAGGGAACCGCCAGTATCGCTCCGGACGAGAACAAGGAGGTGCTTCGGCGCTTGCTGACGCGCTACCTCGGGGGAACCGACTCCGGACTCGCGAAGTCGCTCCTCTCGCCCGACCGCGAGGAGGTCTGCATCACCATCTCCATCGACCGCGCCTACACCTGGGACTTCAGCGACCGGATGGGCGACGGGTCGAAGTAACGCGAAAGGGGTCCTGACTGGTGGCCTGTTTCGAGTAGACCGACAGGAGGTACGCTATTCTCTCGGCTGATGGAGGCGCTATATCGAGGGCCAGCATGACCGATCCAGCGGTTGTCACCGGTGAGAGCCCCGCAAGACTCTCGCCACACCGCTCTCCAGCCCTGTTCGACCGATTCGAGGGCCTCGTCACCTGCGAACCGACCCATGAGGAAACGCGCGGCGTGGTCGCCCTGTTCACCGGAAACGTGGTGTCCGCGGTGCCCGGGTGTGGACCCGAGGCCGTGACCCGTGCGTCGAGCGCGAACCGACCTCGCCCAGTTCGAGAGCGGGAAGTCGAAAACTCACGCCTGCGGAGAGGTCGTTCCCTCCCTCCGGTGGAGAGGACACCCTGCCAGCGGCAGTTCCCTGACTACGAAAGGCAGAACTATATGTGGAATGTCTATTCTGTTCCGATACTCCTATCGAGAAGTAATTGTGTCGGAATATCGATTAGACGACGATCAGGTCGATGTCCGACCGCTGTTCGACGTGGTGGCGGACTCCACCGATGTGCTCGCCGTGGTCGCCGTGTTTGCCGAGGATGATAACTTCGGCCCCGATGTCCCGCGCGTAGTCGAGGATGACCTCATCGGGAACCCCGTGTCTGATGTCGATGACGACGGGGATACCCTTCGAGTCGGCGATCTCCTTGACTTCGGTTGCGCACTTGTGCCCGTGGTCTTCGGCGAGGACCATCGAGGCCTCGTCGGAACTGAGCGCCGGCTCACCGTACTTTCGCTCGTCGACGACACAGAGGCAGTGTAGCGTCGCGCCGCGCTCGCCGGCGACCTCGATGGCGTGTTCGGCCGCCTGGTGTGCGTAGTCGCTTCCGTCGACCGCGACGAGTACTTCAGTCATGCCTCATTATACGTACAGTTAGAACTTAACGTTTGAGTTCGAATATTGATGTTTCTTGACCCTGCTCAGGAGTCCGCGTCCCCGGTCTCCCGGTCGACCGACGCGAGCCGGGAGAAGGCGACGAGCGAGACGAGCAGCAGGGTCAACGCCCCGATGGCCCGCCAGCGTGGGATGTCGATGCTGGTGGTGCCGGGGACGGCGAACTGGATGGCCAGCAGCGAGATGACGATGGCAGCGATGCCGACCGTTATCGCGCCGGCGGCGTGGACGACCTCGCCACGTCTCGTCTCGGCGACCTGCCCGACCTCGTGGCCGACGAGCGTCGCGTTCAGGCCGAGGTCCCAGGTCAGGAGTGCGCCGGTCATGCCGACGAACACCGCGATGGGGAGCGCGTTCGACAGCCCGCTCGCGACCGTCGCAGCGAACAGCAGTACCGCGCCGAGCGCGAACCCACTGCTGTCCTCCGGGATGTGGTCGAACGACAGGACGAACATCGCGACCGGAACCACGACGAGCATGACGATGAGCGCGCCCGTGACGATGCCGAGGAACGTCGCGCCCATCCCGTAGGTGTCGAACGCGGTTGCGTACGGCGTCTCCGGCCCGAAGGCACCCGCCACGAGCGTCACGACCGGTGGAATCGCGGTGACCAGGCCGATGACGACGCTCGAGACCACGCCACCGCTGGCGTAGGCGAGCGTCTTCGGTGGCTTGCGGCCGACCAGCCCGACGAACAGCAGCTGTGCGAGGTGGACCGCCACGACGCTCGACAGCACGAGGATACCGGCCCCGAGGATGGCGTGGGGTACCCACGAGAGCAGGAAGCCCCGGACCAGTGCCCCGAACGTGTACGTGAGCGACAGCGCGGTGTCGAACAGCGCCCTGCCCGTCGGGGTCGCCGCGGCGAACACCTCGATGCCGAGGATGACCCAGACACCCCACGGAACGGTCCGGGGGTCGACCCCGAACTGGTCGATGCCGCTCGCTCTGGGGTCGTATCGCTGGTCGGGCAGCCATTCGTCGAGGATGGTGACCACCTTCGAGAGCAGGACCGCGAGCAAAACCGCCTCCAGCTGGAGCGCGACGAAGCTCACGAGTGGATTCGCCGTCACGATGGCCTCGAGCGCGACCACCAGGACCACGGCGAGGGTGGTGAAGAAGTGCGCGTGGACGGCGGCGGCGACGATGGTCGCCACGATGAGGACGAGGATGGACCGTGAGAGTGTCCCACCCATCGTCTCGATGGTCTCGTCGTCGATACCGACGACGGCTTCGATGGCGACGAGCGTCACCGCGACGACCGACGCCCCGACGACGACGGCGACGGCAAGTGACTGTTTGAACGTGAGGAGGGCGATGACGATCGCAACCGCCCCTGCGACGAACGCGACACTTCCCTCGGCGCGCGGGCGACTCTGGCCCGCGTCGAGCTTCTTGGCACCGTAGGCGACGCCGGCGGCTCCCGCGAGTCCGAGCAGCAGGCTGAGGGGATGGCCGACGAGCACGCCGAGGACGAGACTGGTGAACGCGGCGACCCCGATGGCGAGTCTTCCGCTGAAGCGAGCCGAGGCGTCGTCGAACTCGTAGTCGCTCACGACGACCACCTCCGCATCGCCACCTCGATGGCAGCGAACAGCGGCTGGTCCGGCGACCACTCGATGACCTTCGTCTTCCGGCCCCGGAGCGTTCTGAGGCGCGTATCGCGCTTGATCCGTTCCAACTTGGCCCCCGACGTCTCACCCGAGGTCACGTCCGGTGAGACGACGCGGACCTCGTGGCCAGCCGCCCGCAGGCGACGGAGCGTCTCGAACGGGCCGTCGTCCATCATCGGGGTGACGAAGACGACCTGTGCCTCGTTCGGGATGCGCCGCCGCAGCCAGTCGACGCGCCAGCCGCCGTCGGCGGTCGGTGTCGGTGCCGCGTCGTCGCTCTCGGATGGTTCGGGGTCACCCTGCCAGCTGTCGGCACCGCCGTCGTTCGCCGCGTCGTCCACGCCGTCGGCGACCGGGATGGTGGTCGAGGCGGCCAGGCTCAGGTTCTGGCGGATGCGCACGGCCTGCTCGTCACCGGTGCCCGGTTCGAGGTAGTCGAAGGTCCCGCCGTAGCGGGCGAGGCCGACGCGGTTGCCCTCTTTCAGCAGCGACCCGCAGAGGCGGCCGGCCGCGTACATCGAGAGTTCGACGCCGTCCGGTTCCTCGGGACGACGCGAGATGCGCGACTCGTACCGCGTGTCGACGACCACGACGATGCTCGCGGCCCGGCTCTGGCGGAACTCGACCGTCCGGAGTTCGCCGGTTCGCGCGAACCGCTTCCAGTCGATGCGGCTCATCGGGTCCGAGCGCTGGTACTTGCGCACCGAGTAGAACTCGATGCCCTCGCCCCCGGTGTCGGTCTCGATGCGCCCGGTGTAGGAGATGGTCCGGTCTCCCAGCGGCACGCCGTCGATGCCCGCCCGGCAGGAGACGCGCTCGGGGAGGTCGACCGTGGTGTGGGCCTTCGTCGCGCCACTGACGTTGCGCGTGACCAGGGTCGCGTGCTGGAACTCGTGGACGCCACGACGGGCCGTGACGGTGTACGTAAACTCGTCTTCCTCGCCCGGGAGCAGGCTGGTTAGGTAGCGGGGTGCACCTTCCTGGACCCCCAGTGTATCCGGCACGCCGTCGACGACCCGGACGTCTGCCATCGGCGAATCCGACTCGTTCCGGACCGTGACCGTCACCTCGATGTCCTCGCCCGGCATGGGGGAGGTGGTCGAGAGCGACCGTTCCAGCCCGACGTCGAGCGACGGGGGACGGGTCGCGTAGCCATAGGCCGCGTAGCTCAGGCCGATGGCGGCCGCGAGGAACAGCGTCGTGTTCTTGGTGAACAGCCCGAGCGCACCCGTCACGAGGGCGGCGGTCAGGCCGACGTTCCAGCGTCCAGTGTCTTCTATCGTCATCGGTCTTCCTCCAGAAGGCCGGCACGGTCTGCGAGTTCGTCGACGGTGTGGGTGACGTGGCGCTCGAAGGCCTCGCCGCTGAGCCAGTCGAAGAACTGCATCTTGAGGGGGAGCTCGGGAGCCTCGTTGCCCCCGAGGAATCTGGCCGCACGCGGGTTGTCCGTCCAGGTGCCCCGCTCGAGATGCGCTCTTGCTTCCGCTTCCGTCCAGTTCTCGCTCGACTGTAACACCTCGACTGCAACCGCCCGAACCTGTCGTTCGACCTCCAGGCGCTCCCGGCTGCGCCACCAGCTGCTCGAGTTCGAATCGGGGAGCTCACCGGTCAGGTTCCGGACGGAGCTGTCGAACGAGTCACCGGCGGATTCGCGTGCCTGGTAGCTCGCGCCCTCGGGGAACACCCCCGAGAGGACGTTCGTCGTCTCGTCGCGTTCCGTCCGGTAGAGGTGGACCGCGCCGATGATACCGCCGGTGAGGCCAAGGAACAGCACGGTCCCGCGGTTCGTGAGGATGCCCTCGACGTATGGGCGGCTCGGTTCCATGGGGTAGGGCAGGAACGCCAGCACGAGGGCGCCGACCAGCGCGCCGGTGCCGACGAGCAGGAGGGCGCTCTTCCGGTCGAAGAGCTTGCCGAAGGCGCGTCCACCCGCGTAACTCGCTTTCCGGAATGGGCCGCGACTGCTCATGAGTCGCCCTCCAGTCGCCTGGCTATCTGTCTGACCGCGTCACGGGCGGCCTGTGTTCGGGAATCGTCCGGCGGGTACTGGCCGTACCGGACGTCCTGGAACGCCCTTGTGAGTCGCCCGACCGCGTCGGCAGGAAGGCCGTGCTCGACGGCGGCGCGGGCGTACTCTGCAGGGGTTCGCGACGGGCTCCGGCCCGTCGGAAGCTGGTCGACCATGTACTCCCACGCCTCCTCGATGCTGAGGGGCGAGGGCTGGTGTGCGCCGGGGTCGGTGAACTCGTCCGCAGACGCGGCTGCCCGGTTGCGGGGGTCGTCCGGGGTCTTCTCGCCGCGGCTCAGCCAGTTCCGCGAGCCGATGCCGCTCGACAGGGTCGAGAAGCCACCGGTCAGGGCACCGAGGCCGCCACCGATGCCGCGGGGGATGGCAAGCAGGCCCTTCCCCAGGGCCGCGGGGACGCCGACGAAGAGGCTCGCGCTGAGAGAGCCGAGGCCCTTGCCGACGGCTCCGAGCCCGCGAGCGAAGTCGTTCGCGGCGCTACCGATGGCGTCGAGCACTTCCGGGGCGGACGCGGAGGTGCCGACGAGGAACGCCATCGTGGTCTGCGGGATGGTGAGGAACGAGGCGCGGATGTGCAGCGGGGGGAGGCCGGGGATATCGAGCACCCAGCCGTCGAAGTCGGGGCGTGAGGTCCGTTCGACCTGCCCGACGGTCAGGACGAGGACGACCCCGATGCCGGTGAGTGTGAGGAGTCCCATGAACGTCGTCACCACGGTTCCGAGGTCGATGCCGCCGCGGTCGTTGCCGGCACCGCCGGCGGCTGCTCGCTCGGTCGTCGTGGTCGCCGTCCGCGTCGGTGTCGGGGTTGCGGTCCCGCCGTCGGACCCGGAGCCCGAGCCGGTCCCGCCGTCGGACCCGGAGCCCGAGCCGGTCCCGCCGTCGGTTCCCTCCGTCGCCGTCTCCGTCGCGGAATCCGCCGTGGAGGGCGGCTGCTCGCTGGTCGGTCCGTCGGTCCCGGGGGCCGTGGGGTCGCCGGACCCGGCGGTATCGCCCGCGCCGCCCCCGACACCGGCCGGGTACGTCCCGAAGCCGGAGGCGGGGAGGAGGGAGGCGGCGAGGATGACCGTCAGGACGGCGACGACTGCGACGGCCGCGCGACTCAGGTCGTATGCCACAACAGTTGTACTTGTCCAGTGGGTTAAATATATTCTCATCATCTGATGACTTCGGGCGGGGAATTATCCCTGGTTGATGTAACGACGTGTTGGCCTGTTGGAACGAATGGCTCCCAGAACGGCGCGAGTAGGCTTGCAAACGCAGTATTCGGAATCCACGTGTCGCGGCTACGTGACGATGCCGAGACTGGGCGAATGACAGGTGGCGCGAGTCGCGAACCAGAACCAGTCGGAAATGTTTTAGTTTCTTGGAATAAACCGTCGGTCGAATGGAACGCGATTCAGACCTCACCGCGCGCATCCTCCTGACGCTCGCGCTCATCCTCGTCGCGGACCTCGCCCTGGTCTCCGCCGTCGCGTACCTCCTCAGTCCGTGGCTGGCGTACCCGCAGGCCGCGCTCGCCAGCGCACTCGGCATCGAGGGGGCGTCCTCGCTCGCGTGGGGTGCCGTGGTCGTCCTCCCCGTCCTGGTCGCCTTCGTCTGGGCCCAGTTCCGGTACAGCCGCCGTGAACTCCTCGCGGAGGCCGACGCCAGACCGGTCTCGGCCGACGAGTACCCCGACCTCCACGCCCGCCTCCAGCGCCTCGCGACCCAGGCCGACATGCAGCCACCCAGTCTCGCGGTCGCGGACACGTCGGTCCCCAACAGCTTCGCTATCGGCGGGTTCCGGAACGCCACCATCGTCGTCAGCACCGGCCTGCTCGACGCGCTCGACGACGACCAGCTCGACGCGGTCCTCGGGCACGAACTCGCCCACGTTCGGAACCGGGACGCCACCGTGATGACGCTCGCCTCGTTCGTCCCGGCGCTCGTCAGCGACGACTTCAGCCTGTTCGGCACTCGCTCGCTCGGCTACCTGTTCTGGGGCGCCGTCTTCGTCGTCCTGTACGGCCTGAGTTCGGCGTTCATCGACGCCCCGATTCTCTCCGCCGAGTACACCATCTCGTTCGTGATGATGCTCGTCCTCTCGGCCGTGCTCGGGGGTATCGTCCTCGGCGTGGTCGGGGCGATGGTGCTCGGCCTCAGCCGGAACCTCTCGCAGTACCGCGAGTACGTCGCGGACCGGTCCGGAGCGTTGCTCGCTGGCAACCCGGCTGCACTCGCGACGGCGCTGCAGACGCTCGACGAGAGCGTCGCCACGCCGACGACGGACCGCCGGCAGTACGCCGGCGTCGAGGGGCTCTGCCTGCTCCCCTATGGCTTCACCGACGGGGACCCGGCGTCGGACGGCGAGTTCACGGTCGAGACCCGCTCGCACCCGCCGACCGAGAAACGAATCGAGCGGTTGCAGGCGCTCCAGCGCGAACTCTGAGGCGGCACTCGTCGACGGGCCGGCCATCGCGCCGGTATAGTCACGATATCGTGTAGTTTGGCTGTCCCATTGAAGTGCCTCGAGGCGCTGGTGGCTTCCATGGCCAATCAGGAGGCGAATCGGAGCGGGCGGGCCAAGGCCGCGTCTGCCGATGTCGAGGGGTCCGGAGGGAGAGACAGCGAACCGAAGTCGGTCACGACCCGTTGTATCCACTGCGAGAGCACGAACGCGACCGTGTTGATTCCGCGAGACAGCAACCTCTCCGAGTGTCACGAGGAGGCCGATGGGAAGGTGTGGGGGAACTGCAGGTCCTGCGGTGAGCGTTTCGACGTGTACTTCAGGAAGAACTGAGGAACTGAACGCCCGCCCGAACACGTTTTGGCTGTTTCGTCACCGGAGGTTGTCAGGCCGTTGTACTGTCGGCGCTGTCCAGCCTGGGAACCCTGACGGTCAAGATCGTCCCGGTCGAATCAGCGCGTTCGATGAGTATCGTTCCGCCGCTGGCCTTGACCAGCCAGGTTGCGATCCAGAGGCCGATACCGCTGCTGTGTGCGAGTGGCTGCTCGGTCTGCTGTTCGATGACGCGCCGCTCCGCCTCGGGGAGTCCCGGTCCGGAATCTGCGACCCGGAACTCGAGCCAACCGTCGTCGTCGCTCACCCTCACGCTCACCTGCGGTGGGGAGTCTCCCTTGCCGTGCTCCAGGGCGTTCTCGAGTAGTTCCACGAGAGCCGACTGGACGATGGCAAGGACGGCGGTGCCATCGCTCTCGTCGACGAGTTCGACGTCTCCGTCTTCGCGTTCTACCGCCGTCGCTTCTAGCACGTCGAGGACCGAACGGACCGTCCTGACTTCGTGTCTGTTCTTCTTCAGCAGGTCCTGTATCCTCCGTGCCTTCATGCTCTCCTCGAGGAGGCGGTTGCAGGTGGCGAGGATCGTCTGGAGGTGGCGCTCCCCGTCCGGGTCGTCGACCACTTCGGCGACAAGTTCGGCGCTCCCCTGGATGATGTTCACGCTCGTCCGGATGTCGTGGCGCAGCACGCGGTTCAGGACCTCGAGGCGCTGCTGGTCGAGCCGGCGCTCGGACACGTCGTTCTGGATCGCGACGTAGCCCGTCACCTCCCCATCGTCGAGGATGGGCGCGACGGTCTGGATGGCGGTGTACTGCTCGCCGGACTTCCGCCGGTTGACGACCTCGTCCTCCCACACCTCGCCGCGCCCGACGGTCTCCCAGAGTCCCTCGAAGTAGGCGTCGTCGTGCTCGCCGGACATGAGTATGCTCGGGTCAGCGCCGACCGCCTCAGAAGCACCGTACCCGGTTATCTCCTCGAACGCCGGGTTGACGTACTCTATCGTCCCGTCTGCGTCCGTGATGTAGACCCCCGTCCCTGCCTGTTCGACCGCGGCACGGAGCCGGCGAAGTGCCGCCTCGCGCTCGTGCTGGTCGGTCACGTCCTGCTGGAACCCCACGAAGTTCGTCACCGCGCCGTCCGCGTCGGTGACCGGCGCGATGCTCACCCGGTTCCAGAACGGGGTCCCGTCGGCCCGGTAGTTCAGGAGTTCGACGGTGATCGGGCTGCCCGCGGCGATAGCCGACCGCATCTCCGCGACGGGTGCGGGGTCGGTGTCCTCGCCCTGCAGCAGGCGGCAGTTCCGGCCGAAGAGCTGGTCGTGGTCGTACCCGGTCAACTCGGTGAACCGCTGGTTCGTGTAGACGAGGGCGTTGTCCGGCAGCGACGTGTCACTGATGGTGATTCCGAAGGGCGCCTCGGTCATGGCGCGTTCTTTCAGTTCGAGTTCGTGTTCGCGGCGTTTCCGGTCGCTGACGTCGCGGACGACGCCCTGGATGAAGACGTTGCCATCGCTGTCCCGGACCTGGCTGGCACTCACCTCGACCGGGACGCGCTCCCCATCGACGTCGAGCAGGGTCAATTCGACGTTCTTTTCGACGCCACCGTCACGGACACGCAGGAAGTTCTCGCGCGCCGATTCTTGACTCTCCGCGGCGACGAACCGGTGAAACGGCAGTTGCAACATCGACTCGGGTTCGTACCCGAGTAACGCTTCGACTGCGTTGGAGAGGTAGACGAAGGTCCCTGCTTCGGTTGCCCGGAAGATGGTGTCGGGACTGACCGTCGCGATCTCGCGGAACCGTTGCTCGCTCTCGCGGAGTTCCTCGACGGTCTGGCGGTTCTCGATGGTAGCCGCGAGGACGTTCGCGACGTTCTGGACGAACGTGATGTCTTTCTCTGAGAACGTCCGGGGGGCCGTCGAGTGCGCGCCGAGGACGCCCCAGAACCCTTCTACCGGCCCGATACCGACGCTGATGCCGGAGACGATGTGATGGTCCACGAGCAGTGCGGGGCGCTGGAATCGGTCCTCTGTCGCGAGGTCCTCGACGACGACAGGGCCGGCCACCGAGAGGGTGTACCCTGCCTGCGAGGTGTCTTTCACGCCGACGGTGGCGGTGCCGAGGAGGTGCTGGTCGAAGCCCTTCCCCGCGACCAGCTCCAGGTGGGTCCCGTCGTCCGTCAGTGCCAGTACCTTCGCATACTCGGTCCCGAGACAGTCGACGAGCGAGTCGCAGGCCTGGTCGAACAGGGCCGCGAGGTCGAGGCGTCCCAGCGCTGCCCGGCCGAGTTTCGCGACGGCTTCGTGCTGTCGACTCCATAGCTCGAGGTTCCTGTTGGCACGGTAGCCCTCGACCGCGTTGCGGATACGGTTCGTGAGGATTGTGTACTGCTCGATACCGGTGCCCTTCTGCAGGTAGTCCGTCACCCCCGCGGAGATGGCGGCGCTGGCGATCTCCTCTGACCCTTTCCCTGTGAAGAGGATGAACGGCAGGTCACTGTCGTACTCGCGAACGAGTTTCAGGAACTCCAGCCCGTCGACTTCGGGCATATCGTAGTCGCTGACCACGCAGTGAATCTCGCCGTTCTGGAGCACGTCTATCGCAGCAGTGACGTTCGTCTCGGTAAGTATCTCGAAATCGGTGTCCTCACGTCCGAGTAGTTCGGCCGTTACCTCCCCGAAACTGGTATCGTCTTCGACGTGGAGGACGCGGACAGCAGGCATGTCGGAGATAGGCTCTCTGAGGTGGTCTCGTTTTTGTCGCGAAACCGGTCATGTCAGGCGATTCCCGCCCAGAAATGATAGAACGCTGTCTCTGTGGTGAGGAAGGAAACCCCTCCCGACAGTGGGGGTTCAACCGAACAGTCTGGAGAACTGAAGCCACTATGGCAGGTCTCGCCGTTTCGTTCCCTCACTGGCACCACCCGGGTTTACGTCCCGGCCCGCCGCAGGTCCCGGCATGCACTTCGAGGACATCGAGTTGGGCGACACGCTCACCACGGCCGGCCGGACCATCACCGAAGCCGACCTGGTGAACTTCGCGGGCGTCAGCGGCGATTTCAACCACCTCCACATGGACGCGGCCGAGATGACGGACTCAGACTTCGGCGAACGAATAGCACACGGCGCGCTCGTCTTCTCCGTGATGACGGGGCTGCTCTGGCAGTCGCGTGACGCCGATAGCGGCCTCGTCGCCCTCTATGGTGTCGACGAGGTGCGGTTCCGCAATCCGACGTTCGTCGGTGACACGGTGCGCGTCGAGACGGAGGTCGTCGACAAGGAGCGCCGTGAGCACCCGACCGCGACCGGCGTGGTCCGGTACCGGGCCGAGGTCGTCACTGCCGAGGAGGAGAAGACGGTGCTCTCGTGTGTGTTGCTGGCGCTGGTGAAGTAGGGCTGTTTTGAGAGCTGGTCAGGTCGACAGCAGGTCCGCACCGCCCGTGATACCGATGACCTGTCCGGTCATGTAATCGGCGTGCTCGCTGGCGAGGTAGCACACCATCGGGGCCACGTCGGATTCGCGGCCGAGTTTCTTCATCGGGGTGGCCTGGCGGATGCGCTCGAACTGCGGGTTCACCTGTTCGAGTTGTTCCGGCGGGAGGTCAGCGAGGTCGTCGACGACGATGCTCGGCGCGAGCACGTTCGAGGTGACGCCGTCTTTCGCGCCCTCGAGGGCGAGCGCCCGCCCGAAGCCGACGAGCCCCATCTTCGTCGTCGAGTACGACACCTGGCCGAAGCTGCCGTGGGTGCCCGCGATGGAGGCCATGGTGATGACCCGACCCCAGCCACGCTCACGCATGTGGGGGAACACCTCTTTGGTGATGTTGTACGCGCCGGTGAGGTTGAGTTCGAGGTCGCGGTCCCAGAGGTCGTCGTCGAAGTCACCGACGCGGGAGACCGCATCCACGAATCCCGCGTTGTTCACGAGGATGTCGATGCCGCCGGTCGCTTCGCGAACGTCGGCGACCGTCTCGCGCACGTCGGCGCGGTCGGTCAGGTCGCAGACAACCGCCAGCGCGTCGCCCCCTTCGTCTTCGATGTCGCTCACGACGCGTTCTGCACCGGCTTCGTCCACGTCGAGTACGACGACTTCGACGCCCTCGCGTGCGAGGTGTCGGGCGTCTTCGCTACCGAGGCGACCCGCCCCGCCTGTCACGAGTGCGGTTCTGTCGGAGATTCCGAGGTCCATGCCGTGTGCGTCTCGGGGACCCTACAAGAGTGTGCGGGTTGCGGGCATCTCACAGGGGCTCTGGATCGATGTCGACCACCGCCATCGACTCGTCGTAGGTGAGCTGGAGGCCGTCATCCCCGTACCGGACGGTGATGGCGATACGAATCGGGTCCTCGGAGACGAGTTCCTGGTCGAACTCGCGACCACGGACGAAGTACTCCCAGGACAGTGGATCGATGTCGGGCTTGCGCTGGTAGAAGAACGAGATGACCGCCGGGTGCCACATCACGGTCGCCCAGGTGGGGAACCGCCAGGTGAGCTTGCACCGCGGGCAGCCGTAGTAGGCGATGGCCCACATCGTGTCCTCGAACTCTGCAGGCTCGTCGTGGTCCATATGCTCGTCGTACAGCTTGACGTCGATGGTCGGCTCCATCGAGCAGGTCGGACAGATGCCTTCTATCATCGACTGCGTCTTCAGCGCGACGCGGGCGATACCGACCTCGAAGATCTCTCGTGGTGTCCGGTCGGTGAGGCCCGCGGGGGGAATCTGGAAGGCGGCGAGCTTTCCAGGGGGCGTGGGGTAAGAGCCCGGGCACTCCGTGCACCGGAGTGTCAGTATCTCGTCGTCGTACTGGACGGTCGTCTCGGTTCCGCCACAGACCGCGCAGACCACGCCCACGTGCTGCTCTTCCATCGAGGGGTGCTCGACGCCGGTTCCGGCGACGACGGTCTGGACGATCTGTTCGCCCGCGGCCGTGAGTTCGTATCCGTCGTCCAGCGACCGGACGAAGTGCCCCTCGAGCTTGCCGAGGTGGTAGTTGAAGTTCCCAGAATCCCTGACACCGACCTCGTCCATCAGGTTCGAGTAACTGACCGGCTTGGAGGCGAGCGGTTCGGATATCTCCCAGAGTGCCTTGAGAATCCCGAACCGCGTCTCGTTGCCAAGCAGCGAGAACGCCGTCTCGGGTCGTACCGCACTCCCTTCCTTCGCCCCCGTCTTCGACATACAGGTGTCTTCTCAGAGTAGGATAATAAATCGACCTGCCATTACGTGTTCGCTCAGCGGTAGTTCGAGCCAGGCAATCGAAGGAGAGAGGGTCATCCCTACGTGACCGGTCTCCGCAAGATTCAGGCGGTCAGGTGTCTGGGCCGTCCCGCTCGACCGAGAGGATGGTCATGGATTCGTCGAACGTGAACCGGAGCGTCGCGTCGTCTGCCCGCACCGTGATGGCGAGCCGCGGTGGGTCCTCCGAGAGGAGTTCCTGGTCGAACTCGCGCCCACGGAGGTAGTAGTTCCACGAGAGGGGCTCGATATCGATGTCGTGGTTGTCGAAGAACGCGATGGTCGCGGGGTGCCAGAGCACGTTGCACCATATCGGGAACCGCCAGATGTGCTTACACGTCTGACAGAGGTACATCGCTATCGACTGCATGGTCGTGTCGCACTGGTCACACAGCCCTGAATCTCCGCTCTCGTGCTCACGACACCAGTCCACCTCGACGGTGGGCTCGCTGGCACATCGAGGACAGACACCCGCGATCATCGAGCGAGTCTCGAGCGTGACTCGGGTGATGGCCGATTCGAACACCGACACCGGGTCGCGTCCGGCGAGCCCAGCTGGTGGGAGGTGGAACTCCGCAAGCTTGCCGGGCCGAGATGGATAGATTCCGTCGCACTCGGTGCACTGGACTGTCAGGGTCTCGTCGTCGTATCTGATGGTGGTCCCAGTCCCGTCGCAGACGGGGCAGATGACACCGATGTGCACCGGGTCCATGGAGGTCTGTTCGACGGCGGTCCCGGCGACGACGGTCTGGACGATCTGTTCGCCGGCGTCGGACAGGACGTACCCGTCGTCCGTCGACTCGACGAAGTGGCCCTCGAGTTTCCCGAGGTGGTAGTTGAAGTTCCCCGAGTCGCGGACGCCGACGTAGTCCATCAGGTTCGAGTAACTGACCGGGCTGGACTCCGGCGGGTCGAACAGTTCCCAGAGCGCTCGCAGGATGTTGAACCGCGTCTCGTTGCCGAGTAACGAGAACGCCTCCTCGGGCAGCAACGACGACGATGGCCCAGTCCCCTCTTCCGACATCTATTCGGAATTTTCTCGAAGCAGGATAATAAATCGCAATACCATCGTGGCCTCTGTGTGTCAATGTCTCTCACACGATTTCAGGACGTGTTCGAGTCCATTATCCTAGACGCCTGACCTTACTTTTCGAACAGCCCCAGGTACGCCCTCGCCCGGTCCTCGTCGAGGTTCCGATGCATGGACCGGCAGAGCGGCACGATATCGTCTCGAACGACCACCTCGAAGCCAGGGGGGAGGCCGTCGGTCTCGGCGCGGTGTATCATCGACTGATACCACTCTGCTGCCTCGATGGAGACGTCGAGCCAGTCGAGGGCTTCGAAGCCAGCCCGGGTCATCGTCTCGTGGAACTCGTCGGGGTGGACCAGCGAGCCGACCGGCCCTTCCGCGGTCAGCGCCATGGGCGTCAGCAGGGGCTCGACGGGCCCTGCGACGACCTCGTGGACGGCGACCCGGCCACCGGGGGCGAGGACTCGATGGAGTTCCGCGGCCAGCCCGGCCTTGTACTCGATGTCGCTGGCCAGATCCTGCAGGAACACGACGTCGAACGTGTCGTCCTCGTACGGGAGGTCGAGGGCGTGCTCGTTGCGGATGGTCACCTGGTCGTCGAGGCCGACGCGCCGGGTGAGTTCGGTTGCAGCGTGGCAGAACGCAGGCGTCAGGTCGACGCCGACGACCTGGCAGCCGAACTCGTCCGCCAGGGCACGGGCGGGACCACCCAGCCCGGCAGCCACGTCGAGGACCAGACTCTCCTCGCCGACGCCCGCGAGCGTGGCCAGTTCGAGGGTCGCCTCGAAGCCCTGTACGTGCAGGTCTTCGAAGACGGTGATGTCGGCGGGTGTGAGGTCGTCGAGGTCACGTCCGGCGGCCGCCAGACTGTCTAACAGTCTCTCGGTGAAAGCTGCGGTTCGCCCGTCCGTCGAGAGTAACTCGTCGTCTCGAATCATTCGGCACACCGCCCCATCGGAGGTGACAGGTATCGCGTCAAAGAGAACAGTCGGCTCGTCTGCGAAGGGTCGTGCTTGGTGGGTCTGAGGCTGCTGGACATTGCGAACTCCTCGGATTTCCGTTACCGGTTCAGTCGCTTGGGGGACATAAACAGATTCTGCGTAGCTGAGTACGGTTGGATATCCAACTATTCTAGAAACGGTCTCAGAACACGTCGAGCGTCGCGTCCAGCATCGTCCGCGCCAGGGCGCTCTGTTCGGGTGCTGGAAACGTCACGACGGGGTCCTTGCCGGAGACCTGCGTCGCGACGCTGGTCAGCTCCTCGAACGGGCGCTCCTCGTCACCGCTTCCGGTCACGGTCACCCAGGCGGTGGTCCGCGTCATGGCGACGAACGCCTCGTTCCGGCGCTGGACGAGCGAGGCGCGTCGGGTCGAGTCGGAGACAGTGTCGACCCCGACGACGTAGACCTGCGGGGCCTGGTTCCCCTTCGCGCGGTTGACCCGTGAGATGGTGACGGCACCAGCCTCGGTGAACACGTCGGGGTCACCGTCCCAGACCAGGTTCGCGTCGATGCCGCGGCGACCCAGGCGGTCGGCGAGTCTGCTCCCGGCAGTTCGGGACTCCCCGACACCGCCCAGGGTGACGACCATGACCTGTGCCGGGTCGAGCTCGCCCTGCCGGAGGTCGCGGGCGATGGCATCGGCGACGAAGTCGAGTTCAGCCCCGCGGTCGGGGAACCGCTCGACCCGGACGAACGGGCGCGCGGCTGGAACCCCTGCGAGTGGATGCGGGCTGTGTTCGGGTGGCCGGCGAAGCGTCACCGGCTCCCCGTACCGCCGGAAGTCACCCTCGATCTCGTAGCCGAGGTCTTCCCAGCCGGACTGGGTCGTCAGCGCCTGGACGGCCCCGGCGTCCCGACAGAGCCCCATCCCGAAGACGTGGGCAAGCAACAGGGCGGGCCGCGGGGTCCGGTAGGCCTTCCGGAGGATGCGGCTCTTCTGGACCCCGCCCTCGTAGGCCCCGCTGAGTTCGACCCTGGGTCGTCCCCGCGAGTCGGTGCCGAATATCTCGGTCGGGCTCGGAGCCGACAGCGACTGCAGGCTCTGTGCCTCGTCGTAGGCCCAGACGAGCCGTTTCGGCGGCCGCAACACCGCGTGACAGAGCCGGAAGAACGCCGGGTCGAAGTCCTGTGCTTCGTCCACGAGAATCGCTTCGTAGCGCTCCTGCGGGTCGCCTTTGTCGAGGACTTCGGCACAGCAGTGATGCAGGAGGTCGCGGTCCGGGTCCCCATCAGTGCCCGAAGGCTCCCCGAACACGTCGTCCTCGTCGCCGGAATCCTCGAACTCGGCACGGGCCTCGCTGTAGGTTCGCGGGTCGACACCGGCAGCCTGTGCGGCCTCGGAGTAGAGCCCGCGGCGGGTCTTGCCGCCCCAGCCGTGCATCACCTGCAACCGGGTCCAGTCCGGGTCGCCGCTGGCGAAGTGCCGGTAGTACCGCCGGATGGTCTCGACGACCGTCTCGTAGAGGCTCCGCGTCTGGAAGGTGACCACGATACGCCAGTCCGGGTGCCGGGCGTGCAACTGGGCTGCCTTGCCCGCCAGCAACACGGTCTTGCCCGAGCCAGCGATGCCCCGAATCTGCTGTGGGCCGTCGGGCACCTGCAGGGTCATCTCCTCCTGCTCGCGGTCGAGTCGCTTCAGCCCCTGTTCGACGTGAGCGGCGAGTTCGGCCTTGGTCTCGCCGTCCGGTTCGTCGCCCGACGCCGGCCCCTCGCGGTCGCCCGAGATGGGCTGTCCGCCGGAGAGTACCGCCCTTGCGGCCCGGAACTCCTCGCCGGTCAGTCCGTCGCCCGGTGTTCGTTCGAGTCGGTCGCGAAGCCCTCCGGGCGTGAGTTCGTCACTGGTGACGACCGGCGGGGCCGATGGGAGGCCACCGAAGCGGTCGTCCCACTCCTCGCGACCGATGTTCGGGAGCGCGACGAAGAAGTGCAGCGGGACGGTGCAGTTCCCCCGGTCGTCGACCAGGCCGGGCTCCTTGCGAAGGTGGCGGACCAGCCGGAAGCCCTGGTCACGGGCCTGTGTGTAGGGTGTCGCACTCGACTGTCGGGTGCCCTGCAGTCGCCAGCGGTCGCCCTCGATGGCCGCGATGTGGTCTGCCTGGTAGCCCTTGCATTCGACGACCACGAGACCGATGTCGCGGTGCAGGAGGAGGAAGTCGACCTCGCGATCGAACGACTCGCCGTTCGGGTCGATGATGGGGTAGCGCCAGTACGCCACGCCCTCATCACCGGGACCGAAGGCTCTCGTGATGGCCTGCCAGACCGACTGCTCGGCATCCGCCCCCGCGTGTCCTGCGGTTTCGCCCGACGCGATGAACTCCACGTCCGCCGACTGGACTCGCAGCCGGGTTATAGTTTCGGGGCTTCGGCCGGGTTCGGGCAGTTCCACGGTGAAGTCATACTCAGCGACTTTCTGATACCTCACCTCGGTGCTTATCTTGAACGGCCCCTAGACCACAGGCAGAGAGACAGTGAACCCACTCGCCGACGCCCGCGGCAACCTTGCCCTCAATGGCGGCATCCTCGTCTTCGCGAGCGTGATGGTCGCGCTGCAGGGCGGGACCAACACCTGGCTGACGCTGGCGATCCTCGTCTCGGGCGTCGGTGCGGTCGCGGCGGCGCTCACGGTCGCGACCGGGCCACTGCCGGCCGCCGCCGCGAAGCCCATCAGCCTCTACGGCGACCGGGGCGAACCGGTCGGCGTGACACCCGGCGGCCCGTCGTACGTCGCGGTCTTCTACTCGCTGTTCACGCTGCCAGCCTCGGTCGCCCACGAACTCGCCCACGCGGTGGGCGTCGTCATCTGCCGGGGTCGCGTCGAGTCGCTGGTCGTGGTCCTCGGCGGCGACGCCTACCTGTCGTTCGAGCCGGGAGTCCACTGGGGTCGGTGGGAACTCGCGCTCGTCAAGGCTGCGCCGGTGCTCCTCGGCGTGGTCGTGTTCCCGGCGGCCAAACTCGCGCTGGCGAGTTCGGGACTCGTGCAGCTGTTCTGGCTCTACGTCGCGGTGACGTTCTGGTTCTCGTCGTTCCCCGACCAGGTGTACGACCTCTGGGATCGGTAGGCTGGAGACAGCTCCGACCAGGCAGCCGGAATCCGTGACCGGACACAAAGTTTTAGCACCGGGCCGTGGGAACCCAGTTCCGATGACGACCACGAGCACGACACTCGACTGGCGTCCCTACGAGGGCGACCCCGAGGCGACGGTCGTCGGTGACCTGCGCGTCTCGTCGACGGTCTCGGACCCGCGCCTCGCCGCCGACCGGGAACTGCTGGTTCACCTCCCGCCGGGCTACGAGGATTCCGGGAAAGCGTATCCCGTCGTCTACATGCACGACGGGCACAACCTGTTCGACGAGGTGGCCAGCTACTCCGGCGAGTGGGAAGTCGACGAGACGATGACGGACCTCCACGAGGAGGGCATCGACGCCATCGTCGTCGGTATCCCGAACGCGGACGACGATCGCCAAATCGAGTACACGCCCTACGCCCATGAGGAGTTAGGTGGTGGCGGCGCAGACGATTACCTCGAAGTCTTGGTCGAGCGGATCAAACCGATGGTCGACGAGGCGTTCCGGACCCGAGAAGAGCCCGAGGCGACCGGCCTGGCCGGCTCCTCGCTCGGCGGGCTGGTGAGCCTGTACGGGTTCTTCGAGTACCCCGATACCTTCGGCTTCGCCGGCGTGTTCAGCCCCGCGTTCTGGTGGACCGAGGGGCAGATATTCGACTACATGGCCGACCAGACCCGGGATTCGGGTCGCATCTACATGGACGTGGGAACGGCCGAAGGTGGCGACGACGAGGACCTGCAGGAGGCCTACGTGACCGACGCGAAACGGATGCGCGACGTGCTCCGGGAACAGGGGTACGACGACTCACAGCTTGAATTCGTCCTCGACGAGGATGCCATCCACCACGAGTCCGCGTGGGCGAAGCGATTCCCCGACGCCATGCGGTTCCTGCTCGGATGACGATGGACAAACAGGCCCTCCGCGAGCAGGTGTGGGACGCACTCGAGGAGCAGAACCAGGCCCGGTTCCCGTTCCCGCCCCACGGTCGCATCCCGAATTTCAAGGGCTGTGACGAGGCGGCCGAGCGCGTCACCGAAACCGAGGAGTGGCAGGCCGCCACGACGATCAAGGCGAACCCGGACTCGCCACAGAAGCCACTCCGGCGGGCCGCGCTCGAAGCCGGCAAGACGGTGTACATGGCGGTGCCGCGACTGCGCGACGAGAAGCCGTTCCTCGAAATCGACCCGGCACGAATCGACGACATCGACCGGGCGGTCACCATCGCTGGCTCGTCCGAACTCGGCGTGCAGGTCGCACCCGAGGAGGTGCCGGTCATCGACCTCGTCGTCTCCGGCAGCGTCGCGGTCACCCCTGCTGGGGACCGCGTCGGCAAGGGCGAGGGTTATTCTGACATGGAATTCGCGGTCCTGCGCGAACTCGGGCTGGTCTCCGACGACACGCCGGTCGTGACCACGGTCCACGACCTCCAGGTCGTCGACGAGGAGATTCCGGTCGGCGAGCACGACGTGCCGATGGATATCATCGCGACGCCGACCGAGACCTACCGGCCGGACCCGCGACCGAAGCCGACCGGTCTCGACTGGGACCTGCTCGACGCCGAGCGACTGGACGAGATTCCGGTACTCGCGCGGATACAGGAAAATTGCACGCAAGAATAAACACTAGATTTATGATTGTCTGGTAAGAAGTCTCACATGCGACGGGGCAGTTGCGGTCAGAGGCACCCAATCCCCCACATCGTCTCTGATCGCTTCTCAGACGACCATTCTCGCGAGCGACTGGCTTCTGTAGAACTGCGGCTCTTACGCGAGGCGGTCGATGCCGGAAACCAGTCCTCCGACGAGTGGTGTGACCGTCACTCGCTCACTGCAGCGGTTCCGACAGCGCCGCATCGACCTGCTCGACCAGCATCCCGCTTCTGGCGAGGGTGGCGGCCCGGTCTAATTCCGGGGCGAGCACCCGGTCCTCGTCGAGCGTCGGGACGACCTCTCGGACCGCATCGGCCACCGCCTGCGTCCCGGCGGCCGGTTCGAGGTCGTCGTCGACGAAGTCGAGCGACTGGGCGGCACAGAGCAACTCCACGCCGACGACGGTCGCAGCGTGCTCGACCGCGGTGTCGGCGTGATGGGCGGCCTGGGCCGACATGCTGACGTGGTCCTCCTGCCCGCCGGAGACCGGCGTGTTGTCGGTGGCGGCCCGACCCAGGGACCGGCATTCGTTGACCAGCGCCGCCGCGGTGTACTGGGCGATCATGTAGCCCGAGCGCAGGCCACTCTCGGCGGTGAGGAACGGCGGGAGATGTGGCTCCTGCAGGTTCGGGTTCACCATCCGGTCGACCCGACGCTCGCAGATGGCCGCGAGGTCGGTCATCGCCGCGGTCAGGTAGTCAAGGCGGTGGGCCAGTGGCGCGCCGTGGAAGTTCCCACCCGAGATAATCGCGCCCTTCTCGGTCCCCGATGCACGCGAGTTCACGTCCGCGGCGTCGAACACGAGCGGGTTGTCGGTCGCGCTGTTGAGTTCGGTCTCGACGGCGTCTCTGGTGTGCGCGATGGCGTCGCGGACCGCGCCGTGGACCTGCGGCATACAGCGAATCGCGTAGGCGTCCTGCACCCGGTCGCAGTTGCGGTGGGACTCGACGATACCAGAGTCGGCACATAGCCGCCGGATGTTGTCGGCGCTCGCCTGCTGGCCCTCGTGGGGCCGCACGTCGTGGATGGCCGGGTCACAGCTCGCGGTGGTCCCCATCGTGACCTCGGTGGTGAGGGCGCCGGCGGCGTCGGCGGCCCGGACGATGTGTTCTGCGTCGACCACGGCGAGTGCGGCTTTGCCGACGGTCAGTTGGGTCCCGTTGATGAGCGCGAGGCCCTCCTTGGGTGCGAGGGTGACCGGTTCCAGGCCGACTGCATCCAGCGCCTCGGCCCCGGAGACGCGCTCGCCGTCGTGGTCGGCTTCGCCCTCGCCGAGCAGGACCAGCGCGAGGTGGGCCAGGGGAGCCAGGTCGCCACTCGCGCCGAGGCTGCCACGGGAGCGGACGACCGGGTGGACGCCCTCGTTGAGGAACGTCACGAGGTGGTCCACGACGTGTTCGCGGATGCCCGAATACCCCTTCACCAGGGCGTTGACGCGGGTGACCAGCATCGCCCGGACCTCCTCACGGGTGCACTCGCGGCCCGAGCCGGCCGAGTGGCTCCGGATGAGGTTGGTCTGGAGCGTCTCTATCTTCTCACGTGGAATGCGCTCGTTGACGAGTTCGCCGAAGCCGGTGTTGAGTCCGTAGACGGCCTCACCGGCGTCGACGACGTGCTCGACGCGCTCTCGTGCTTCGCGGACGCGTTCGCGTGCCGGGTCCGGAATCGCGACCGGCTCGTCGTGGCGAGCGACCGCGACAACGTCCTCGGGGGTCAGCGACTGCCCATCGAGTTCGACGGTCATCGGTGGCGCACCTCGTGGCTGTCGTGGAGGGTCCGACAATCGTTCATGACAGAACGTCGTCGGAGGTCGGGCTTTGACCTTTCGTTGTCACTCCCGGCGACACGACGCCCCGGAACGTTTTCTCTCTCCGCCTCGTACCGCCACCGACCGAATGCCTCTAAGCGACGACCCGTCGACCGAGACCGCGTTCGAGGTCCTGAGCAGCGAGTTGCGGCTGTCCATCCTCGACGAACTCGCCAGGGCCGACGCCGACGGCGAGCCCGTCATCAGCTTCTCCGCTCTCTACGACCGCGTCGACGCCGACAACACGCCCAGTTTCTCCTATCACCTCTCGCGGCTCGCGCCCCACTTCGTCAGCAAGACCGATGAGGGCTACCGACTCACCACAGCGGGCGACCGGGTCGTCCGCGCGGTCAGGGCCGGTTCGTACGAGTCGAATCCCGAATTCGAGCCGACGAGCGTCGACGGCCACTGCCCGAACTGCGGCTGGAACGTCCTCGACGCTGCACTGGATGGATTGCTCGTCGTCATCTCCTGTCCCGACTGTGCCACCAGCGTCGTCAGGTTCGACCTGCCCCCGGGCCAGTCGGACGCTGACGGCTCGGACGCGATTCTCCACGCCTGCGACCGCCGAGTCCGACACGAGTACGAGATGGCACTCGACGGTATCTGCAACAGCTGCGGGGGTGCGATGGCGCTTGACATCGAACAGGTCGAAGACGACTGCGGCACCTACGAGATGGCCATCTCCCGGTGTGGGACCTGCGACCTGCAGGTGTTCGCGCCGGTCAAGATGCGGCTGCTGTACCACCCGGCCGTGCTCGCGCTCTACTGGCGTCACGGTGTCGACGCGACCGAGATTCCGCTGTGGGAGTTGCTGGGACACACCGATTCGTGGGAGCTGACCGTCACCGAGCGAGACCCGTTCGCGGCCGAGGTCCTGGTCCGACTCCCCGACGCCGAGGAGTCGTTGCTGGTTGGCCTCGACGCCACGCTGGACGTCGAGATTCTGGACGACTCGCGGGGACTATCTCGGGACCCGGCTCAGGCGGGCACATCGAGTCAACTCGATGACTAAAACGTGGTTTAGTTACTGTTCTGTTATAATATCAATTCTATGATAATACTTATCCCCGGTGGCGGCGCAGTGCCGGTATGGCAGCGATAGAGACGACGAACCTCACGAAGCGATACGGCGAGTCCGTCGTCGCGGTCGACGACCTCGACCTGACCGTCGAGGAGGGCGAAGTGTTCGGCTTCCTCGGCCCGAACGGGGCCGGGAAGTCGACGACCATCGACATGCTCATGGACTACGTCCGGCCCTCGGGCGGGTCGGCGACGGTCCTCGGGTACGACGCACAGACCGAGACGCAGGCGGTCCACGAGCGCGTCGGCATCCTCCCCGACGGGTACGGGCTCTACGACCGGCTCTCGGCCCGGCGGCACCTCGAGTTCGCCATCGACCTGAAGGGAGCCGACGACGACCCCGACGACCTGCTCGACCGGGTCAAGCTCGACGCCGCGGCCGCCGAGCGACCCGTCGGCGGCTACTCGAAGGGGATGACCCAGCGCATCGCGCTCGCGCTCGCCCTCGTGGGCGACCCCGACCTCCTCGTGCTCGACGAACCCTCCAGCGGCCTCGACCCGAACGGGGTCCGGCTCGTCAGGAACATCGCCCAGGAGCACGCCGCCTCGGGCGGCACGGTGTTCTTCTCCAGTCACATCCTCCCGCAGGTCGAGGCGGTCTGTGATCGCGTCGGCATCCTCAACAGGGGGAAACTCGTCGCCGTCGACACCATCGACGGGTTGCGGGATACGCTGGAGACGGGCTCGGTCATCAGCGTCACCCTCGACCGGTTCCCAGACGGGCTCGACCTCTCGTCCATCGAGGGCGTGACCACGGTCAACACCGACGGCCAGACGATTGAGGCCAACTGCCGGACTCCGGAGGCGAAGCTCGCGGTCCTCGACGAGGTCCGGGCGGCCGGGGCAGCTGTCCAGGACTTCGGCACCACCGAGGCCACGCTCGAGGAGCTGTTCACGACGTACACCGGCGACGCCCCACCGGTCGCCTCGGAACCCATGGAGGCACAGCGATGAACCCGAATCGCATCTCGACCATCGCCCGGAAGGAGGTCGACGACAGCGTTCGCTCCCGGTTGCTCTGGGGAATCATCGGCCTGGTGGCCGTGCTGACCTCGTTCGCGGCCGCGATGCTCCAGTTCGTCCCCGGTGTCGAGGCCGACGCCCTCGCGGGCATCAACGGCGCGACCGAGCTGGCGACCTTACTCGTGCCGATCGTGGCACTCGTCGCCGCCTACCTCGCCATCGCGGGCGAACGCGAGTCCGGGAGCGTGAAGGTCCTGCTCGGGTTCCCGCCCTCCCGCGCCGAGGTCGTCGCCGGGAAGTTCCTCGGCCGGGCGGCGCTCGTGATCGTCGGCATCTCGGCTGGCTACGCGGTCTCCGGCGTCGTCACGCTGCTCGTCTATGGGTCGCTCCCGGTGGTCGCCTTCGCGGCGACCCTGGCACTCACGGCGCTCTTGGGGGCGGTGTTCGTCGCCATCGCGGTCGGCCTCTCTGCCCTGAGCGCGACGCGCTCGCGGGCGATGACCGGCTCCATCGCGGTCTACCTCGTGCTGACGCTGTTCTGGGACTTCGTCCCGCAGGGGACCTACATGCTCGTCGAGGGGTCGTCGCCGACCGCACCGCTCCCGGGCTGGTTCCTTCTCCTGCAGAGCCTGAGTCCGACCGGCGCGTACGGGTCACTGGTGACGGCCGTGGTCAGTTCGGAGGTCGGCGTCCCCGGACTCCCCGCACTCGTGGCTGGTGCGTTCCCGTTCTACCTCGAACCGTGGTTCCTGCTCGGGCTCCTGGCCGCGTGGGCGGCGGTCCCGCTGCTCGTCGGCTACCGGGCGTTCGAGCGCGCAGACCTGGCCTGAAGCCAGTTCAGAGTTCTTCGATGTCGTCGACGACGGCCTCCTCGTCGTCGAAGTCGACCGTCGCGCCACCTTGCATGAACTCGTCCTCGTAGGTGTCTCTCCCCCACTCGGCGATGGCCTTCTGGAGGACGGTGAACCCGTTCTCGGTCCCCTCGTCGACGCTCTCGACGATGGTCCACTCCTCGGCCTCGGGCTCGAAGCCGACGGCGTGACCCTTGCCCGAGTAGATGAAGAACAGCGCGAAGACGCGGTCGATCTCGGGCACGTAGTTCCCGGGGACGACGGTCAGTTCGGCGTCCTGCTCGGCCAGCGACTGCACCTCGTCACCCGTCAGTGGCCGCGACGGCAGCGAATCGATGGTTCCCATGGCTGGTCGTGGGTGAAGCGGCGGGAAAAGTGCGGTGTTCCCCGGCGGAACTCAGTCGCGGTGACCCCAGCGGTTGCCGTCCTCGTCGTACCGGGCCGCCGAGATGCGCTCGAACTGGTCTGCGTCGAGTGTGACCTCGGTCGCACCGACGTTCTCCTCCAGCTGCTCGGTCGTCCGCGCCCCGACGATGGGGATGCAGGTGAACTCCTCCTGGTCCATCAACCAACGGAGGGCGACCTGGGCGGGGGTCGCGTCCACCTCGTCGGCGACGCCCCGGATAGCTTCGAGGACCTCCCAGCCGCGTGCCGAGAGATAGAAGTTCGAGAACCGTTCGTCGAAGCTCCCCCGGGAGCCGTCGGGTGCTTCCACCTTCGTCGGGTCGTCCGGGTCGGCCCGCTCGTACTTCCCGGTGAGGAAGCCCCCGGCGAGCGGCGAGTAGGGACAGACGGCGAGGTCCTGGTCCGCGCAGACGTCGAGGTAGTCGGCCACGTCGTCCCGGTAGGCCGCGTGGAACAGCGGCTGGGTCACCTCGAACCGTTCGAGTCCTTCGACGTCGGACTTCCAGAGCGCCTTGGTCAACTGCCAGGCGGCCATCGTCGACGCCCCGAGGTAGTTCACCGTCCCGTCTTCGACGAGCTGGGTGAGCGTCTCGAGGGTCTCCTCGATCGGTGTCTCGTCGTCCCAGCGGTGGATGTAGTACACGTCGAGGTAGTCGGTTCCGAGGCGGTCCAGCGTCCCCTCTATCTGGGTTCGGATGTGCTTCCGGCCGAGGCCGGCGTCGTTCGGCCCCGGTTCGCCCCAGCCGTCGAAGGGGAAGTAGACCTTCGAGGCGAGGACGAAGTCGTCACGGTCGCGCTCGGCCAGCCAGTCGCCGATGTACTCCTCGCTCGTCCCGTTGGGGTTCCCGTAGACGTTGGCCGTGTCGATGAAGTTCCCGCCGTGTGCTTCGAAGGTGTCGAGCAGTTCGTGTGCCTCCTCGCGGTCGGTCTCGAGGACGCCGCCGGTCTCCCGGCCGAAGCGCCAGGTGCCGAAACACAGTTCCGAAACGCTGGTCCCCGTCGAACCAAGTCGTCGGTAGTCCATACGCCCGAGTCCTCGACGGGCGACCAAAAGGGTGGGAGTAGCGGAAATCGAGCGTTACGCTACCCGCTCCAGAATCGTCGCGATACCCTGCCCGAACCCGATGCACATGGTCGAGAGCGCGGTCTGTGCGCCAGTGCGCTCCATCTCGTGGACGAGTTTCGTGATGAGTGCGGAGCCGGTCGACCCGAGCGGATGCCCGTGCGCGATTGCCCCGCCGTTGACGTTCGTCCGGTCCCACGGCGCGCCGGTCTCTTCCAGCCAGGCCGCGACGACGCTGGCGAAGGCCTCGTTCACCTCGAACAGGTCGATGTCGTCGACGGTCATGTCGGCCTTCTCGAGGACGTTCTTGGTGGCCGGAATCGGGCCAGTGAGCATCATCACGGGGTCGACCGCGCAGACCTCGGTCTGGACGATGCGGGCCATCGGTTCCCAGCCCTGTTCTTCTGCCATCTCGGCCGAGCAGACGAGCGTGGCCGAGGCCCCGTCGACGATGCCCGAGGAGTTGCCGGCGTGGACGACGCCCTCACCCTCCTCGCGGAAGGCGAGCGGGATTCCTTCGAGCGTTTCCACGTCGGTCCCGGGCCGCGGATGGCCGTCCTTCTCGACGGTGATCTCCTCGCCGTCGAGTTCGGTCTCGACGGGCGCGATCTGGGAATCGTACTTGCCCTCGTTCCACGCCTCGCCCCAGCGCGACTGCGAATCCACCGCGATCTCGTCGAGGTCCTGTCTCGTGAAACCCCACGTCTCGGCGATGCGCTCGGCGCTCTCGCCCTGGGGAATCAGCTCCTCGTACTCCTCGAAGTAGGTCTCCGTCATCGAGCCGCCGTCGGTGCCCATCGGCTCGCGCGTCATGTGCTCGACGCCGCCCGCGACGACCACGTCCTGGAAGCCCGCTCTCACCTGCCCGGCGGCGAAGTTGATCGCTTGCTGGCCGGACCCGCACATCCGGTTGAGCTGGACGCCGGGGGCTCCGTGGCGACCTTCGTAGGACGCGCCGGGGCCGGCGTCTGGGTCGACCTCGTCGCTCCAGCCGGCGACGAGTGGGGCGATTCTGGCGATGTTCGAGCCCTGGTCGCCCTTGGGGGTGACACAGCCCAGTATGACGTCCTCGACCAGGTCGGTGTCGAGGTCGTTGCGCTCGGCGAGTGCCCGCAGCGGTGCGGCCGCAAGGTCCTGTGGGTGCGTGTCGCGGAACGCGCCGTCGCGCTTGCCGAACGGCGTCCGGACCGCGTCCACGATGACTGCTTCTCGCATGGTCTCAACTAGACAACGATTTACTTGTTTCTTTCGCCCGGGATTCGGCCGCCCCGGAACCGGACGACCCCGTAAGTAATCCTACTTGAATGCAGTGCATGTTTCCCAATAACCGATAAAATTAAGATACCGGGGCAGAAACGTAGGAGTACATGACCCGGACTTACACTGTGGGCAACGAGGCCCGCACTGGCGGTGACCACCGGTACGCCGCACACGGTGACGAAGCCTCCACTGGAGTCACGGGTACGCCGCTCTCCTGCTAACGTCGGCTCCGTAACGCCGGCTGTCGTCGACTCCCTGACAGCCGGCTGTCTGCGCTGCCGTCACTCGGCCCTCACTTCCAGAGTGCCGCGTGCCGCCCGCCGCACAGATGGCCGCATCGCCTGTCGACCGCCCAGTCACACATCCACATCCACGATGACCGAATTCACGTTCGACCCGGACCCGGCACAGGCACACTACAACGTCGCCCACCTCGTCGACGACCGCACGCATCTGTACCACGAGTACGACATCGACCGCGAGTTCGATGCGGGACTGACCGACCCCCGGACCGGCAAGGAGGACGCCCCGCCCGACTACGGCCAGCGCCGCGCCGCGATGCTCGACTTCTACGGGCACCGCTGTGGGCGCTGTGCCTGCCGCGTCGGCGACAGCACGACACAGGAGCTGGAGGTCGGGTACCTCTACTCGCTCGCCATGGTGACCGGCCGCGGCGACGAGTGGGCCCTCGACAACCTTGTGGCGGTGTGCGAGCCGTGTTACGACCTGCTCACGACTGACTGCCCCGAAGACATCGGCGCGTTCGGGACGCAGTACGAGACCGCCCCGCAGTTCCCGGTGTGGACCTGTGACCCCCGCGTCGCGGTCGAGCGACTCCCGCTCACGGGCCGTGAGGTCTGGCTGCGCGAGCAGCTGGCGAGCCGGGTCGCGGTCTCCTGTGACCAGGAGACGGGTGTGAACCAGCCCGTCGCCCGGGATGCCTGTCTCGCCCGGACGACGAGTGCGGCGGTCGCGGTCGCCCTCGGCGAGGAACTCATCCTCGACGAGTACGGGTCGTGCTCCACGATGCAGCGCCGCCTCAGCCAGCGCTGGGAACTCCTGACGGCGCACGAACGAGCTACCTACCGTGACCGGGCGGTCGACGAGGACACGGTTATCGGCGGCGGCTTCGAACCGTGTGTCGACCTGCAGGAAGCCTGAGCCGGGGAGAACCCCCGCTGACGGTTCGGCCCTCCATCGGCCCCGCTGACGGTTCGGCCCTCCGCCGACGATTCGCCCCCTACGTTCTCTGCTGCACCGCCGGCAGATGCATGGTCACCGCACTTCCGCCGAGGTCGGACTCGGCGAACGTCACGCTCCCGCCCGACGCGGCGACGATGTGTCGAACGAGCCAGAGACCGAGACCGCTGGCGTGCTCGAGCTGCGTTATCTCCCGTTCACCGAGGACGACCGCGAGTTCCTGTTCGGGAATGCCGGGGCCGTCGTCGGCCACGGTCACGTCGGCCACCTCCTCCGAGAGCTCGACCTCGACGACCACCGTCGGTGTGTCGGCTCTGTTGTGCTCGACCGCGTTCTCGACGACGTTCATCAGCGCGACTTCCAGCTGCGGATGGGCGTACACGTGGGCCGTCTCCGGCCCGTGGAACCGGACGTCGACGCTGGCGTATCTGCGCTCGACCGTCTGGAGCACGGACTCGGCCGCGGACGTCACATCGACCGTCGGGCTTCCGTCGGCCTCCGAGAGTCGCTCGAGGACCTGGGCCTTCTGGGTGAGTTCGACGACGGTGTCGGCTGCGTTGAGGAGGGACTGGGCGTAGGCCCGTTCCTCGCCGTCCAGCGTCCGGGTGAGCGTCTCAGCGTACCCGCTGATGACCGTCATCTTGTTCCGGAGGTTGTGACGGAGGATGCGGTGGAGGACCTGGAGCCGGCGCTCACGGTCGACCTGTTCCGTCACGTCGGTGTAGACGCCGAACGCGAGGGTGCCATCGTCGGTTTCGCGGTACGGGACGCCACGGAAGAGGAACTGGCGTTCACCGGTCGCCGTTCGACGGACGACCCGGCGCTGGTTGACCAGCCCACGTTCGGCGCGCTCGTCGAGCTGCCGACCCACGTCTGCGTGTTCCTCGGGAAGGACGTAGTCGTTCAGCGACTCGCCGATGACGGTCTCGGCGTCCCACCCGAACGTCTCCTCGAACCCCGGGTTCACCCGACGGACGATGGGTGTCCCGTCGTCGATCTCGGCCTCCACGATGGCGTCCGGTATCGTCTCGAACAGGTGCGAGACACGGTCACGTTCGGCCGCCAGCCGTTCCTCGGTGGCCGCGAGTTCACTCAGGTCTCTGACGACACCGACCGTCCCGACGAACTCCGACCCGCTCATGCGGAGCGTGACCTCGATCTCTGCGGGGAACGTCTGGCCCTGTCTGGTCCGGAGTTTCGTACGATACTGGGCCGTATTTCGGTCGTCGGACGCGAGGAGGTCCCGTATCTCCTCGCTCCCGGTCTCGACGTTCTCGTCGGCCAGCACGACGCTGACGTGGGTCCCGACGAGCGTCTCCCGGCGGTAGCCGAGTCGCTCTAAGAGGCGGGGTGTCGCCAGTACGACCCGCCCGTCGGAATCGAGCGCGTACACCATCTCGGGGATGTGGTTCCAGATGCTGTCTTCGCGGGTCGCAACCCGCTCTCCGTCACGGGCTGGCGCGTCCTGCTGGTCGACGACGGCCGCGACGCGTTCCGTGAGTTCTGCGAGACCCTGGTCGTCGGCCCCGGTCACACAGTCGGCCGCACCGGCTCGGAACAGCGAGACAGCGCGGCTATCGCCGCTTTGCGGTGACCAGACCACGACGGGAACCTCGTCGATGACTCTCGCCGGGAGGGCGGACAGGAGCGCGTTCGGGTCGCTGGTGCCATCGTCGGGGAGGACGATTACGTCGGGAGTTGTTTCGGGTATCGAATCAGCGGGATGGACCGCCGTGTCGAAGCCTGCGGCTGTGAGGCGACGGTCGAGCATGCCCCCCGTCTCGCCCGGAGTGGAGACGACGAGGACTCGAACGTGTGACGTAGCCGCCATAGAGATGGCGAATCTTCGACGAAAGCACACAAAACCGTTTTGGGCGTTCTCTGGGCTTTCTGGCTCTACGGCCCGGTGCAGAAGAATCGTGGTCTCGTGTCTGGCGTGACTGGGTCGCCTTCAGTCCTGTGGCGGTGCCACGAGGACCGGTCGCTCGGCGTCGAGGATCACGGCCTGTGCGGTCGACCCGAACAGTGCCTTCCCGGCCGGCGAGCGCTTCCGCCCGCTCACGCAGATGCAGTCCGCGTCGATCTCCTTGGCGTGTTCGACGATCTCGATGGCTGCGTTCCCGCTCGATTCGCTGAGCTCGGCCTCGATACCGGCTTCTTCGAGTACCTCTCGAACCTGTCGTACTGTACTCAACTGCGACACGGACGCTCCCTCGGGGTTGTCTTTGAACACGTGGAACAGTGTCACCGAGACCTCGTCCTTCCCGGGCATGTCTGCGACGGCCTCTGCCTGTGCGCGTGCACGTTCCTCGTCGGAGTCGACTGCGAGCAGTACCTCGTACATATCAGGCGCTACTCCCGAAGGGGGCTTATGTTTAGGGGGTGGTCTCCAGGCACTGAGAACGGGAAGCCTCGCGATGGCGGCTGTCACGGCCCGCTAGCGCCACGCCGTCGGAAAGGGGCAACAGTTGCGTCCCGGAATACTTACTTAACAGTAACCGGCTATGACACAGATGGCTTCACGAGTTGGCGCGCGTGAGCCGATCCACTTCCACATCTGGCGCTTTTTACAACGCTACGGCTCCGAGCCGCAGCTCCGGCGTTCGACAGACGTCTCGCGCTCGTAGCCGGTGCTCGAAGAACGTGGTGAACGGTGTCGGTTGGCGGGGGCAGCCCCGCCGTGAGCGACGAAAAGGGGCCGACAGCGGTGGCAGACCGCGCCGGCCGAACTGGCACTGTTGGCAGACAGGTCGCGTCGTTGGGCCGTGGTAGAGTATGGCAGACTGGTGGCCCGGTTCGATGCTCCCTGTCGGGTGATTTCCTCACCCTCACTATCCCGTAGGTCTCCTCGGTAGATAACCTGTGCACTATCCGACCAGTTATGGCCCTACCGCTGCGTAACCCGAACCGATAGCAGGAGCGGCCTTCGGTCGGAAACGTTCTTCCGGCGAAGACGGTTCCTCCGGGTGATAACTCAGCCCTTACCCAGTATCTGCTATATGTCTACAGAGTGCTAGCTACAGGTGACCTACTGGAGTACGTGCGGGGGCATCCGCCCCCTGGCCACACCGGTCGCCAGCCCGATACCCGGGCTGGTGTCGGTGGCCGGCCGCGTCAACACCACGCGCACTGGGGGCTCCGGTCGGGGGTATCTCTCTATGACAGGACGACAGTCTCTCAACGCGACACGTATCACCGACGCAGAACGACCACTCGACGGCCCGCGCACCGACGGCGGGACGACGCCGTCGAACGTCCTCCTCGTGCTGGCGGACGAACTCGGCTACGGCCAGCTCGGCTGCTACGGGGGCGGTGCGGTGCAGGGCGCACCGACGCCGAACATGGACAGCATCGCACGCACGGGCCTGCAGCTCACCAATTTCAACGTCGAAACGAACGCGGTCGCGACGCGGTCGGCCCTGCTGACGGGCCGGCACGCGCTCCGCTCGGGCACCGCGTCGCCGGGATTCCCAGGTGAACTCGTGGGGCTGACCCAGTGGGAGCAGACCCTCGGGAACGTCCTGAAGGGGGCCGGCTACGCGACCGGCTACTTCGGGACGTGGCAACTCGGCGACGAGCAGGGTCGCTTCCCGACGGACCAGGGCTTCGACGAGTGGTTCGGCATCACGGACGGCCCCGAGGTCGCGAGCTACACGACGAACCCGGCGTTCGACGCGGACACGATGCCGACCCCGATGATACTCGAGGGGGACGCGGGCGAGACACCGAAGGAGGTGAAACCGTTCGACCGGGCGGCCCGTGCGACCATCGACGAGACCATCGCGGAACGCGTCGTCGAGTTCGTCGACTGGCATGCCGAAGCTGGGACGCCCTTCTTCGCGACGGTCGCGTTCGCCAGCCTGGCCCAGCCGGTCGTCCCGCACCCGGCCTTCGCGGACGCGTCCGGGAACGGTCCGGTGGCCGACCGCCTGCTGGAACTCGACCACCGCGTCGGGCAACTCCTGCGTGCCCTGGAGGAAGCTGGCGTCGATCAGCAGACCCTCGTCGTCGTGACGAGCGCGAGCGCCCCGACCGATGTCGATGTCGCCGAGACGGCCGTCGCCCCGTTCCGCGGAACGGCAGGCACGGCCCTCGAAGGTGCACTCAGGGCACCGTTCGTGGCCAAGTGGCCCGGCATCATCCCGCCGATGACGACCTCCAACGCGGTCGTACACGCGGTCGACGTCCCGGCGACCATCGCGGCCATCGCCGGCACTGGCCTTCCGGCCGACCGGGAGACCGACGGTCTGGACCAGCGTGCCCTCTTCACCGCGAAATCGACCGAATCGGCGAGGGAGGGGATACCCATCGTCGTCAACGAGGAGCTCACGGCCGTCAAGCTGGGACGGTACAAGTGCCACTTCTCGCATATCGACCCGGAGACGAAGACGGCCCAGCAACTCGCCAGCCCCATCATCGTCAACGTCGAGGCGGACCCGCGAGAGGAGCACGACATCTCGACCGAGGTCCGGTTCCTGCTGGACCAGTTGTTCGACGTGGCCGACGAGTTCGAGATGAGTCTCGCCCAGGAGCCACCCATCCAGCCCGGGACGCCCGACCCCTACGACCCGAACGCTCCTGGCCAGGGCCCGATGGGGCCCGGCGGTCCGATGCCACCGATGGGACAGGGCGGCCCCATCGACGACTGGCCGATGGGTGAAGGCGGCCCGATGGGCGGCGGTGGGCCGACGGGCGGCGGCAAGCCGATAGACGACGATAGACCGCGCCGGCCCGACGACGAGACGGCTAGCCGGTAACCGCGGTAACTGCGGTCACCGCAGGCTGTTCTACTCCGTGGTCGGCCGCGGCATCTCTTCGAGTTCGGTTATCTCTCCGGTCTTTTTCACCCGGGCGTACTGGCGACGCCACGCGTCCTCCGGGAACAGGTCGTTCCGGTCGAACAGGGCGCGAGCCTCGTCGGTGAGCCGGTAGAACTTGTACGGGTAGCCCCGGATACGCTCGCCCGGTTCGACGACGACTTCATCGACCACGCCGACCGACTGGAGCGTCTTCAGGTGCCGGCGGATCGCGTCGGCTTCGAGACTCGGGTTCATGTAGTCGAGTTCCTTCACGCTCGGTGCGCCTTCGGGGTGCCCGACGATGTCGGCGATGAGGTTCGCTCGCGTCTTGTCGGTCGCCTTCTGGAGCGCCGTCCACGTGTCGAACTCGTCACCGAGCCCTCGTCCTCCGCTGTCGTTCGGCTGCTGTGCTTCCGGGCGCATACTCGTCCCTACGACCTCGACCACCATCAAACACTAGGTCGTCAGATTCAACTGATAACACAAATGGTTGCCTAACCGGTTTATTGACCAGTACCTCTTTCAGTGTTGCAACTGTTCTCTCGCCTAGCATGGCCGACGACCCCACAGACCCACCCCAGCGGGAGTACCTCGAGAATGTCGACCCCGACGAACTCGTCGACGGCGACGAACTTCGACTCACGCCACAGCAGCACGAACGGTTGAAGAACGGGCTCCACGGGCAACAGTTCAAGACGCTCAAACGGTCGGACCGGCGGTACCTGGTGGTCGGTCGTGGCGGCGAGGACGGCCCGGGAGAGCGGCGACTACAGGTCTGTGCCATCCTCGGCGACCGGTCGGGGGCGACGGCGTTCCGCCTCGAAGATTTCGGCTTCACCGGCGAGGACATCGACCTCTGGGTGCCCGCGTTCGACATCCTCTCGGAGATGGCCACCCACATCGTCGGCGTCCTCGAGGACTTCGACGGCGGCCACGTCTGGGAACTCGGCTTCCTCTACCACTACCAGACGACGATTCGTGACATCCTCTGGCTCCTGAAGCGCGTCTACGGGTCGAAAGAAGCGATGCGAGAACAGTACGACAACGGGATGGCCGCCTCACACTTGGCCGCACTCGAGGAGGCCGCGGGCGAGCGTGTCCTCACCTGGGAGACACCCGAGGACCTCCCGGATGTGGTCGGTGAGATTCCCTGACCGAGTTCTGGTGTCGGCGGTGGTAAAGTGATAGATGTAGGGGGCTGGGTCTGTCGCTTCACCCAGTGTTCTGAATCAGCCTTGTCAAATGTGCCGTGCGGAATACAGAGGTTCTATGTTCCAGTCTTCTCGGGAGATAATCACATGTCCAAAGTCACTCACCACAAACGTTTAGCTATGACATGTTAATGAAAGAACAATGCGCCGCCGTCACCTCCTCACTTTGCTTGGTGCCGCAACCAGTGGCGGGTGTCTCTCGCTTGGAAAGTCATCCGATCCCACGGTACTCGGGAAAATTGACATCATCAACCACGCCTACGAACCGTACACCGTCCATGTATTCGTCGAGCGGGACGACCAGCTCATTTACTGGTCCACCCACGAAGCGACTGCGGGTGACTCTGAAAGCGCCGGGGGAGCGGAACTTCCCTGTGTGTGGGGAAATGAGCCGGGTCGATATACGGTGCGTGCCCGCCTTGAGGACCGGACGACGTGGCAGTCAATGAACGTAGCAGACGCGGAGGTTAGCCCCATCTCGATATCCTTGCAAATCGGAGATTATTACACCGAACGAGGCGAGACGCCGGACTTCGAGATCTGGCATACGATGAATCCAGTTGAACCCTGTGAAACTGGCACCACTGAAGCTCGATGAAGTGCTTACAGAAAGATTCGCGCCCTGTATCAAGCAGGAGTTACAGAACACAACAGTAATTCGTCAGACCCCAGGTGACTCACTCACAGCGCAAGTCGGTCACTCAGGGAGACGTGGGTCGCTAGACAGTGTTCGACAAATCCAAACGGGTAACGTGGAAAGACGACATACGATGCCCGACCTGACGCTCCAGAACTTCCTGAAGGAGGTAGGACTGCGGCTCGGTGCTGCAGTCGTCGTTGTCGGGACGTTCTTCGGTCTCGGGTACGTCAACCGAACCGACTTCCTCGGCCTCTCTCGTCTCCTCGACAACCGGCTCGCCTTCTTTGCTGTGGCGTTCTTACTGGTTGGTGTTGCTTCTCTGGGCTGGATCGTGTTCCAACGTGGTAAAACGTGAGTCCGCACGAACGGCGGTGCGACGATGCAACCGATCTCCTCTGCTAACGGCTTCCGCTAACTCTGGCAATGCAGCTACCGGAATCACTGAAGGGGCTCGGTTGACTGACCAGACCTGCGAGTGAATTACTGGCCAATCACTGTTACGTGCTGGACTTCTGATGAATACAGGGCGCGAAGGCTGTTGAACGAAGATTGCGTGGTCGAGTGACGTGATTCACGTCCGGCGGAAACGCCGGGACTCTCTCGCTGTCGAAAGATAGTCCACCCATGAATGATTTCCAGCATGTATGAAGACTTATGCCCCGGGTTCCGTTTTTGCTGGTATGCAGCAGTCTCGGCGTGCGTTTGTGACAGTCATTGCGGGGATTGCCGGTGGCTGTCTCGGTTCTCGCGACTCTTCTCGAACGACAACAGCGCCTGACACAGACGCCGACGGGGTTCCTGATCGCGTCGACGACTATCCAACGGATGCCCGCAGGGCGTTCGAGGAATTTCGCGCTGAGGGTACTCCAACGCTTCATCCGGGGCAGTTCTCGGCTATCGCACTCACGAACTCGCCAGAGGCCACCGGCGATGTCTTGCACTACGACATCGCTGTGGAGGGTGACACGAAAATCGATTGCCTCGTCTTTGAACGAGAGGCATACGATGCCTACGTGGACGGTGCCCGCGACGTTTCCATCGTCTCTGAATACAGTCGAATAGGCGTGACCGAGACGACCCTCACGGAGACACTCGATGAAGGCGAGTATCTCTTCTCACTGGATTACACCGACCTACTCACCGAACCCCGAGAGCAGAGCGTCACCGTCAGTCGCTTGCTCACGCTTGCTGACCAGCCCTGATGATGGAGCTAGCTGGTGCAGGCCCATTGACGATGCTTCCCTGTGGTTCCCGCTGGAGTAATCGGACTCGATTGTTACTGGGTCCTCTGTATTCAGCACGCTGGTTGTGCCAGAATCCGAGTAGGTTCCACCGATCGTGCTGATTACAGAGGTGTCGGTCTATCGCTTCATCCAGCGTTCTGAATCAAGCGAACCAGCCGGTTCCCAACAGGCCAGTGTTCGATACCCGATTCGCGCCCTGTATTCAGCACGACCGCAGATACTCCCCTGAACTTTGTCAGAAGAGGCGTGCTGCATACAGAGGATGAGTCCAGCGCTGTGAGCCCTCTCTATTCAACAGTGTTCAGTTGAGTAACCTATGGACTCGCGCCGTTAACACGAATCACGCGACATAGAACAGCACTACAAGCGCGAGAACTATGAGAAGGATTGCGACTATTACCCAGGGGCTATCCGAACCATCAGTCGACTCGTCGAGGGGAATGAGTGGTCCACTACCTCCACCGGGGATATCCATACTCGATAATATCGAGTAATTGAGCAATAAGTTTCGATGATCCACTCGCACCCTCGGTCTATTACTGCCGGTGATGCCGTTCCCACTTCGGCACCGCCCGCCGGTACAGCGCGATGCCGAGCCCGCCAGCCACGACACTCGCCACGCCGAGTGCGGCCAGCAGGGTCACATTCACCGGCGCGAGCACCAGCCCGACCACGAGCACGGGGACCAGAATCAGGGCGACTGCACCGCCGAACGCGGCGAACAGCACGGTGTCGAACAGGAACTCGTTTGGCTGGAATCCGGCGAGGTACACCGTCAGCCCGAACAGGTAGCATTCGAGGCCGAGCAGGAGCAGCAGGCCGACGACGGCCTCGTCGACGGGCGAGCCGCGCCAGGCGATGGCCCCGAGGAAGTACAACAGGCCGGTTGGCACACCGAGCACCAGGAAGGCGCGGAACTTCGCGCGGAAGACGGCCGCGACGGAGACTGGATACAACTGGTACTCCTGCACGTCGTCGAACTGCGTGACCCAGTTGTAGGTCGTGAAGGCAGTCAGCCCGAGAATCGCCCCGAAGGAGACGCCGGTCGAGGGCGACAGCCCAGTGATCGTCTCGGCGAGGTCGAGCAGGAAGGCACTCACCGCGAAGAGCACGCCGCCGGAGAACAGTACCTTGAGGAACCCGCCGGAGGAGCGATGCACGTCCAGCAGCGATTTCACGGTGAGCCCGTCGGCGTCGAAGGGGAGCGCGTCCTGCCAGGTGAGGAAGGTCCGGCCCGCGGTTCTGGCGGGGGTGACGTAGCTGGTGTCGTACACCGCGACACCGAGGGCGAGCAGGAGCGGAATCGGGGCGAGTGCGGCGACGGCCTCGACGACCGTCCCGCCGTCGAACAGCCCGTAGGGCGTGTAGGCGACGAAGTCGATGCCGGCGGCGTAGGCCAGCCCGGCGGCGGCGGCCAGTCCGAGGAGCAGGAGCTTCCCGGGTGCACCCCGCGTCGAGAGGCCGATGGCGGCGAAGGTAACGGCCACACCGAGGACGAACGTCGCGGTGGTCGTCGCCCACAGCGTGGGCAGGGCGAGCCAGCCGATGCCGGCACCGGTGAGCACGGCCGGGACGAACCCGAGCGTGATGGGCAAGAGGAACAGCAGCGCGTAGTACACCGCGTCCTTCACGAGGAAGATACCGAGCAGCTTGCGCTGGGAGATAGGGAGGGTCCGGGCCGTGAACACCACGAGCGTCATGTCGCCGAGCAGGTTCCGCATGGCGTCGCGGCCGACGAAGCCGACGCTGCCCGTATGAAGCCCGAAGAAGAACGCGAGCGCGTGGACCCCCGCCAGGACCGACCCGACGGCGGTCCCGGTCGTGGTGAGCAGGTACACCGCACCGGCCGTGATGGCCGTGACGAACACCGGGAAGCCGGCGAACCGGCCGCCGCCGAAGAGCTGGCTGTGGAGTCGCCACTCCTCGCGGAACATCTCGACGAACAGCCGGCGGTCGAGGTCAGTCGTCACCGACCACCGCCTCCGGTTCCTGCCAGTCCACGTCGTCGTCGACGTTCGCCATGAAGGTGTCCAGCAGGGACTCGCCCTCGTCCAGCTCGTCGGGCCGGCGCTCGGCGATGAGTTCGCCGCGGTAGACGATGCCCACCCGGGAACAGATCTCCTCGGCGACCTCGATGTGGTGGGTCGAGATGAAGATGGTGTTGCCCGCATCGCGGTAGTTCGTCAGGAAGCGCTTGGTGCGCTCCTGGACGATGGGGTCCAGATTGGCGAGGGGCTCGTCGATGAACACGACCTCGGGCTCGTGGAGGAACGCCTGTGTTATCATCACCTTCTGCTGCTGGCCGCGCGAGAGGTCCGTGTTGAGGGTGTCGAGCTTCTCGGCGAACGAGAGGCGATTCGCCCACGTCTCGACCCGCGAGTCGACGACCTGCTGGTCGAGGTCGCGCACCGTGCCGACGAAGTCGAAGTACTCCCGGGGGGTCATGAAACTCGGTGGGGACTCCTGTTCGGGGAGGATACCGATGTGGCGGCGCGTCTCGACCGGGTTCGAGACCGGGTCGTGGCCCAGCACCGAGGCGGTCCCCGAATCGGGCTCCAGTTGCCCGGTCAGAATCTTGATGGTCGTCGTCTTCCCCGCGCCGTTCGGCCCCAGGGCGGCGAACAGTTCGCCACGGCCGATATCAAGCGAGAGGTCGGCGAGCGCGGTGACGTCGCCGTAGGTCTTGCGGAGGTTCTCGGTTCGAATCGCGCTCATCAGTCGTCCCGTGAATCGGCCCGGGTGGTCTTGACCGTTCTGCCCGTCTGCGGGTTTGCCGGTTCGGGCGGATTGCCGGTTCGGGTGGAGGTCGCGGATGATTCCCGCGACGTGAGCACGCCCGCCAACCGTCAAGTGGCCGACGGCCCAAAGTTCAGACATGTACTCGGTGCTCCTCTCGGACCATCCGAAGCTCGACCCTGAGGTTTTTCAACGCATCCTCGGCCCCGACGCCGAAATCCACGAACGACGCCTCGGGTCGGCCGAAGCAGTCCTCGAAGCCGCCCGGGAGGTCGACGCGGACGCCGTGGTCGCCAACGTCGATACCCCGGTCCCAGCAAACGTCATCGAGGCGCTCGACCTGACGGTAATCGCGCGTTCGGCGGTCGGTGTCGATGGCATCGACCTCGACGCGGCAGCCGCGGCAGACGTGCAGGTCGTCAACTGTCCGGAGTACTGCACCGACGAGGTGGCGATCCACGCGCTCTCGCTCGCGCTCGCCTGCGTGCGGTCGATTCCAGCGTACGACCGGTCGGTCCGGGCCGGCGAGTGGGACTGGGGTGGGACCCGCGAACTCCATCGACTGCGGGGCCAGACCATCGGGCTGCTCGCGTTCGGTCCCATCGCGCGCCGGTTCACGGAGCTCGTCTCGGGGTTCGACTGCCGGCTGGTCGCCCACGACCCGTACGTCGAATCAGGGACAATGGCCGACTACGGCGTGGAAGCGGTCGATTTCGAGACGCTACTCGACGATTCGGACCTGCTTTCGGTGCATGCACCGCTGACCGACGAGACCCGGGGAATGCTCGACACCGATGCCTTCGACCGCCTCGGCCCCGGAGCCGTCCTCGTCAACACCGGTCGTGGGGCAGTCATCGACGAGGACGCGCTGGTTGCGGCGCTGGAGTCCGGACAGGTTGCGGCGGCCGGCCTCGATGTGCTCACGGAGGAACCGCCAGCGGACTCGCCGCTCGTCGGGCGGGAAGACACGGTGGTCACCCCGCACGCCGGCTGGTACTCCGAGGAGGCCAGGCGCGACGTGAACGAGACGATTGCCGCCGACGTCAAGCGGGCGCTCGACGGCGAGGAGCCGGAGAACGTCGTCCAGCAGTCGTGGTGACGTGACTGCTGGTGTCGTGGTACGGGTACAGAAGGTGTGGTGATACAGAGGGCGTCGGTCTATCCAGTCCGGAAGTCCCGGAGGAAGCGACCGACACGCGCCAGCGGGGCCGTGCCAGCGGACAGCTGTACGACGAACGATGCGACCAGGATGATGGTGAACAGCCCGGCCCAGACGGCCGTCCCGAGCAGATCGATGACCGGGAATCCGACTTCGGCGGCGAAGACGGTGACCATGGCGACCAGTCCGATAAGCAGGTAGTGCTGGTACCACGCGAGCCCGGTCGAGCTCATGACGGTGGTGTAGGGCACGAGGTCACGGGACCGTTCGGTCAGCGTGACGGTCTTCAGATTCGACTCGTAGTCGATGACCCCGAGCTTGTCGAGCATCGGCAGGTGCGTCTGGTGCAGCGACGCGTAGACGCTGTCTCTGATGTTTCGTGGCGGCGGCGACTCCCCAGTCTCGGCCTCGGCGATCGCCTCAGACAGGTCTCTGAGGGTCGATTCCCCACCGTGGCTCCGGAGGTGTTTCAGAACCTCCCGCCGACGTTCGTTACTTAATATCGAGTGTATGTCTCCCTCGTCGAGTCGATTCTCGCTCGTTGTAGGGATGATTCTACTATCTACTGATGGCGTACTTATTGACACCGGTTACTCCCCCTCCATTACGTTACTCGTTGTCTAGGAATATAGCTGTATGCCCTGATTGGCCGTCAGGTTTAAGTACTCAACCGGGATTCTCATGTCAGACCGAATCAGCCGTTAGCAAGCGGCGGTCCCACGTAACAGCAGATTAGGGCCGTGGCCGGCCGGTAAGAATCGGTCGTTTGGCCCCGTCTCGGGGCGACTCCGGGCGCTGTCGTCCCTAGTGTCACAATCATTATTCGACACGGGGCAGTCTGTTCTGTCATGCACGTACTGGCACCGATAGATGGCTCGGACTGTAGTTTCAGGGCGCTGGAGTTCGCAGTCGAGTTCACCGACCGGTACGACGGGACTCTCGACGTGGTCCACATCACGGACTACGAGGACGAATCCATCGAGCAGTTGCTCGAACGGGCCCGGACGGTCTGTCGAGCAGGTGGGTCCGACTCGACGCCAGAGCTGGCGTTCGACGTCGGAATCTACCGGATGCGGTACGCGAACAAGATCGGGAAGGACATCCTGGAACTCGTCGCGGACCGGGACATCGACCACGTCGTGATGGGCCATCACGGCGGAAACACGGTCGACCGGCTCGTCATCGGGAGCGCCACCGAGACGGTCATCCGGGCGAACAGGGTTGCCGTCTCGGTCATCCCCTGACCAGTCTGGCCCGTCTCGGTGGGTCGAGAGGGTACCGGGTCCGACTCCACTGCCCGCGGCGGTAGCGGTTTCTCGACGGGGTGCCTGTCCTCCCGTATGAACGTCGGATTGGTCGGGACCGGGAACATCGGGGAAACGCTCGCGAGACACCTTGTAGCGGCCGGCCACGACGTGATTCTCTCGAACTCCAGGGAGCCGGCGTCGCTCGCTGACCTCGTGGAGGAGCTGGGCGAGCACGCCTGTGCGGCGACGCCGGCCGAGGCCGTCGACCACGCGGAACTCGTGGTACTCGCACTGCCCTGGCGCGCTCGTGACGAGCTTCCGGACGCTGCCCTGTTCGCCGAGAAGGTGGTAATCGACGCGACGAACCCCTACTCCGCCGAGTTCGAGGTCATCGACCTCAGCGAAGAGACCGCCAGCGAGGCCATCGCCGACCAGCTCCCTGACGCCAGGCTCGTCAAGGCGTTCAACACGATGCACTGGGAGACGCTTCGCGACGAATCTCGGCCCGAGGCACCCGCAGAGGACCGGCTGGTCGTGTTCATGGCCGGTGACGACCGCCACGCCAAGGACATCGTCGCCGACCTGGTGCGCGAGATCGGGTTCGTCGCGATGGACACCGGCGGGCTGGTCGAGGGTGGCCGCCTGCAGGAACCGGGCTCGACCATCTACAACCGGCCGATGTCGCCGCCGGAGGCCCGGGAAGTACTCGCTGAACGCAGGGGATCGACCGACTGACCGCGAGGCGAGGATTCAACTCGATACGGGCCTATCTCCCCGTGTGGACGCCATCGAGATATCGACCGTGGTGTACGTCCCGAAGGAGGAGGCGTTCGAGTTCCTCTTCGACTTCACCAACCACGAGCAGTACTCGCGCTACGTCTCGGACGTGACGAAACACGGTGAGGGCGTGGGCTGCCAGTTCGACATCACCCTGCAGTGGTGGAAGCTGGAGTACACGCTCTCGCCGCGGGTGACCGGCATCGACCGGCCCGAGCGCATCGACTGGGACGTCCCGCGGGACGTACGGGCCGAGGGGTTCTGGGCGCTGGAGGACGTCCCGCCGGAATCCGAGCAGGCACAGGCAGACGGCGGCCCGGCGACACGTGTCCGCCTCCGCATCGAGTTCGACCGCGCCGCGTCGCGCCTCGCCGGGCTCCGGTTACCGCCGTTCGTCTCGCTCGACTGGGTCATCGACCGCATCAAACCCATCGCGATTCGAGAAGCTGAGACCGTCTTCGAACGGGCGATTGCGGACCTCGAAGGCCAGCGCCGCGACGTACATATCGAATTACACACCAGACCGACCACGGTCTGACTACGGTCCAGCACGGGGTCTCCTCACGCGTTCTCTCTCATCCTCGGCGCCGTCGGGGAGATGACGCCACGGACTGTTGAATCGATGGCTAGGGTTTAGGTTGGCCAAAAAATCGTAAGCGGTTTATTCCTTTAGGCGAGCCTAAATCCTATGAACGACGATACGACGAACCAGAAGGAACCGACACGGCGCAAGTATCTGCAGTACGGAAGCGCGCTCCTCGGCAGCGCCCTTCTGGCTGGCTGCGCCGGCAGCTCGGGCGAGTCCACCGCAGAGCCGACCGAGACAGCGACCGACGCCTCGACCAACACGGCCACCGCGGCCGGGACCGACGAGGCCACCGAGCAGAGCGAGTCGGAGTCGGGCTCGTACTCGGTCGCCATCGAGCCGGTCGGCGAGGTCTCGTTCGACAGCGTCCCCGAGACCTGGGTCGCGAACAACGGGAGCTGGGCCGACATGGGTATCGCACTCGGCCTCGAGCCGCCGAAGGCCGTCTGGCTGACCGGTCGCTACCACACGCAGTACTACGACGAGATTCCGGGACTCTCCGTGGACAAGAGCGACATGGTGTCGCTGTACCAGGACGGCGTCAGCAAGGAGCTGTTCTACGAACTCGACGCCGACGTCCACGTCATGGACCCGAACTTCCTGCAGAACCGCTTCCGTGGCTGGGAGCAGGCCGACGTCGAGGAGGTCTCGGCGAACATCGGGCCCATCTTCGGGAACTGCATCTACGCCCAGCACTACCCGTGGCACGAGGACTACCGCTACTACACCCTCTACGAGGGCTTCGAGAAGCTCGCACAGGTCTTCCAGCGCACCGACCGGTACGAGGCGTTCGAGCGCCTGCACGACGACTTCCAGGCGACCCTCGCCCCGCACGTTCCCACGAAGGCCGAGGCACCCGAGGCCGCGGTCCTCTGGGGTGTAGGTGACGCACCGGAGAAGTTCTATCCCTACATCATCGGCGGCGGCACCGGGTTCAAGCACCTCCGCGACCTCAACGTGCAGGACGCGCTCGCGGACACCGACGTGAAGGACTTCCACGGGAGCCGCGCCGCCATCGACGTCGAGACGCTGCTGGAAGTCGACCCCGAGGTGCTCATGCTGCGCGGGTACGAGGCCAAGAGCGAGTCCGAGTTCCAGAGCACCGTCGTCGCCTCGCTGGAGGAGCACAGCACGGCCAGCGCCCTCACCGCCGTCCAGAACGGCGACGTGTACCGCGCGGGCGGACTCTACCAGGGCCCAATCACCAACATGGTGCTGACCGAGCGCACCGCCGGTCAGCTCTACGACGTGGACGAGCAGCTGTTCGACCGCCAGCGCGTCGCAGACATCGTCAACGGGGACTTCTAATCATGAACGACGACAGCAGATTCGACGAACCAACGCGCAGAGACTACCTCACGTACGGCGCCGCCGCCGCAGTCGGGAGCCTATTCGCCGGGTGTGCCGGTCAGAGCGACTCCGAGACGACACAGACCGGCACGCCGACGGAATCCGGAACACCGTCGACGACAGAGGCAGACACCGCCGAACCGGACACCTCGTCGTACGAGGTGTGTATGGAGCCGAACGGCTGTCACACCCTCGACGCCGTCCCCGAGAAGTTCATGGTGTACCACCAGGGCCCGGTGGATATGGTGATCGCGTTGGGACAGCTAGATGGACTCGTCGCGTCGGCGTTCCCCTCGACGTTCCCGACGGCGTACTTCGACCAGCTCCCGGGTGTCTCGGTGGACATGGAAGACGTCACGGCGCTGAGCGAGGATGGCACCCCGGACAAGGAGGTGTTCTACGAACTCGACGTCGACATGCACCTCATCGGTCACCACCCCGCGATGGAGTACTTCGAGCTGGAGGAGACCGACATCGCCGAACTGGAAGAGAACGTCGCCCCGTTCCACGGAAGTTGGATGCGGCGACCAGACTACACCGACGGCCACCCGTACTACGGGCTGTACGAGGGGCTCGACAAGTACGCGGCGGTGTTCCAGAGCCAGGCCCGGGGGGAGGCGTTCCGGTCACTTCACGACGAGTTGGTCGCGGACCTCACGTCCCAGTTCCCCCCTGTCGAGGACCGGCCCACGGTGGCGTACCTGAACACCAACTACTGGGGTGACGGAAAGACCGTCTACGTTCGGGACCCGACCGTTCCTGGCTACCAGACGAAGCCACTTCGTGACCTGGAGATCCCAGAGCACGACCCGTTCGCCGGACAGTACCCCGCAGAGAGCAACTTCATCCAGGGCGACTACGAGCTCCTGCTCGAGGTCGACCCAGAGGTCATCGTCTATCACGCGGGAATGAACGTGCTACGTGACCCCGAGAAGAGCTTCGAGAACGATATCCTCGGTCCGTTGCGTGACGACCCGGTCGCCAGCGAGGTGACCGCTATCTCGGATGAACGGGTGTACCCGTACCACGAGTTCGAGCAGGGGCCGGTGATGAATCTGTTCAACACCGAACTCCTCGCGAAGGCACTGTACCCAGAGACGTTCGGCGAACCCACCGGGATGGAGGCACCAGCGGAGGAGAATCAACTGTTCGACCGCCAGCGCGTCGCAGACATCATCAACGGGGACTTCTGAAATGACCACCGAGCAAACGCACGACTTCGACGTGGTAATCGTCGGCGGCGGGCCGGCGGGCACCGCAGCGGGGATCTTCACCGCCCGGTACGGCCTCGACACTGCCGTCTTCGACCGGGGGCGCTCGTCGATACAGCGGTGTGCCCACCTGGAGAACTACCCCGGGTTCCCGGCCGGCATGGACATCGAGACGCTGTACGGCCTGCTGCACGACCACATCGAGGAGGCGGGCTGCGACCTCGTCCCCGACATGGTCGAGTCGGTCACGCGGACCGAGGACGAGGCGGGCTTCCTCGTCGACCTGCAGGAGGGCGACGCGGTCACCGCGACCAGGGTCATCGCCGCGACCCGGTACGACGGCGAGTACATGCGCCCACTCGTCGGCGACGAGGCGTTCTTCACCCACGAACACGACGGCGAGGAACACGAGCACTTCGACCGGGACTACCCCGAGATGGACGGGACGACACCGGTCGACGGCCTGTACGTCGCCTCGCCGGCCGAGGAGACCGACCGCCAGGCCATCATCGCGGCCGGGCGCGGTGCCCGGGTCGCCCTGACCGTCGTCGACGAGGTTCGCGCCGAGCAGGGCCTGTTCGACCCGGTCGTGGACCACTACGACTGGCTGCGCCAGGAGTCGAACCTCGAAGGCGAGTGGGCCGACCGCGAGCGCTGGGTCCGGTGGGCCGAGGAGAACCGGCCGGACGACCACGCTCTCGCCGACGACGAGTGGGAGGAACTGCTCGACCGCGAGATCGACCGCCGGTTCGAGACGTACATCACCGACGAGGCGGTCGAGCGCCGGGCCGAGGCTGCCCACGACCGCCTCCTCGAGCACCTCGACGACGACCGCATCCTCGAGTACGCCCGCCGGATAGAGGCCGAGCGCGAGCCACCGGCCGAACAGTCCCCGGAGGCTGACGACTGAGCATGGCGGGGGAACCGACGTCCGGGTCGCACGCTGGCTCCACCAGCGAGGGCGTGCTCGGGTGGGTCGACGGTTCGCTGGTCACGCTCTGTCTCGCGAGCCTCGTCGTCGTCGTCTTCGGCGGGCTGGTGCAGGTGAGCTTCGGCGCGTTCTCCATGACGCTCGTCGAGGCGTGGCAAGCGGTGTTCAACCCCGACGTGGTGCTGAACCCGAAGGCGTGGGAGGCGTTCATCCTCGGCGGCGAGGTCCCCGAGATGAACAAGCAGAGCCTCATCGTCTGGAACATCCGCCTGCCGCGGGTGTTCGTGGCAGTCCTCGTCGGCATGAACCTGGCCGTCTCGGGGGCCATCTTCCAGGCGGTCACCCGGAACGAGCTGGCGAGCCCGTTCATCCTCGGCGTCTCCTCGGGTGCCGGGCTGATGATACTGCTCACGCTCGTCGTCTTCTCCGGGCTCACGACGTTCCTGCCCCTCATCGCCGCGGTCGGCGGTGCCGTCGCGTTCCTCATCGTCTACGCCATCGCCTGGAAGAACGGGACCTCGCCGGTCCGGCTGGTGCTCGCTGGCGTCATCGTCGGGACCGTCTTCAACAGCCTCCAGACCGGCCTGTTCTTCTTCGCGGACGACATCGGTGTCGTCCAGTCCGCCATCGCGTGGACCACCGGCTCGCTCACCGGTACCGACTGGGAGCAGGTCCGGATGGCGCTGCCGTGGACCGTCCTTGCGCTGTTCCTGGCGCTGGTCGGCTCTCGGCAGTTGAACGTCCTCCTGCTCGGTGAGAGCACCGCGAAGTCGCTCGGGATGAACGTCGAGAAGGTGCGGTTCGCGCTCTCCGGCGTCGCGGTCCTCGCGGCGGCCGCGAGCATCGCCGTCGCCGGCATCGTCGGGTTCGTCGGCCTCATCGTCCCGCACATGGTCCGCACCTTCGTCGGCAGCGACTACAAGAAACTCATCGTCGGCTGCGTCTTCGCCGGCCCCGCACTGATGGTCGCCGCGGACGTGGGCGCGAGACTCGCGTTGAACCCCGTCCAGATCCCGGTCGGTATCGTGACCGGCCTCGTCGGCGGGCCGTACTTCCTCTACCTGATGCGCAAACAGGAGAACCTGGGTGACGTCTGATGGTCGAGAACCAGCCACCACGAGAACCACGAGCGGACTCGGCACGTGAAACCGGTCGGTCCGACGCGGCACAGGGCCGCGACGCGAGAGCCCAGCAATCGTCGGAGCTGACGGGGAACGACCTCGTCATCGGCTACCCGGCGACCGAGGACCCCGTCGTCGAGGTCGACACCGTCGTCCTCCCCGAGGGGGAGGTCACGGCGCTCGTCGGCCCGAACGGGAGCGGGAAGAGTACGCTCCTGAAATCGATGGCGAACCAGCTCGACCCCTGGCACGGCCGCGTGCTCCTCGACGGCGAGGAGATACAGTCGGTCGACGCGAAGACGCTCGCCCAGCGGCTGGGCCTGCTCTCGCAGGAGAACGAATCGCCCGGGAGCCTCACGGTCGAGAAACTGGTCTACCACGGGCGCTACCCACACCGGGGCTTCTTCGAGTCGGTCACCGAGGAGGACGAGGCCGCGGTCGAACGCGCCATCGACCTCGCGGGGGTCGACCACCTCCGGGAAAAGTCGATGAACAACCTCAGCGGCGGCCAGAAGCAACTCGCCTGGATCGCGATGGTGCTCGCACAGGACACAGACGTCCTGTTGCTCGACGAGCCGACGACGTACCTCGACCTGCACCACCAGCTCCGCGTGATGGAGGTCGTCCAGACGCTCAACCGCGAGCAGGGCGTGACCGTCGGCGTCGTCCTCCACGACATCGGGCAGGCGGCCCGGTTCGCGGACAACCTCGTCGCGATGAAAGACGGCGAACTGTACGACTGGGGCCCGCCCAAGGAGGTCGTCACCGAGGAACTCCTCGCGGACGTCTTCGAGGTGGATGCGACCGTCGACAGCGAGAGCCCGACCGGGCCGCACATCTCGCCACACGCCGCACTCGACGGCGACTCGGAATGACGGACTCTGGCCTGCTACCCGGACCGGCGCGCACCGCCCGCCTCGCATCCTACCTGCTCGCGGCCGGGTTCCTGACGCTGGTCGGGGTCGCGGTCCTGCCTGCCGACGCGCTGCGACTCGGCGCGTTACCGGGGGGACCGTCTTCCGGACGCGATGGCTTCCTCGCCTCTGTTCCGGTGTTCGTGCTCGCCACGGGGGCACTCTGGGCGACGCTCGTCGCCCGGGCGGTCTGGTCTGACAGTTCGGCCGACACTGCTCTGGCCGTGTTCGCGACGCCGTGCCTGCTCGTCTCGGGCTGGGGACTCTACGAGTCCTACGCCGTCCAGTCGGGCGTCCGCTGGGGCGGACTGGTTTCGTTCCTCGTCGGGACGCTCCTCTCGGTCGTCGTCGTTGCCGACGCGGTGGTCGCTCGCGTCTCGTCGGACCTGTAGACCGTTCTCCAGCCGACTCTTGGTCCATCTATCCGACCCGCCATTGTTTTTAGGCCGACCTAAAAATCGAAGCGGTTATGAATCTTTAGGCGAGCCTAAAATTATGTCCGAAGACGAAACCGGTCCGAACGACCCAACGAGAAGAGCGTATCTCAAGTACGGCACAGCCCTCGTCGGCGGCAGCCTCCTTGCTGGCTGTGCCGGGCAGAGCGATACCGGTGACTCCGAACCGACCAGCACACAGACCGCAACGGCGACGGACGAACCCGCGGCGACCGAGTCCGGGGCGACGGACGAGTCGGCCGAGGAGACAGAGACTCCAGAGTCGTGGACGGTCTCGATGAAGCCACGGACCGAGGTGACCTTCGAATCGGTTCCGGACTCGGTCGTCGTCTACCGGGCGGACTACGCGGACATGCTCATCGCGCTCGGCCAGGGTGACGCTCTCGTCGGCATGCAGGACACCCAGAGCCTCCCGATGGACATGCTCGCGGAACTGCCGGGCGTCTCCGTCGACCCCGCCCAGATTACGCCGCTCCGGCAGGAGGGCGAGTACGACAAGGAGATATTCTACGATATCGACCCGGACCTGCTCCTCATCGACCCGAACAACGCGAAGAACTACTTCGAGTTCGACGAGGCGGACATCTCCGAACTGGAGAATACCGTCGCACCGTGGCTCGGGAGCTTCATCCGCCGTCCGCAGGAGTCTATCGGCCCGAACTACCCGCACTACACACTGTACGAGGCGTTCGAGCGGGTCGCCACCGCGTTCCGGGCAGAGGACCGGTTTGCCGCGTTCAAATCCGTCCACGACGAGATGCTCTCGACCATCTCCGAGCGAGTGCCGCCGGAATCCGAGCGGCCCTCCGTCGGACTCGCGTTCCTGATTCCCGGTGACCAGTTCGTCGGCTCAGGCGTGTTCTACCTCACCGACCCGACGCAGCCGGGGATGGCGAAGAAGCAGTACCGCGACCTGGGCGTCGACAACGTCTGGGCCGAGGCCGGCGTGAGCATGGACGGGCAGGTCAACTACGAGGCGCTGCTCGAGGCGGACCCGGACGTGCTCATCTCGCACAACGCGTTCGGGTTCACCGACTCCGTCGAGGACTTCCAGACCCGCGTCGTCGATGTGATGCGCGAGGACGACCTCGGGAAGGAACTGACCGCGGTGAAGAACGGGCGCGTCTACCGCGGCGGGAAGAACGTCCAGGGACCGATTATCAACCTGTTCCAGACCGAGATCGCGGCCAAGCAGCTCTACCCCGAGACGTTTGGGGCGTGGAAGGGACTCGGTGAGACGCCGGCCGACGAGCAGCTGTTCGACCGCCAGCGCGTTGCCGATATCATAAACGGAGACTTCTGACGATGCGCGAAAACACGACCCACGACGGACCGACGCGGCGCGACTACCTGAAAATCGGTGGTGCGACGGCCCTGGGTGGGCTGGTAGCTGGCTGTGCCGGACAGGACGGCGGTGGCGCGGAGCCAACAACGACAGAGTCGGGCGGTAATACTGGGTCGACCCAGACCGAACAGACGACGACTGAAGACACCCCGTACTCGGTCACGATGGCACCCGTCGGCGAGGTCACGTTCGAGTCGGTCCCCGAGCAGTGGGTCGCCTACGACGGCGGCTACGCCGACATGGGCGTTGCCCTCGGCAAGGGCGACGGTATGACCGGTATCGGCGGTTCCGGTCGGTACTACACCTACGTCTACGACGAACTCCCGGGCGTGAGCGTCGACCGCGAGTCAATCGAAGCGAACGACCTCGGCGAAGCGGGCATGTCCAAGGAGATATTCTACGAACTCGACAACGACGTCCACCTGATGGACCCCCAGATGCTCGTCAACTGGTTCGACTGGAGCGAAGGGGACGTCGAGGAGATAATCGAGAACGTCGGGCCCTTCGTCGGCAACCTGCACTTCCGCCGGGAGGACCAGTGGCACGACTACCGCTACTACACCCTCTACGAGGCGTTCGAGAAGGTCGCGACGGTCTTCGGCGAACAGGAGCGCTACGAGGCCTTCGAGGCGCTCCACGACAAGTTCATCGCGGACGTCCAGCGCAGACTCCCACCGGCGGACGAGCGCCCCAACGTCCTGCTCGTCTACGCCGGCAGCGACGAACCCGAGAAGTTCTCGCCGTACCGCCTCAACGACAAGGGAACGAGCAAGAAGCAGTGGCACGACCTCGGCGTCAGTGACGCGCTCGCCGGGTCGGGTATCGAGGGGCTGAGCACCACCGACCGCGGGAAGATCGACTACGAGACGATGCTCGAGGTCGACCCCGACGTCATCATGCTGCGGGCCCACGAGCGCAAGTCGGCACAGGAGTTCCGGGACACGGTGCTCTCGTTCATGCGGTACCACCCTGTCGCCAGCGAACTCTCTGCGGTCCAGGAGGGACGTGTCTACCGCGGTGGCTACCTCTTCCAGGGACCGATACAGAACCTGTTCCTGACTGAACGTGGCGCACAGCAGCTCTACCCGGAGGTGTTCGGCGAGGTGACCAGCGACGAACAGCTGTTCGACCGCCAGCGCGTCGCCGACATCGTCGACGGGACCGTTTGAGACCGTTCCAGGTCGACGACCGGGCTACCAGTCGAGGCTCCCGCCGCTCCGGTACTCCGTGACCTGCGTCTCGAAGAAGTTCTTCTCCTTGTTGAGGTCGACCTGCTCGGACATCCATGGGAACGGGTTCTCGGTGCCGTACTGTTCCGGCAGGTCGAGCTGCCCGAGCCGACGGTCGGCGACGTGTTCGACGTACTCGGCGAACTGGTCTGGACTCATCCCCAGGATATCGTCGGGGCAGGCTTCGTAGGCGTATATCCGCTCCAGTTCGACCGCCTCGGTGATGAGGTCGATTACCTCGTCCCCGAAGTCGTCGGTCCAGACACCGGGGTTCTCGGCGCGAATCTGGTTGATGAGGTCGACGCCGAAGCCGAGGTGGAGCGACTCGTCGCGCATGATGTACTCGAACTGCTGGCCGACACCGACCATCTTGTTCTGGCGCTTGAGGCCGAGCATCATCGCGAAGCCGGCGTAGAAGAAGACACCCTCCATGATGACGTAGAAGCCGACGAGGTCCTGGAGGAAGTCACGGAGGTCCTCGTCCGTCTCGATGGTGAAGTCGTCCTGATTGATGACCCGCGTCAGGTCGACGACGAACTCGTCTTTCTCCTCGATAGAGGGCACGCGGTCGTACATCCCGTAGAGGTACTCGGGGTCGAACCCGAGGGAGTCACAGCAGTAGATGAACGTGTCGGTGTGGATGGCCTCCTCGTAGGCCTGTCGGAGCAGGTACTGACGACATTCGGGGGCGGTCACGTGGTCGTACACCGCGAGCACGATGTTGTTCGCGGTGAGGGACTCCGCCGTCGAGAAGAACCCGAGGTTCCACTCGACGAGCTGGCGCTCGGCGTCGGAGAGCGCGTCCCCGTTCCACTGGGAGATGTCCTCTTGCATCGGAATCTCCTGGGGCACCCAGTTGTTGTTCACACCCGCTTCGTAGTACTCGCGGGCCCAGTCGTAGTCTATCGGCAGTATCTTGTTCGGGTCGTGTTCCGTGTCGTCGTTGAGTATCGGCATCGGTGAGAGACTGTGAAGTGGTGGTCGGCAAGCGTTACTGGCAGGCGTCACAGGTCGGGTCCTCAACCCGACAGAGGTCGCCTTCCTGGGCGGGTTCGCCACCGTCTGACTGGACGGTCTTCGACGAGCCACCGCCGCGGTGCTGTGTCTTCCCGTACTCGGCCATATCGAGCGTAGACTTCTCTATCTGGGAGGCACCGAGTGTCCGGAGGTAGTAGGTCGTCTTCAGGCCGAGTTCCCACGCGGTCTCGTACACGTCGGCGAGCAGGGAACCGTCGGTCGACGGGAAGAAGACGTTGTGCGAGATGGACTGGTCCAGCCACGTCTGGCGGTGTGCGGTCAACCGGAGCTGGTGGCGCGGGTCGATCTCGAACGCGCCGCGGTACAGCTCCTGCAGGTCGTCGGGGATGTCGTCTATCTCCTGAATCGACCCGTCGTGGTACTTGATGCGGTCGACCATCTCGTCGTCCCAGAGGTCGCGTTCCCGGAGGGCCGCGACGAGCTGGTCGTTGACGACCGTGAAGTCGCCGGACATGTTCGACTTGACGTAGAGGTTCGAGTACAGCGGTTCGATAGAGGGCGTCGTCCCGTTGATGGTCGAGACGGTCGCCGTGGGCGCGATGGCCATGGTGTTCGAGTTCCGCATCCCGTGTTCCTCGACGTGTTCGCGGACGACGTACCAGTCAAGCGTCTCCTCGCGGTCGGTCGGAATCTCCCGGCGGCGCTCGTCCTCGAGAAGGTCGACGGTGTCCTGCGGGAGCAGCCCGCGGTCCCACTTCGACCCCTCGTAGGAGGGGTAGGGCTCGCGCTCGGCGGCCAGCTTCGAGGAGTTCAGGATGGCGTGGTAGGAGACGAACTCCTGCCAACGGTTCGCCTTCTCGACGGCCGCCTCGGACGCCATCGGCACGTCCAGCCGCAGCAGGGCGTCGTGGAACCCCATCGTCCCGAGCCCGATGGGGCGGTGGCGCATGTTCGAAAGCTCTGCTTCCTCGGTCGGGTAGAAGCAGAGGTCGACGACGTTGTCGAGCATCCGCATCGCCGTCTCGATGGTGTCCGCGAGGTGCTCGCGGTCCAGCTCGCCGCCCGACACGTGCGTCGCGTAGTTGACGCTCCCGAGGTTGCAGACGGCGTGCTCGTCCTGGCTGGTGTTGAGCGTGATCTCGGTGCAGAGGTTCGAGGAGTGGACCGTGCCGACGTGGTCCTGCGGCGACCGGACGTTGCAGGGGTCCTTGAACGTCACCCACGGGTGGCCAGTCTCGAACAGGCGCGTGAGCAGCTGCCGCCAGAGATCGGTGGCGTCGACGCGCTCGTACTGCCGGAGCTCGCCGTCCTCGGCCTGCTGTTCGTACTCTTGGTAGCGTTCTTCGAACGCCTCGCCGGACAACTCGTGGAGGTCTGGCACCTCGTCCGGGCTGAACAGGGTCCACTTCTCGTCGGCTCGGACCCGCTTCATGAACAGGTCCGGTATCCAGGCCGCCGTGTTCATGTCCGGGGTCCGCCGGCGCTCGTCGCCGGTGTTGCGCTTCAGGTCTATGAACGCCGGGAAGTCGAGGTGCCAGCAGGCGAGGTAGGCACACGCCGCGCCGCGGCGCTTGCCCGAGCGGTTGATGGCCGCGGTCACGTCGTTGCTGATGCGGAGGAAGGGGACCACGCCGGTCGATTCGACACCGGTCGACTGGATGAGCGACCCGGCGGCCCGGAGGTTGGTCCAGTCGTTGCCGAGGCCACCGCTCCACTTCGAGAGCTGTGCGTGGTGCTTGTAGGCGTCGAAGATACCCTCGAGGTCGTCCTCGACCGTGGTCAGGTAACAGGAGGAGAGCTGTGGATGGGCCGTCCCGCTGTGGAACAGGGTCGGCGAGGAGGGCGTGAACTCCAGCTTCGAGAGCACGTCGTAGAACTCCTTCGCCCGCTGCTGGGGGTCGTCTTCCTCGATGGCGAGCCCCATCGCGACGCGCATCCAGAACGCCTGCGGGAGTTCGAGGCGCTCGCCGTGTTGCTCGGTCTTGAGGAAGTAGCGCTGGTACAGCGTCTCCATCGCCATGTACTCGAACTCCTCGTCGCGGTCGAGTTCGAGGTATTCGGCGAGGTCGGCGAGGTCGAAGCGGTCGAGGAGACGGTCATCGAGCAGCCCGAGGTCGACACCGCGTTCGACGTTCGTGACGAACGTCGCGCGGTACGCCTGGTCGAGGTCGAACCCGGTCAGGTCCTCGCCGATGACCTCGCGGTAGTACTGCTGGCGGAAGACAGCCGCGGCGACCCGCTTGAGTTCGGGGTCGCGCTCGACCCGGGCGGTGAGCGACTGCAGGATCGCCTCGTACACCTCGTCGGTGGTCGCGCCGTCGTAGAGGCTGCGCTCGATATCGGTGTGGATGTCCTCCCACGCCGTCTCGGGGAGGTCGGTCTCGTGGCCTGTGCGTGCCCGGTCGAGGATGGACCGGACGTCGGTGGTCGGTGCGGTAGATTGCTTGCTCATGGATGCTGTGAAGCGAACGACTCGATGCGACCGTCCCGCTACCGGGTGTGTGGGTGATGACGCCCACCGCGCCGACACGTCTCGTGCCCGAAGGACCGGGGCGTGTCGAGACGCGTGGCTGTCCGGTTCCGTCGCCAGAGATGCCTCTCGTCGGCCAGGCACTCGTGGCAAACCGCACGTCGGGAGGGTGGTCGCCGGCCGCAGTATTCCCTGTGCTACGGAGCCGTGATAAATGCTTCCCAATCAGATTGAAGTAGATAAAGTAGAGTTGAATTACTGTCTGTGTGTGTCGGTTTCGTCGGCACCGCCGACGCCATCACTCTCGTCGAATTCGCCAGCGCCACTCCCGCCATCCCCCTCCTCGTCGTCTGCACGGACGGCCGAGCGCTGTTCCGGCACCGGGTCGAGGTCGGGAGCTACGTCGCCGAGGACGAGCATGGCGTAGTACCGGAGGTAGGTCTGGACCGGGACCTGCACAACCGCGGCCACAGCCACCAGACACACCACGAACAGCACCGCGGCGACGGCCATGACGAGGATGCCGAGCGCCTCGACGGCTGAGAACAGCAGGAAGCCCCCGCCGAACAGCGCGCCGAACGGGACCAGCAGGACCAGGGCCGCGACACCGGCCACGATGCCGACGACCGCCCCGCCGACCATCGACAGGATGGCCCCGGCGACGGCGTACGCGAGGTACTGCGTCCAGTTCGCCGGAATCGTCCCCCAGAGCCGTCGCCAGCCCGCGAGCACGCCGACCTCCTCGACGAGCATGATGGGGACGACGAACACGGTCGTGAACCCGTTGACGACCCCGACGATCACGGCCAGGACGAGGAACAGTGGCACCAGCACGAGCGCCACCGCGAACACCGCGAACACCGACCGGGGCGGTCCACCGCCCAGCATGGTCAGCACGAACAACCCGGCGAACAGGGCCACCGAGCCGAACACCAGCAGCCCGAGGACGAGCCGGAAGCCGAACAGGCCCAGGCCAGCCCGCCAGTGCTCGCGCCAGTAGCGCCGAATCGCGACGGTCTCCTGGCGCAGGGATTCGACGAAGACGAACTCCATGATGGACCCGACGAGCAGCAGGGCGACGACGAAGGCAGCGACGGCGGCCACGAGGGCCGCGATGAGCCAGATGTCGGGGACGGTGAGCTGGCCGACATCGACGGGCGGGACCCCACCGCCGTCGGAGTTTGCGGGGACGCTGTACTGGAACGAGGCGAAGTTCGCGCCCGGGCCGCCGACGAACAGGACGACCAGGGCGAGCTTCAGCCAGTCGGACCGCCCGAGGGAGCCGAGGAACGAGCGCGTCACGGTGTACGCGTCGTCGAGGTCCTCTACCGCGTGGAGTGGCATACGTGAAGAGACGCGGGCATCGCTGATGAAAGTGTGCTGTCAGTGAGGTGTCGCCTGGATTCAAGTACCGCCGGGTGCCAGACCCGGGTATGCGAGATGCCCTCCTTCGTGCAGCCGGCGAGCGATACACGTGGCGGACAGTGGTCTCGTTCTGCCTCTCGGTTGCCGTCCTGTCAGTCCTCATCGACGACGAATCGGTCGTCCTCGCGTTCTTCGCCGCGGTGCTCGTGCTCGAGGGCGCGGCAGTTGCGCGTACGGCGCGAGGGGTCGATGGTCGGTGGGTGAAGGCCGGGCTCGGCGCGCTCGCCGTCCTTCTCGGCGTCGTGTGGGTCGGGCTGGAGCTTCGCGAGGTCGGGACCGGGGACCCGCTCTTCGTCCCCGTTCTCGCCGCCGTCGCTGGTCTCTGGGTGCTGCTCGACACTCGTCGCGATTTCGTCGAGGGGCGGCGAGACGAGCCCTCCCGGGAGGAGGTGGACGCCGACGACGTGCTGCTGGTCATGAACCACATGCACCTGGTCGCCGAGGAACTCGAATCGGGACCGAAGACCGTCCCGGAACTGGCCGCGGCCTGTGACCTGACGGAGTCACGGGTCCGCGAGGCGCTCGACGCAGCGAGTGCCAACGATATCGTCTACCACGTCGACGAGGCCGAAGGAACGCCACGATACGCCCTCGACGAGTCGAAGGTCGGGGCGGTCGCGTTCGTCAGGGAGAACGGGCTTCGGGTCGCCCGCCGACTCGTGCGGCCCCTGCGGTGGTGAGACGGAGAGGCCACGCCGGACCCGAATCCAGCAGATATTTCCACGCGACCCACCAGCCGTCTGCGTATGGACGCAGCGCTCGGACCGCCGGAGAAGATGGCCGAGCAGGCCGACGAGCTGACGCCGATGATGCGCCAGTACTACGAACTGACCGAGCGCTACGACGACGCGCTCGTGCTCTTCCAGGTCGGTGACTTCTACGAGACCTTTTGTGCCGCCGCCGAGGCGACCTCGCGCATCTGCGAGGTGACCCTGACCAAGCGCGAGGACTCGACGGGCAGATACCCGATGGCCGGGGTTCCAATCGCGAACGCCGAGAGCTACATCGAATCGCTGCTGAATGCGGGCTACCGGGTCGCGGTCGCGGACCAGGTGCAGGACCCCGACGAGGCCAGCGGCGTGGTCGACCGGGCCGTCACTCGCATCGTCACACCAGGGACGCTGACCGAGGCCGAACTGCTCGCGACCGACGACAACAACTTCGTCGCCTGCCTCACGAAGACGGGCGACCCCGACGACCCGACCGGCGAGGGCGGCGAGTACGGTTTCTCCGTGCTCGACGTGTCGACGGGCGACTTCTACGCCACGGCCCCGCCGAACGCCCCGACCGTCGCGGACGAAATCGGCCGGTTCGACCCCGCCGAGGCCATCGTCGGGCCCGACGCCAGCGCCGATACCTTCCCTGCCGACTGCATGGTCTCGCCCTACGACCGGACCGCGTTTACCACCGAGAAGGCCCGCGCGAAGGTCACCGAGTACTTCGGCGACCCCGACGCCTTGCTGGCGGGCGACGCCGAGGTCCGCGCTTGCGGTGCATTGCTCGCCTACGCCGAGTACACCCGCGGCGGCGAAGAGGGCTATCTTGACTACCTGAACCACCTCACGCGGTACGACCCGCGGGAGTACGTGGTCCTCGACCCGACCGCCATCGCCAGCCTCGAACTGTTCGAGCGTCGCTCCGTCAGAAGCGTCGAGGGCGCGACCCTCGTCGAGGTGCTGGACGAGACTGCCTGCGCGATGGGTCGCCGCGAACTCACGGACTGGCTCCGCCGCCCACTCGTCGACCAGGACCGAATCGAGGGCCGCCTCGACGCGGTCGGCGAACTCGCCCACGACCCGGTGGCACGCGAGCGACTCCACGAACTGCTCCGGGACGTGTACGACGTGGAACGGCTCATCACCCGGGTCTCCCGCGGCCGCGCCAACGCCCGGGACCTGCGCTCGCTGAAGGACACGCTCGACGTGGTTCCCGAGCTCAAGGAGACGATGGCGGACCTCGAAACGGACCGCCTCGCCACCCTCCGAGACGGCCTCGACGAACTCGAAGACGTGCGCGACCTCATCGGCCGGGCCATCCGAGAGGAACCCCCCATCGAGGTGACCGAGGGCGGCGTCATCGAGTCGGGGTACGACGAGACACTGGACGACCTCAGAGAGACCGAACGCTCGGGCAAGAACTGGATCGACTCCCTCGAGGCGAAAGAGCGCGAGCGAACGGGTATCGACTCGCTCAAGGTCGGGAAGAACCAGGTCCACGGCTACTACATCGAGGTCACGAACCCGAACCTCGACCGGGTGCCCGACGACTACAACCGTCGCCAGACGCTGAAGAACTCCGAGCGGTTCTACACGCCGGAGCTGAAGTCCCGCGAGGACGAGATTCTGCGGGCCGAACAGCGGGCCGACGACCTCGAATACGACCTGTTTCGGGAGGTCCGGTCCTCCGTCGCGGCCGAGACCGAGCGCGTGCAGGCGCTGGCGGACCGCATCGCTGCCCTCGACGTGCTCGTGTCGTTCGGGACCGTCGCGGCCGAGAACGACTACACGCGGCCCGAGTTCTCCGAGACCGGCATCGACATCGAGGCGGGCCGCCACCCCGTCGTCGAGCAGACCCAGGACTCGTTCGTCCCCAACGGCGCACAGTTCGACGCCGACGAGTTCTTTGCGGTCATCACTGGCCCGAACATGAGCGGGAAGTCGACGTACATGCGCCAGGTCGCGACCATCTGCCTGCTCGCACAGGCTGGCTGTTTCGTCCCCGCCGCGTCCGCGGACCTGCGAATCCTGGACCGCATCTTCACCCGGGTCGGCGCGAGTGACGACATCGCCGGTGGGCAGTCGACGTTCATGGTCGAGATGACCGAACTCGCGGACATCCTCCGGGACGCGACCGAGGATTCGCTCGTGTTGCTCGACGAGGTCGGACGTGGTACCTCGACCGCTGACGGGCTCGCGCTCGCGAAGGCCGTCACGGAGTACGTCCACGACGAACTCGGCGCGACCACGCTGTTCGCCACGCACCACCACGAACTCACCGCGGTCGCCGACGACCTCGCCGGCGTGTTCAACCTCCACTTCGACGCGACCGAGGTCGACGGCGAGGTGCAGTTCAACCACGACGTGGGCCGTGGCGCGGCGACCGCCTCCTACGGTGTCGAGGTCGCCCAGGCCGCGGGCGTGCCCGACGCGGTGCTGGAGAGAGCGCACGAACTGCTGGCGGAAGAGACAGGTGCCGACCCGGCAGCGTCGGTCGACGGTGTTGCAAAGCCGGGAGTCGACGGTGCTGAAGAAGCAGCCACCGCGGATGGCGGGTCTGTCGACCGTTCGCCCGAACTCGACGGTGTCCGTGCGCGTCTCGCCGGCCTGAACGTCGCGGATACGACGCCGATGGAGGCGCTTCGCATCCTCGACGACCTCAAGCGCGAACTCGACTGAGTCCCGGTTTCAGATGTCCTTCGTCATGCCACATTCGGGACAGCGGAGCTGTTCGCCGTCCTCGCCCATGATGAACTGCAGCGAGTCGCTCTCGCCGCACTCGCGACAGCCCATCGGGACCCGGACGTCCTCGCTGCCTTTCGGGGCACCGAGCGCGAGCCCGACGACCTGCTCGTCGGATTCGTTCGTCCCCTGCTGGTACTCGCCGCGGGCAAACCGGATGGCCTCGTGGGGCCCGACCTCGACGGACTCGTCGGGAGTCTCGAACGTGGCCGTCCCTTGGATGACGTAGAAGACCTCCTCCTGGTCCAGATGGGTGTGCATCCCACCCGAGAAGGACTCTCCCGGTTCCAGCGAGTAGTAGTTGATGGCGAGGTCGCTGGTCCCAAGCGGGTCCGAGAGGCCGCGTCGGTCGAGGTCGGAGTCTCCGAGGAACTGGCTCTCGATGTCGTCGATGTCGACGTGTTCCATGCTCGGAACCCACTGGCTCCTGCGTGAAAAGAGCGAGTCTGTCGGCGCTGACTGCCGGTGGATATCGACAGCCCGCAGGGATTCGAGTTTCTTCAGTCCAGCCAGAGTGGCCGTTCACCGGTTCACGAGACGAATCAGTATCCAGCCAACATGTTGACCGGACGTTTTTTGTGCCGGCACGGTGTAGACCATGGTATGTCTGCACATACCAGGCGTGGTGCGAGCGCGTTCGACCGCCTCACGACGCATTACGACGTCGACCTCGTCTGCCCGAAGTGTGGCAACGAGGACGCGGACGGCCACTGGAAGGCTCAGACGGACGGCGGAACCGTGCGCTACACGCACCTCTGTCCGAGCTGTGGCGAGATTCGTCAACGGACCCTTCGGCTCGGCAGTCACCAGTAACGCCTCGGTACCGTCTTCTCTCGTGCACACCGGGAGCCGCAGCTAGGGCGACGGCGGCTCCAGCGCGACGAACTCCAGTCCGTTCTCCGCCAGGAGCCGACGCGCCCGGTCGGTGATGGAGGGTGCGACCAGGATTCCCCGTATCGTCGCGCCAGCGTGCAGATCCCTGCGGAGTGCCTCGACGTAGCGGTTCAGCTGGCTTGCAGCGTCGGGACCGACACGTTTGCGCTTCAGTTCGAGGACGAGGACGTTCCCGTCGGTGTCGCGGCCGTAGATGTCGACCGCCCCGGCGGCGGTCTCACGCTCGGTCGCAAGCGGGACGAACCCCGACTCGACGAGGTCCGGTTCGTCGAGAATGCGCTGTCTGAGGTCCTCCTCCGAGCCGGCGAGAGTCAGTTGCTCGTCGTCCATCACGGAGAAGACCGAGACCTGCCGGATGCGCTCGAAGGTGACCAGCAGTTCTTCTGTCGGCGAGTCCCGCGTGCTGAATAGCTCCAGGGTCCCCTCCTCAGAGAGCCGTGCCTCCTGCCGGCAGCCCGGCGGCTGCCAGTTCACCGGTTTCTGTCCCTCGTCGGTGTGGACCAGCACGGTCCCGTCGGGCTTGCACATGACGTGGCGGTCGCCGAGGCCGAGCTGGCTCGTCGCCCGGCCGTCGTAGCTGACGGTGCAGCGGCCGAACACCGTCACGAGCTGACCGTCGGCGAGGCCGTCGTCGACGACGGACCTGGCTGTCTCGTGGTCCGGCGTGACGACTGTCCTGTCGCCGTCTGCCGTTCCCTGTCGCGTCACGATTCTCCCTACCGGCGCGAGCGTATAAAAACGGCCCGCGACAGGGTCAGCCCACGTACACCTCGCGGCCGTCCGCTGCCCACTCGCGGCAGCGCTCGCGGAGATGGACGTGCACAGCATCGTCGGTCAGAGCCCCTCGCTCTTGCATCGCTACCATGGTATCGGCGACGCCCCGGAACCAGGCCGTGAGCCGAGCTGCGTCCTCGACCGGGTCGCGATCGCGCCGAAGTGAGACGAGTGCGCCGTCTCCGACAGGGTCGGCGTCCGGCAGGGCCCGCGCGAACCAGAGTGGCTGGAATCCACGAACGTCGACCGACCGGGAAACCACGTAACACGCCTCGTATTCTAGGAAGTCGAACTGGCCGGTGAGGTCGTCGAGGTCGGCGACCACGGTCCGGGGGTTGGGGTCGACAGGTGTGTCCGGCTCGGTCGGTGGGTCTGGTTCCTCACCGTCGACGATGGCTTCGTGACACTGTGCTTCCCAGTCGTTATTCGCGCCGAACGGGCTGTTCGGTCGGCAGGTGGTGAGCAACTGCCAGCCGAGTGCGCCCCACTGGGAGTGATGTATCGAGAGTCGACCATCGGCTCGTTGGTACGCCACGAGTGCACGGTGGCCCACGTTCATCGCCTCCGCCGTTTCGAGTAGTTGGTACACATAACGGCGACTCTGGCCTCGGCTTGGCAGATAAACCGTTGGAATGAGTTATTACTGGACCGACTGGACCACCTCTTTTCGAGCGACAAATCAGCCAGAATTGGTGTATAGTAAAAAACATAACAGCCAAGAAAACTTTATATTCTAATGAGTGCTTATTCCAGCAAGGACTACGGGGTCGCCCCCGAAGCAGCGAAACCCGCCGAGATTCTCAGCGCGTAGTCGTCGCTCTGGTGCCCTGTATCCGGGGAGTATACAGATGAAACTCAAACAGCTATTCACGGAAGAGCGTGCAGTCTCGCCGGTCATCGGCGTCATCCTCATGGTCGCCATCACAGTCATCCTCGCGGCCGTCATCGGCGCGTTCGTGCTGAACATCGGCGGGAACCAGGAGAAGGTGCCGCAGGCGAGCTTCTCGTTTGCGGACAACGGTGCAGCCACCAACAACATAGAAGTCACTCACGAGGGTGGGGAAGGTGTCGCAACTGGCCAGATTACCTTCACCGTAAACGGAGCTGACCAGACGTCGCCCTTCGGGACGGATACCTCTTGGACCGCCGGGGAGACCTTCCCCGTGACTGCTGCGTCCGGTCAGACCGTCAACATCGTCTGGGGCGCATCTAGTGGCTCGTCAAGCAACATCATCGGGACGTACACTGTCCCCTGAAGACCACTCTCTGTAGAGAGACAGATTTTTCACTTTCGTTGTTCTCTTGATTTGACTCGCGGGCACCATCAGCTACTCAAGCCTCGTGTTGAACTATCGACTTCAACATCCTTCACTAGCCACACTATCAACGTGGCATGACCGTCAGGTATCCGTTCCTGACCGACCCTCCAACAGTACGCCCACATTTTCCGTGTATCGGGCGGCGTAGAAAATATCAGTCAATCGGGAGTTGCACACGCGCGACTTCGACTGTGTCACCCGCTGCGGTGCTCGTGAACACGAGATCCGGGCCGGCTTCGGCGACCCTGAGAGTCGAGGTGCTTTCGACGGTGCCTCTGGAGACGTCGATGTACCCGGTGTCCCCGGTGGCATCGGCGGTGGGGTTCTGGCCTTCGCGCTCGTACAGCCGGTCCTGCCCGTCGACCCGCTCGTGCCGGAGGTACTCGTCGTGCCAGCGCACCGGCTGTGCGGCGGTCCGCGAGCCGGTCGTTCCGGCGTGGACCACGGGAAGCCCGACCTCCTCGCGCACGTCGTGCGAGAGCCATTCCCCGCCGGTCGCCACCGAGAGGACCGCGACGTAGGGGCGCTCTGCCGGGGAGACGACGATGACGTCGATGACGTCACCAGAGAGGTCCTCGCCGGGGTCGCTGGCGAACAGTTCGAGGTGTGCGGATCGCCCGTCGCGCATCTCGGCGAGCATCGAAGGTCGCGGGACGCCGGCGGGGTCCGCGAACACGTGGCAGTGAGCGATGGGCTGGTCGCCGTCGTCGGTCAGCACCTCTGCACCTGACGCGACGCGTCGGTCTCCGCCCGCCGCCTCGACGGCGTCCTGCCACAGGCCTTCCGCGGGGGCGAACGCCCACCTGGCTTTTGTCGCGTAATCGACCGTCACGGCCTCGTGGACGGTGAGTTCTGTCGTCGAATCCAACGCCCAGCTATCGGGTTCGCGCGTCAGGCGCGCCCCGACGCGGTACCCAGGGCGGAGTCGGTCGACCTGTCGCTGGAACCGGACCGGGTAGTCAGTCGCGCGAAGGAGGAACGTGCCGCCGAGTTGCGAGTCGAGTGCGGCGAGGGGGTCTTCAGCATTTCTGGTCGCGTCCCAGTCCGGGCCGTCGGCGAGGTCACGCACGAGCAGGCCGTCTGCGCGGCGGGCGAGGACTCGGACGTCTTCGGTGGTCTCGTCCGTCGGCGTGTCGCTCGCATCGGCGGCCATCGTCTGAACGTCGGGCGAGGAAGTGGAAACGTCTTGCGGGGATTTCTACCGGACAGGGGTAGCCCCTCCGTGAATCTTAGCCAATGAACTGTTGGACGAGTTCCGCCGAGAGCGTTCTTCGCGATACGGCGGTGTCTCTCCGTCCGGTGGTCGCTGTCGGCCCACCGTCTGCGATACCGGGAATTGTTGCTGGTTATTGGGCAGGTCTGGAGAGGCAGGCCGCTTCTCCCTTCGAGATCCTCGCACAGACCGAAGGATGTTAATCCTACCAGGACAGACGCTCGGACAGACACAGGAGCGTCGAGGACCATCTCGGTTTCATCGACGACCGACATTACGTCAGCGTCGTCATCATCTTCGACCACGACCGCGGAAAAAGTATCCGCTACCTCGGAGGGACGCCAACCACGCGACAGCCAACCACCGACATGTCATCAACAGAACCCACATCCGTAAGCGAGATACTCTTGCACCGCTGGGCAACCATCGACCGAGGTTGGAAAGCCGTGGGCGTCGGTATCGCCGTCACTCTGCTGGTCGAGATCGGCGCGACGGTTCCCTGGTGACCAGCGGTGACAGAAGGCAGTGGCGCTGACGTGGCTGATTCCCCCACTCTCGTGGGGAGCCTGCGGTCGTACCTCCCCGGCGTCGCTGCACTCGTCTGCATCGGTTTCGTGGCTCGCTTTCTGAGCGACGTTGTTCCGCACGTCAACGCCCTCATCGCGGCGGTCGCCATCGGCATTCTGCTGCGGAATCTCGTCGGCGTCCCCGACCGGCTATCACCCGGCGCCGAGACGCACAAGCTCTGGCTCGAGGCTGGCATCGTCCTGATGGGTGCGCGGATCTCCATCGAGACGTTGCTCGACGCTGGCGCTGAACTCGCGCTCGTGGTCGCCCTCGGCGTCGTCGCGACCATTCTCCTCGTCGAACTCCTCGCCGCCTTCCTCTTCGACGTGCCCCAGAAACTCGGCTCGCTGCTGGCCGCCGGCGCAGGAATCTGTGGTGTCTCGGCGGTCGTCGGCGTCGCGGGGAGCATCCGCGCGAACGAGGAACAGATCGCCTACGCCGCTGGCACCATCCTCCTGTTCGACGTCGTCACCTTGTTCGTCTACCCGGCCATCGGCGAGTGGCTCGGCCTCGCAGACCGCGTCTTTGGCGTCTGGGCCGGCCTGACGATGTACAGCACGGGCCCCGTCACGGCCGCCGGCTTCGCAGTCTCGGAGACGGCCGGCCAGTGGGCCACCGTCACGAAGCTCACACGAAACCTGTTGCTCGGCGGCCTCGTCGCGGTCTACTCCGTGCGGTACGCAAGGCGTGGAGAAGACCGAGAATCGACCGTCTCTCCTGCGGCCCTCTGGGCCTCCTTCCCGAAGTTCGTCATCGGTTTCTTCGCCGTCATGGTCCTCACATCGACCGCGCTCGTCTCGTCCGCCGATACGACCCAGCTGACCAACGCCTACCGCTGGCTGTTCCTGTTCGCGTTCGCCGGTCTGGGCCTGAGCGTCGACGTGGCGGACCTCCGAGAGACGGGGGTCCGCCCCGTTGCACTAGTACTCACCGCGCTGGTGCTCGTCAGCGTCGCCTCGCTGGTCGTGATACAGGCACTGCTGGGGTAGGTGATAGGAGGGGACCTGCACGACCCTTTCAACGTAGAGAAGGCGAGTGCAGAGTCGACCAGTCGTCGGCGTATTCACAGATACGGCACGACCGCGTCGAACAGTTTGCGCTCTGCGATTCGCAGGTGTTCCTCTGCGGTCCGGCGGTCGATGTCGAATACTTCGGCGATGTCGGTCATGGCGGTCCCGCGCGGAATCTCGTAGTAGCCGGCCTCGTGGGCAGCCAGGAGTATCTCGCGCTGGCGTTCGCTCAGCGTGGGAAGCACCGCGTCGAGTCCCGACGAGGGCGACCGACGGGCCGGCGAGGCGACCTCGCGTTTGGATTCGACGGTCACGTTGAAATCGGCGACGAGGTCGCGGAAGAAGGCGGTGAGGCGCTCGGCATCGAGTGCGAGCACGCGGACGACCTTCTCGCCGTCTTCGTATCGAATCGGCGGGAGCAACAGGCAGTCGTGGCGGGCGAGGTAGGCGTCGATGGTCGTCTCCGCGTGGTCGCGCAGGCACTCGTCGGTGATGAGGAGGCACTCGTCGTCTGCCTGTACCCGTTCTTTGACCCCCACCTCGGCAGCCGCGAGGTCCGCCACCGTCTCGACTGGGCCGACCACATGCAGGAGGTCGCAGTGGTCGTTGCACCAGAGGTCGATTCGGGCGTCGCTATCGGCGGTAGCCCGGGCGTAGGAACTATGGTCGCGGACGCGGAGGACCGCCTCTAGCATATAAAGACACCAGCACAGGCCTGCCCTTACGTCTTTGGGATGGCACCACAAGTATCAGGTATGGCGCAACAACCCGAGCCCGAGCGGAAACACGACGTCGGCGAGCCCTCCGAGCAGTGGAAGCAGTACCAGGGGGCCCCGACAGGCACGGACATCGAGTGCAAGGGGTGGCGACAGGAGGCGGCCCTGCGCATGCTGAACAACAACCTCGACCCCGAGGTCGGCGAGAAACCCGAGGAACTCGTCGTCTACGGCGGGACCGGCCGCGCCGCGCGTAGCTGGGACGCCTACGACGCCATCCTCGACGAACTCCGGAACCTCGAAGACGACGAGACGCTGCTCGTCCAGTCCGGCAAGCCGGTGGGCGTCTTCCAGACTCACGAGCGCGCCCCGCGAGTCCTCATCGCGAACTCGAATCTGGTTGGGAAATGGGACGACTGGGAGCACTTCCACGAGCTCGAGTCGAAGGGACTCATCATGTACGGCCAGATGACCGCCGGTTCCTGGGCCTACATCGGCACTCAGGGCATCATCCAGGGGACCTACGAGACGCTGGCCGAACTCGCCCGCCAGCACTACCCCGACAACGACGGTCTGCGCGGGAAGATTACGGTAACTGGTGGCCTCGGTGGCATGGGCGGTGCCCAGCCCCTCGCCGTGACGATGAACCACGGGGTCTGCATCGCCGCGGAAGTCGACGAGCACCGCATCGACCGCCGCATCGAGACGGGCTACTGCATGGAGAAGACGGACGACCTGGACGAGGCCATCGAGAAGGCCCAGGAAGCCGCCGAGGCGGGCGAACCGTACTCCATCGGCCTGCACATGAACGCGGCGGACATGTTCGAGGGGATGGAAGACCGTGGCTTCGTCCCGGACGTGGTCACCGACCAGACCTCGGCGCACGACGAACTGGAGGGCTACTACCCCTCGGGCTACACCGTCGCGGAGGCCGACGACCTGCGCGAGCGCGACCCCGAGAAGTACGTCGAGGAGAGTATCGACACGATGGAGCGTCACGTCGACGGTATCCTCGCGATGCAGGACGCGGGCGCAATCGCGTTCGAGTACGGGAACAACATCCGCGGACAGGTCAAGGAGTACAAGGGTCGCGACGACGCGTTCGACTTCCCGGGCTTCGTGCCCGCCTACATCCGGCCGCTGTTCTGCCGCGGGAAGGGCCCGTTCCGCTGGGCCGCGCTCTCAGGCGACCCCGCGGACATCCACCGGACCGACGAGGAGATACTGGAGCTGTTCCCCGAGAAGGAGCACCTCCACCGCTGGATCGACCTCGCCCAGGAGCAGGTCCACTTCCAGGGTCTCCCGAGCCGCGTGTGTTGGCTGGGCTACTCGACCGACGACGACGGCCTGACCGAGCGCGCGAAGTTCGCCCTGCGCATCAACGAACTCGTCGCCGAGGGCGAGATCTCGGCACCCGTCGTGGTCACCCGCGACCACCTCGACGCCGGCTCCGTCGCCTCCCCGAACCGCGAGACGGAAGCCATGAAAGACGGCTCCGACGCGGTCGCCGACTGGCCCATCCTGAACGCCTTGCTCAACACCGCCTCCGGCGCGGACATCGTGAGCGTCCACGACGGCGGTGGCGTCGGCATCGGGAACTCGCTGCACACCAACAACCACGTCGTCCTCGACGGCTCCGACCTCGCCGCCGAGAAGGCCAAGCGGGTGTACACCACCGACCCCGGCATGGGCGTCATCCGTCACGCCGACGCGGGCTACGAGGAAGCCCTCGACGAAGCGAAGGTTTCGAACGTCCGGGTGCCGATGCGAGAAGACGAATGACGACGTTCACAGAGCCGCCTGTCTGGCAGGGCACCTCCAGCGACCCGAACGACGTACAGTTCGGTGACGTGGTCGCACAGGCCACCCTCGACACGGCGGGCGACTACGACGCGGTCATCGTCGGCGAACCGTACGACGGCGCAGTCATCGGCCGGAAGGGCGCGGCTGACGGACCGGACGCCATCCGCGACTCCCTGGCTGGCGTCAAGACCCACCATTTCGACGCCGGCCCGGTCTCCGGAATCGCGGACCTGGGCGACGTGGCCATCCCGAGCGGGGACGTGGCGATGGTGCAGGACATCGTCGCGGACACCACCGCGGCGGTCCACGAGACCGACGCACTGCCCGTGTTCCTCGGCGGCGACAACTCGCTGACGGTCCCGAACGTCAGCCCACTCCTCGAATCCGGCTCCGTTGGCGTCCTCAACTTCGACGCTCACCTGGACTGCCGCGAGGTCCCCGACGACGGCCCGACCAGTGGCACGCCGTACCGCCAACTGTTCGAGAAGGGCCTCGAATCCTACGCCTGCGTCGGCGCGCGCCACTTCGAGACCTCGACCCGATACGACGACTTCGTCCGCGAGCACGAGGCCGAGATTCGCGTCGCCGAGGAGGTCGGCGACGACGCGGTCGACGCCGTGGACAAGGCCATCAACTCGCTGGGAGACGTGGACCACGTGTACGTTTCCGTGGACGTGGACGTCCTCGACGCGGCGTTCGCACCCGGCGCGAGCGCGCCCACACCCGGTGGCATCACGACCCGGGAACTCTACCGGATGCTCCGGTTGGCCGCGAGTGACGACCGAGTCGCCGGCTTCGAGGTCGTCGAGACCGCACCGTCGCTGGACCGCGACGGGCTGACGGTCGACGCGGCCGCCAGGGCCGTCGCGCACTTCCTCGCGGGGTGGTCGGCGTGACCGACCTCGTCGTCTACGACATCGAGGAACTCGCCGTCGGCCCCGGCACCGACGAACCGATGGAGTTCATCCACAACGCGGCCATCGCGGTCGAGGATGGCGAGATCGTCGCGGTCGGCGACACCGACGAGGTGACGGGTGACCACCCGCCGTCGGCGGCGGACGAGAGCTACGACGCGGCCGGCCAGGCGGTCTTGCCGGGCTTCGTCGACCCCCACACCCACGCGCTGTTCGCGGGGG